>NZ_OZ026469.1:0-373593 GCF_964019755.1 Spiroplasma endosymbiont of Polydrusus cervinus
TGAATACAAAAGAATTATGGATTGAAGTTAAAGAAATATTATCCCGCGATGAATCAGTTTCCCCTGAAATTTATAACTACTATATTAGTGACACAAACCTATATACGGTATCTGATAATAATTGTTTAATTACAACAAAATCAGAAATTGCTATTGGTCTTTTTGAAGCAGGGTTAAATGAAAAAATTAAAAACATTTTAAAAAAATTAACGGGTATTGAATACAACATTTCTTTTGAATTAGAAAAAAATATTAATAAAGAAGCGTCTGTAATTAGTAAAATTGATACATTAACGGAAAATAACAACACTACTTATTATGAAAATTATACTTTTGAAAATTTTGTTCGTGGTGATTCTAACCATGAAGCAATGCAAGCAGCTTTAGCAGTTGCTTTAGATGTTGGGAAAAAGTGAAATCCATTATTTATTTATGGTGACTCAGGGCTTGGAAAAACACATTTATTACACGCAATTGAAAATAAAGTAAACAAAATTTATAAAACAAATAACAGTGTGAAATATTTAAAAGCTGATGAATTTGGAAAAATTGCAATGGATATTTTAAACCAAGGCCATGAAATTATTGAAGCTTTTAAAACATCTTATGATATTTATAATTGTTTATTAATTGATGATATTCAATTACTAGCAAAACGAAATAAAACAAATGAATTATTTTTTCATATTTTTAACTCATATATTGAAAAAAATAAACAAATTGTTATTACTTCTGATAAATATCCTGATGATCTTGGTGGTTTTGAAGCAAGAATTATTTCACGGTTCTCATATGGACTAAGTATTGGGTTAGATTCACCAGATTTCGAAACAGCCCTCAAAATATTAGAACAAAAGCTAAAACATCAAAATAACTTATCGCTATTTTCAGAAGAATCATTAGAATTTATTGCTTTAAATTTTAATAGTGATGTTCGAAAACTAGAAGGGGCAATTAAACGATTATTATTTTTAGCCGTTATGAATAAAAAGCCCAACGAAATTATTACTTTAACTGATGTTGAAAAAGCATTTAAAAATGCACCTCTACAAAATAATGAAAAAATTACCCCTAAAAAAATTAAGCAAATTGTTGCCGATAATTATAATATTACTGTTAAAGCAATGATGAGTAAATCAAGGGTGAGTAATGTAATGCAAGCTCGACAACTCGCAATGTATTTTTGCCGAACATTATTAGATGAACCGTTTACAAGAATTGGGACCGAATTTGGGGGAAAAGATCATACTACTGTTATAAATAGTGTCAAAAAAGTTGAAGCTCATATTGGTACAAATAAAGAATTTAAACATTTAGTAAATACAATCCGCAGAAAAATTGAAGGAAAATAACACATTGTTTTAAACTGTTGTTTTTTAATAAAAGAAGAATATTATTTAAAACTTTCATAAGTTTTCCACATTTTCTACATTATAATACTAATAAGTAAAAAATACTATTTTAAATTGTAAATTGTAAATAATTATTTATATATTACAGATAATATTAAGTAAGGAGTAACAAAATGATTGTAAACATTAAAAAAGATAAGATATTAGATGAACTATTGAAAGTAAGCCACATAATCTCTCAAAAAACATTAATTCCTTCATTATTAGGAATTTTAATTGAAGTTAAAAAAGACAAGATTACTTTTACTACTTCTGATGGTGATACTTCAATTAAATCCGAAATTATTGGTAATGATTTAAATATTACTCGAATTGGTAGTGTCTTAATTAAAAATAAATTTATTGTTGAAGTTATTCGTAAAATTGAAGATGAATTTATTACATTGGAAGTTGTTGAAGGCAATTTAATTAAAATTAAAGCCAATAACTTTGATTCAATTTTAAATACATTAAATTCAGCCGATTATCCTCATTTGTCATTTGAGATAGAAGGAAAAGAAATTATTTTTACAAGTGCTATATTAAAAGAAATTATTTCACAAACAAGTTTTGCAATTGGGGAAAAAGAAAAAAGAATTGTTTTTAATGGATTAAATTTAAAAACAAATCAAAGTAATAAAGAATTAATAATTACGGCCACTGATTCATTTCGATTGTCATGTAAGAAAATTGAATATAATAATAATTATGATTTTGATGTTATTATTCCGGGAAAATTTATTAATGAAATTGGCCGTTTAATTTCGGAAAATGATCAAGAAATTAAAATAAAAATTACAGATAAATCAGTTAGTGTAATTGTTAATAACACAATTGTTCAAACAAAAATTATTGAAGGAAAATATCCAGATACAAGTAAAGTTATTCCAAATGTATTTAATACTTCATTAACAATTAATAATCGCGAATTAATTAAAATTATTGAGCGAGCTAGCGTTTTATCAAATGAAGCAATGAAGACAATTGTTACCTTAAAAATAAAGGAACAAAAAGTTTTAGTTACTTCATTTACCCAAGAAATTGGTAATACAGAAGAAGAAATTAAGGAGTTTAAAGTTGAAGGGGCAGATCAAACTATTGCTTTTAATTCAAAGTATATTCTTGATGCTTTGAAAGCTTTTAAAACAAAAGAAATTACCATTAAAATGATTGATGAAACAAAACCATTAATTATTACTGCGAATGATGATCCTGCCTTACAACAATTAGTTTTACCAATCCGATCATATTAAAAAATCATTATTCATTTTTTTTTTGATTATTTATTGTATTTTATAAATTTTTTATAGGGTTAAATTAGGTAATAATGGTAAAATAAAAAGAGACAGAAATGGAGAGAATTATTTATGGGTGATAATTATAGTTCAGAGTCAATTCAAATTTTAGAGGGGTTAGAAGCAGTTCAAAAACGACCAGGGATGTATATTGGCGCAACAAATGTCAGGGGTTTACATCATTTAGTTTGAGAAATTATTGATAACTCAATTGATGAAGTTTTAGTTAATTTTGCTAATAAAATTAAAATTATCATTAATAAAGATCAATCAATTACCATTGTTGATAATGGACGGGGAATTCCAATTGAAATTCACCCAAAAACAAATGTTTCAACTGTTGAAACTGTTTTTACCATTTTACATGCAGGGGGAAAATTTGATTCAAATACCTATAAAATTTCTGGAGGATTACATGGGGTTGGAGCTAGTGTTGTTAATGCATTAAGCAAATATTTAAAAGTCGAAGTTAAAAAAAATAATAAAGAATATGTGATGGAATTTCATAATGGAGGAAAAATTTTAACGCCAGTTAAAGAGAGTGGACCAACTTCTGAAACAGGAACAACAGTTACTTTTTTACCAGATGAAAATATTTTTACTGAAACAACAATTTTTAGTTTTTCAACAATTCAAAATCGCATTAAACAATTAGCTTTTTTAAATAAAGGGTTAGAAATATCATTAGTTGATTTACGAGAAGAAGATGAGGAAAAATCTGTTGTTTATCAATTTAACAATGGAATTAAAGATTATGTTTTAGAATTAAATAAAACAATTGGAACGCCCATAAACGATGTTTTTTATGTTGAAGGAATTGAGGATAATATTATTGTTGAATGTGGAATTCAGTATAATGATAATTATTTGGAAAATATTTTTTCTTTTTGTAATAATATTAATACTCATGAAGGTGGAACCCATGAAGAAGGAATTAAATTAGCGATTGTTCATGAGTTAAATAATTATTTTAAGAATATTAATAAGAATAATAAGGGGAATGAAGATAAATTTACTTGAGATGATATTAAGGAAGGAATGACAACAATAATTTCAATTCGTCATCCTGATCCCCAATATGAAGGACAAACTAAAAAAAAATTAGGAAATAGTGAAGTTAAAAAAAATGTTTCCAATGTCGTTGGAAAGGGCTTAAGTAGTTATTTATTAGAGAATCCAGAAGATGCAAAAAAAATTATTGAAAAGATAAGTATATCCTTAAAAGCAAGAATTGCTGCACAACGGGCAAAAGAAATAACACGACGTAAAACTGTAATGGATCATTTTTCATTACCAGGCAAATTAGCTGATTGTGAAACAAAGGATTCTAAAATTGCTGAGCTTTATATTGTTGAGGGGGATTCTGCTGGTGGAAGTGCTAAATCGGGCCGAAATCGAAGATTTCAAGCAATCTTACCCTTACGAGGGAAGATTTTAAATGTTGAAAAAGCTAAACAATTAAAAGTATTTGAAAACAATGAAATTAACTCAATTATTACCGCTTTAGGAACTGGAATTAAAGATAATTTTAATGGTAAAAAATTACGTTATCAAAAAGTAATTATTATGACAGATGCCGATGTTGATGGGACCCATATTCGAATTTTATTATTAACTTTCTTTTATCGCTATATGAAAGATTTAATTGAAAATGGCAATATTTATATTGCTCAACCACCACTATATAAAATCCAAAATGGTAATAATATTCTTTATGTATATAGTGATAATGAATTAGATCTTTATAAAGAAGAATTATTAAACAAAAATATTAAAAATTATACAATTCAACGCTATAAAGGATTAGGAGAAATGAATCCAGAACAGCTATGAGAAACAACAATGGATCCAGAACAACGATTACTATTGAAAGTATCTGTTAATAATGCGTTTGAAGCAAATTTAATTTGTAGTGAATTAATGGGTGAAAATGTCGAACCACGAAAAAAATTTATTCGTGAAAATGCAAAATATGTTAAAAATTTAGATGTTTAAAAGGAGGTGTTGGTCAATGAAACCAGAAAATGATGGCTATGATTATGATGGTAAAATTCATGATATTGATATTGCCGATGAAATAAAAAATGGATTTTTAGATTATGCAATGTCAGTTATTGTTTCACGAGCAATTCCTAATGTTCGTGATGGTTTAAAACCGGTTCATCGGCGTATTATTTATGCAATGTGAGGTTTAAATATGACTTACGATAAACAACATAAAAAATCAGCGCGAATTGTTGGGGAAGTAATTGGGAAATATCATCCCCATGGTGATGCAGCCGTTTATGAAGCGATGGTCCGAATGGCCCAATATTTTTCTTATCGTTATCCGTTAATTGATGGACATGGAAATTTTGGCTCAATGGATGGTGATGCTCCAGCGGCAATGCGGTATACAGAAGCAAAAATGAGTAAAATTGCTGGTGAATTAATTAAAGACATTGAAAAAGAAACAACAATTTTTAATGATAATTATGATGGTAGTGAAAGTGAACCAAGTTTTTTACCAGGGTATTTTCCTAATTTACTAGTTAATGGAGCTAGTGGAATTGCGGTTGGAATGGCAACTAATATTCCACCTCATAATTTAAATGAAATAATTGATGGGGTTATTGCGGTAACAAAAAACCCGGAAATAACAACCATTGAATTAATGAAAATTATTAAAGGTCCTGATTTTCCAACTGGGGCATTAATTACCGCTGGTAATGGTTTAATCAAGGCTTATGAGATGGGGAATGGAACAATTACAATTCGTTCAAAAATTGATATTGAAGAAATCAATAATAAAAGACGAATCATTGTTTCTGAAATTCCTTATCAAATTAATAAAGCAAAATTATTGGAACGAATTGCTGAATTAATTCGCGATAAAATTATTAATGGAATTAGTGATCTACGGGACGAATCAAACATGGAAGGGGTGCGCATTGTTTTAGAATTAAAACGTGATGCACAAGAAAATGTTATTTTAAATAAGTTATATAAATTAACGCCCTTACAAACTAACTTTTCATTAAATATTTTAGCATTGTATAAAAACCAACCAAAAGTAATGGGATTAAAACAAATTTTAAAATATTTTATTGAGCATCAAATTGATATTATTATTAAGCGTAGTCAATTTGAACTAAAGAAAAATCGTAGTCGTTTAATAATCTTAGAAGGGTTAAAAATTGCCCTTGATCATATTGATGAAGTAATTGCAATTATTAAAAAATCGCAAACAACACAAATTGCTAGTGAGGCTTTAATTAATAAATTTAATTTAGTAACCGAGCAAGCTCGTACAATCTTAGAAATGCGTTTACAACGCTTAACAGGATTAGAAATTGAAAAAATTAATCATGAAATTAGTGATATTAAGATTGCAATTAAGGAGTTAGAAGAAATTATTAACAATAGTGAAAAGCAAGTTGTCATTATGATTACGGAGTTAAAAGAAATTAAAAAAAAATATGGTGATAAACGGCGAAGCCAAATTATTAATGAAGAATTAACGAAAATTGATCCAGAAGAATTAATTCGACGAGAAGATATTTTAATTATGTTAACACAAGATGGTTATGTTAAGCGAGTTGCTGATGATACGTTTAAATTACAAAATCGTGGTGGCAAAGGGATTATTGGTTTAGCTAATATGGAAGATAGTTTGAAAAAAATTATTAGTGCTAATAGTATTGATTCGCTATTAATTTTTTCCAATTTTGGAAAAGTTTATAAATTACGAGCGTATCAAATTCAAACATATTCGCGGCATGCCCGGGGGTTACCAATTATTAATTTAATTGCGATTGATAAAACAGAAAGTATTCAAACAATTATTGCAATTGATGAAACAATTTCAACCGAAGATAATTTATTCTTTGTAACGAAAAAAGGTTTGATTAAAAAAATAAAACTAAGTGAATTTAATCAAATTAGACAAACAGGAAAAGTTGCAATTGAATTAAAAAATAAAGATGAGTTAGTAAGTGTCATTATTACAAAAGGACAAGATGATGTAATTATTGGAAATAATATTGGAAAAGTAATTCATTTTAATGAAGAAGAAATTAGGCCAATGAGTCGCCAATCAATTGGGGTCAAAGGAATTGTTAATGATGATGTTGGTGAAACAATTGGGGTAAGTTCAGGACGGTCTGCCAAATATGTTTTATCAATAACTGCAAATGGTTATGCAAAGAAAACATTAATTAAAGATTATCGTTTAACAGGACGAAATACTAAGGGTGTTAAGTCAATGAACTTAACAGATAAAACAGGATATTTAAAATTTGTTCAGGCTGTTAGTGGGGAAGAAGACATTTTAGTTGGAGCAAAAAAAGGAAATATTATTCGCGTTTCGTTGGAACAAATTCCCTTATTTGGTCGAACAACATCGGGTGTTAAGATTATGCGATTAGAACAAGATGATAAATTAGAAGTTATTGAAATTTTAAAAAAGAAAATTAACATTGAAGGAGAAAGATAGAAAATGTTAGATCAAAAAAGAATTGTTGAAAATTTTGACGAAGTAATCAAAAAATTAAGTCGCCGACATGATGATTTTTCATATTTGCAAGATGTTAAAAAATTATCAGAACAGCGTCATGACCTAATTGTTAAATCAGAAAAATTAAAGGAAAAACGAAATCTTGAGTCAAAAAAAGTTGGAACGCTACTTGCAGAAAAGAAAGATCAAGAGGCGACAAAAATTAAGGAATTAATTAGTGCGCTTAAACAAGAAATGGAAACAATTGATGAACAATTAAAAGGAGTGGAAGATAAAATTAAAGCCATTTTAGAAGTTACGCCGAATATTCCAGATGATTCAGTTCCAACGGGAAAAGATGAAAATGATAATTTAGAAGTTCGGAAATGAGGAGAAATTTCTACTCCTAAAAAAATCAAAGAACATTGAGAAATAGCTACTGCATTAGATTTGATTGATTTTGAGCGAGGAACAAAATTATCAGGTTCACGTTTTGTGGTATATAAGGGGATGGGGGCTAAATTAGAACGTGCTTTAATGAATTTTATGTTAGATGAACATGCTAAGCGAGGATATGACGAAATTGAACCACCAATTTTAGTTCAACCACAAATTATGTACGGAACAGGAAACTTACCAAAATTTAAGGAAGATTTATATTATATTGAAAAAGATAATTTATATTTAATCCCAACAACAGAAGTACCAATTACTAACTTATATCGGGAAGAGATTTTAGCAAAAAACCAATTACCAATTTATCATACGGCTTATACCCCATGTTTCCGCCAAGAAGCTGGTTCAGCTGGCCGTGATGCAAAAGGAATTATTCGTTTACACCAGTTTAAAAAAGTTGAAATGGTTAAGTTTACAAGAGCAGAAGATTCATTTGATGAATTAGAAAAAATGGTGGTGGATGCAGAAAATATTCTCCAATTATTAGAAATTCCATACCAGGTAATCTTATTATGTTCTGGTGACATGGGATTTTCTTCAACGAAAACATATGATTTAGAAGTATGGATGCCTGGGAAAAATAAATATCGGGAAATTTCATCATGTTCAAATTGTCTTGATTTCCAAGCACGCCGAATGAAGTTACGCTATCGCGATGATAATAATGAAATAAAATTTGTTCATACTTTAAATGGATCAGGGTTAGCAGTCGACCGCTTAATTGCAGCAATTTTAGAAAATTATCAAAATGAAGATGGAACTATTAGAATACCAAAGAAATTGCAAAGTTATTTGCAAGGAGAAACTGTTATTGCTTAAAATGTTTCACGTGAAACATTCCGTATTTTAATAAAAAGAGTAGGAAAAATAAAATTATATGCTATAATATTTATGTCATTACAATAGTTACATTTGAAACTGGTCAGGACCGGAAGGTAGCAGCCATAAAATTAAGGCCTATGTGTAATGACATTTTTTATGATAAGGGTGAATTTATGAAAGATACTACATTAATTTTTAATAAATTATATAAGTTATCACAACGAGCATACAAGAAAAAAAATGTTCCAATTTCTGCATTAGTTGTTGATCAAAAGGAAAAAATTATTGCCATTGGATATAATAAAACAACAAAAAAATCTGTAACGACACATGCTGAAATTTATGCTTTAAATCAAGCATGTCGCAAAAAACGAACAAATAAAATTAGCGATTGTTCAATATGAGTTACCGTTGAACCGTGTATGATGTGTTTAGGAGCAATAATTAATTCAGGAATTAAAGTTATTAACTATTATTTGTCAAATGAAAAATATGGTTTTTTAAAGTCTAACCATACTTTTGATGTGTCAAAATTAAAAGTTCATCATGTCAGAAAACATGATGAGAATGTTGTTTTAAAAGATTTAATGAAAAATTTTTTTAAACAATTAAGATAGAATATTTGAAATTAAAAGAGTAAAATAAAATTACTATAGTTTCAATAATATTGAACGGGGGCATAAAAATGGATTATATTTCTTTATATCGTAAATATCGACCAAATAATTTTGATAAAATTGTTGAACAAGTTGAAATTAAAAAAGCTTTGAAAAATTCGATTATTAATAATACATTTTCGCATGCTTATTTATTTTCAGGACCACGGGGAACAGGAAAAACTTCAATTGCAAAAATATTTGCAAAAGCAATAAATTGTATTAATTTAGATAATGGGAATCCATGTAATACATGTCATAGTTGTAATGAAATAAATCGTGGAAGTGCCGTTGATGTATTTGAAATTGATGCAGCATCAAACAATGGGATTGATGAAATTAGAGAAATTAGAAATAATGTGCAGCTACTTCCTACTATGGCAAAATATAAAGTTTATATTATTGATGAAATTCATATGTTAACTAATTCAGCTTTTAATGCTTTATTAAAAACATTAGAGGAACCACCACAACATGTTGTCTTTATTTTAGCAACGACAAAAAGTCATAAGATTCCAGCAACAATTATTTCTCGTTGCCAACAGTATAACTTCCGTAAAATATCAAAAATTGAATTAGAAAATAATATTATTAATATTTTACAAAAAGAAGAAATTAAATATGATTTAATTGCGATTAAAGAAATTGCCCTATTAGCGGATGGAAGTGCCCGGGATTCATTAAGTATTTTAGAACAAGTGATTATGTTTTCTGATCAGAATATTACGTTGGAAAGTGTTAACATTATTTTTGCAACAGTTTCAAAAACAATTAAGTTAAAATTGATAAAAGATATTTTAGAATATAAAACAATTGAAGTTTTATTAACGAGTAAAAAAATTTATGAGGCCGGTTCTGATTTTGAAATTTTAACATTAAATTTATTAGATATGTTAAAAGAGATTTTTGAGTATAAACAAACCGGGAATATTATTTTTTTAAATTTATTAACTGAAGATCAAGCAAACGTTTTTGCAAAGCAGTTAAGTTCAAAAGAATTAATTATGTTACTTGACTTGTTTACAGAAGCATCAAGTAAAATGCGAAATAGTAAAACTCAAGAAATGTATTTTGAATTAGTTCTTTTAAAAGCTTTAGCGGTTTTTGAGAATAGCTCGAAAAACTTAACGGCTTTAAAATTAAGTGAGATAATGCTTTCTGACAATAAAAATCAAAACGGTATTGATGATATTATAATAGAACAAATTTCCGAAAATAAAGAAATAACAGAAAATAATTCTGATAAAAAGGAAGTAGAACTTCAGGAAGAAATTCCTTTTGTGGATAAAACCTTAGACGAGAATAAGATATTAGTTCACCAAGAAGAAAAAAAAATACCGAATAATCAACCATTATTTCATAATTTTTCATTTTTTGATGATGGCGAACCAGTTATTAGCTCTAGCAATGAAACAAAAATATTTGAAGATAAAGCAATAAAAGATGAGAGTGATTCACAATTGCATTTTAATAAAATAATTGCCCAAGAGACATTGATATCAAGCGAAGCAGAGAAAATTTCACATGGCAAAGAATTAGCAGGAATAACTGATTTGCATAAGTATCGCGATGATATAAAAAATAAGATTAACATTTATGAAATTTCAAATATTAATTATTCTAATAGTCAAATTTTTAATATTTTAATTAAAGCTAATAAAGAAGAGCGTGAAAAATTTGAAAATAAATTTATGGAGTTAATTAATGAAAAAGGAAAAGTAGTTCAATTAGATAAACTAATTAGTTTTTATGATGTTAAATATGCTGCAGCGTCAGAGCAAGGATTAATTATTGTAACTAATACAAAACCAGAAGCGAATTGAATTAGTATTGAAATGTGTGATTGAGAATTTCGTAACAAGATTTTTCAATTTTTTGATTTTTATTTTGTTATTATTGCTTTAAGTGAAAGTGAATGAAATAATGTTCGTAATGATTATGTTAAAATTAGACAAGCAAATAAATTACCACAACCAGCATTAATTAATGTGGAAGAATTTTACCGCAATTTATTAGTGACACAAATTGATAATTATGAAGAACATAAAGAATTACTTGAAACAGGAAAACAAATTTTTGATAATATTAAAATAGTTGAATAATTTATGGGAGATTTAAAATGAACTATGAAGAATTAATTATGGAATTAAAAACTATTTTAGGCGTTGGGAAAAAGACCGCAGAAAGAATTTTTAATAAATTGTAAATGCCAAATCATAAAAAGTTAACTAAATTAATAGTTAACTTTTTATAAGTTAATTTTTAAGTTAATTATAGGAGGTTGAAATTATGCAAATAAAGCAATATTTAATTTTGCGGTCGTTAGTGAAAAAGTATGGTAAAGATATTGTAATTAATACTGTCAATAAGATTGCAAATGATATTGAAATTAAAAAGTAAAGAATAAATTATCCCGCGTAATTTATAATCTTCAATTAACTTTCAATTATTTCCAACTGGTGGTTGTTGTGGTTTGGGTTCTGGTTTATTACTCGCCGTTTTCACTATTATTTGGTTTTTCGCAACTAATTAATGATGTTGTACTTGTTGCTGTTAATCTGATAGCTCCTAAAATACTTAGCAACTTTTTCATATTTTTATCTCCTTATTTAAAATGTTATAATTTATGTACAATAATTATAACATTTGTATATTGTAAAAATGATTGGAAGCGTGGTGTTTTAATGGGATTAAAAATTAATAATTTAAAATATAAACGGTATAAAAAAGTTATTTTTGCAGATTTAAACTTTGATGTTAATAGTCAAGAAGTTTTAGGAACTAGTTTTGAAGATAAGTTTTCACAGTTATATTTTTTAAAACTTTTATTAGGGAAGAAAAAACCTCGTAGTGGAAAGATTTATTTAAACAATAGGAATATTACGGCTTTATTACCAAAAGAACGAAAAATTGGTTATGTTTCATCAGGAGCATTAAGATTAGCTTTTTTACCAACAAAATTACGTTTAGCTTATCATATTTTAAAAACACCAAAGTTTTTACATGATAGTTCATTAAAATATAATAAAAATAAATATTTTTATAAAAATTTAGTTTTTATTGGTAATGATTTAAACAAACAAGAGTTAATCTTAAAAACAGATAAAATTATTAATGAATATTTCAATAATTCAATTCGAATTAAAGAAGAATGAATTGAAACCTATTTAACCCAAATTAGTGAATTTCACAAAAAAGAAATTAGTAAAATTTTAGACGATGATAAAGATTCGATTCTAATTCAAAGTTTACATACTTATACTTATAAACGCGAAGAGATTCGGGTATACGAAGGTTATTTAGCCTTTTTACAAGCTTTATGAGATAAAATTTATTATATTTTTGATTTAGATTATTTGTGTGATTGTTATGAAATTGCTAAAAAAAGAAAACTAAAAGACAAAAGTTTTTATTTTATTGGTGCTAAGTTGGTTTGTGAGAAGTATTTAAAAATTTTACATACGGAAATCACTTATGAACGTTATTTGTTAATTAAAGCACGTAAAGCATTAAAAAAATACCGTTTTAATGTTGTTAATACGGTTATGAAAGATACGAAACGTAAAAGCATTATTAAAGGGATTTTAAATAAAAGTAATTCATCAAATATTGTTACTTGATCAAAATTGTCAGAAGACCAATGATTTAATTATAATCAAAAGCAAGAACAATTAATTGCCAATTTATTACCAGATGAAGCAACAATTTTAAAAGGGAAATTTTTAGAATTTTTTCATAAATATCATTTGGAATTATTAGGTAATACATTAAAACCGCGAGAAAAAGATAATTCAATTGCTATTGCTGAGGCAAGTGAAAAAGTTGTGACAGTTTATAATCAAGCTTTTGAAAAAGTTAAAAAATTAATGAGTGATTTAGATATTAAAATGAATTGATTTAAACTTACCAAAAATTTGAGTAGTTTTGACCATACTAAAATTAGGTTAATTAATGTTATTTTAAGTAATAAAGAATTAATTGTTTTACATAATACGTTTGATAATTTAACACATAATGAAGCAAATGAATTAAATGACATTTTATTGAATTTGAAAAATTATAATCCCCAATTAACTTTTTTAGTTTTGACAAAAAATGTTGAGAATATTAAAAATTATGTTACACAGTTATTGATTTTTGATAAAGATAATAATTATAAATTAATGTCAAAAGATCATGCTGAATATTCACCAGATACTATTGAGTTATATCAAGCAATGTACAATAGTTTGGAAAATGTTTTTGCAATGAAATATGTGGCAGCCGAAAATACTTTAGCAAATGAGAAAATTAAAATTAAACTACCAAAAGGAACTAAATTAATTGACAAAAAGGAATATTGATTAGCAATTAATCCAAATTTAATTACATTTAAAAGAACAAAAGACTTTAATAAGGATTTACATTTGGCATATAAAGGACATGTTAAAATAATTAAAAAAATTTCTAAATCAATTGTTTGTTTTTTTGAAATTAATGATGATATTTTTTTTAAAAAGTTAGTGACAGAAAAAGAATTAAATTTAAAAAGAATAACAACGATATATTTTAAAAAGCAAGCATTATTAGTTTATGATAAAGTTAATAGTAATTTAGTTGCTAATATTTAAGTGAGGAAAACAAATGCAAGATTTAAAAGGAATAATTTTACAAAAAATTAAAGAGTATCAAACAATTATTTGTTTACGTCATGTTTCACCAGATGGTGATGCATATGGTTCAGCATTTGGATTAGCACAGTTTATTAAAGATAATTTTCCAAATAAAAAAGTATTAGTTGATGGTGAACCAAGTGATTTTTTAGCTTTTTTAGCGACACCTAATCTTGTTCAACAAGAAGATTACCAAGGGGCATTAGTAATTGTGACTGATACAGCAAATATTGAACGAATTGATAGTAAATATTGGCAAAAAGCTGAAGAAGTAATTAAAATTGATCATCATCCTAATATGACCCCTTTTGGTGATTTACAATGAATTGATGAGACAAAAATTGCAGCATCAGAAATGATTGCTGAATTAGTTTTAACATCAAGTTTAACAGTAACCCCCCAAGCAGCAAGGTTAATTTTTACGGGTATCGTAACTGATTCAAATCGTTTTATGTATAGTAAAACTTGTCAAGAAACTTTTATGTTAGCGGGGCAATTAGTTGCCACCGGATTTGATTTACAATCAGTTTATCAAAACTTATATGAAGATTCATGGGTTAATGTTCGTTTTAAAAATTATTTGTTATCACAAGTAGTTGTTTATGATGATCAAATTAGTTATGTGAAGATAACAGACGAAATGCTAAAAGAACATGCGATGAATTATGAAACTGTTAAGCCATGAGTTAATATTATGAGTAATATTAAAGAATTTAAAATTTGAATGTGAGCAATTGAAAATAAAGCGGAAAGTTATATTAATCTTAGCATTCGTAGTAATGCTTATATTATTAATGGTGTAGCAGAAAAATATTATGGTGGCGGTCATCAGTTATCAAGTGGGGCAAAAATTTACCAATGAGAAGATTTGGAAAAAGTTTTAAAGGATTTAAGCTCTTTTATTAAAAATAATATTAAATATATGGAGGGTTAATAATGTATTTTTTAAATAGTAATGCCCAAAAGGGATGGGTCGAAGTAATTACTGGTTGTATGTTTGCGGGGAAGACAGAGGAATTTATTCGTCAGTTAGTTCGCTTGAGTTATGCTAAATTTGAAATTCAAGTTTTTAAACCAACACTTGATAATCGTTATAGCGAAAATCAAGTTGTGAGTCATAGTAAAAAAGCTGTTAAAGCAACATCAGTTAAGAATTCCGATGAATTATTAGTCAAACTTAAACCGACGACAAATGTTGTTGGGATTGATGAAGTCCAATTTTTTGACAATAATATTGTTAAAGTTGCTGATTCTTTAGCCGACAAAGGGATTATTGTTATTGTTAATGGTTTAGATAAAGATTTTCGGGGCGAACCTTTTCTTAATGTTGAACAATTAATGACCCGTTCCGAAGAGGTTAAAAAATTACATGCCATTTGTGTTAAATGTGGAAATTTAGCAAACCGGACACAACGATTAATTAATGGTAATCCAGCTAATTATTATGACCCAATTGTCCTAATTGGGGAAAAAGATAAATATGAAGCTCGTTGTCGTCATTGTCATGAAGTAACATATTAACTTAAGGAGGCCAAATGTTAACAAAAGAAGGATTAAATGCAGAAGCGTATTTTATTAATTAATAGTAAACTGTAAATTGTAAATACCAAATCATAAAAAGTTAACTATTAATTTAGTTAACTTTTTTAAGTTAATTTTTAAGTTAATTATAGGAGGTTGAAATTATGCAAATAAAGCACTATTTAATTTTGCGGTCGTTAGTAAAAAGTATGGTAAAGATATTGTTATTAATACTGTCAATAAGATTGCAAATGATATTGAAATTAAAAAGTAAAGAATAAATTATCCCGCGTAATTTACAATCTTCAATTAACTTTCAATTACTTCCAACTGGTGGTTGTTGTGGTTTGGGTTCTGGTTTATTACTCGCCGTTTTCACTATTATTTGGTTTTTCGCAACTAATTAATGATGTTGTACTTGTTGCTGTTAATCCGATACCTCCTAAAATATTTAAAATGTTATAATTATTGCACATAAATTATAACATTTTAAATATTTTAGGAGGTAAAGTGTGAAAAAATATGAAAGATTAGATTTTAATGAAAGAGTAAATTTGGAAAAATTAAAAGATAATGAATTATTTAAAAAGGAAAATGGAATAATTAATATTCGAAAAATTGCTAAGCAAATGAATAGAGATTATAGAACTATTTGGCAAGAGTTAAATATGTTTTGATAATATTAATGATTATACTGCTGCAAAAGCACAAAAAATACATGATAAAAATAAAAAACAATGTCGTAAATATTCAATGTTAAATTCACAAGAATTAAGTCATTTTTCTAATGAATATAATAATTTTGGTCGTTCGCCACAAAATATTATTACTTCGTATGAATTACAATATAATTTAAAATTTGGTATATGTTTTAAAACAATGTATAAATATATTAAATTAGGTTATTTTAATTTAAAAAAAGAAATGCTATATTTTAAAAATAAAAAAAGAAAAACAAAAAATAGGGAACAAAATGATAATTGTGGAAAATTACTTAATATTAGAGATTATAAGCAATTTTTAAATGATTATGGAAATGATTTAAGTTTTAGTGGAATTTGAGAAATGGATACTCTTGATTGTGGTAATTTTTATTTGTTAGTTTTAGTAAATCGTAAATCAAAAATACTTTTTTATCATATTTTATTTAGTAAAAAGGCAAGTATTGGTTTTAGACTGCACCCAAAAAAGTAAGTAAAGAAAAAAGCCCTTGCTAAACTTTAAAGGAGGTGCATTTTTATATGGCAAGAAAAGGACAAAAATTTAATAAATATACAGCATATTTTCGAAAAATGATAGTACAAGAGGTTAAAAATAATAGTATAAGTTTTATTGCAAAAAAATATCAAATTAATAAAAAAACTGTTGCTTCATGGTATTAAAATTTTAAGAAAGGAATTTTAAACACCAATAAAGGTCCAAAAGAATCATTTGAAAAAAGAGATTTAAACTATTACAAAGTTAGGTATGAATTACTAAAAAAGCTTCATGACTTTTACAATTAAATAAAAGAAAAATTGTATCTTTTATCAAAGAAAACATTAATAAATATCCACTAAATTTATTACTTGATATAACAGATTTAAAGCGTAGTTATTGAGATAAATATAAAAATTATTCAAGTAATGGTAAGGATAGCGAATCATTAAAAAATATTGTAAAAGTCTATGAAGAAAATTTAAAACAATTTGGTTATCGTCGAATTACCAAATATTTAAAAGAAGATTATGGTATTGTTTATAATGCTAAGAAAGTATTGCGAATTATGAAAGAAAATAATATTCAAGCTGAATATGTAAAGCGTATGCGTAGAAAAATATTAATAAAACAAAATAGAAATAAAAATATAATTAAATATCCTGATTTAGTAAATCGTAATTTTAATGATATTAAAGAAAGATTTTCAATTTTATTTACTGATGTAACTTATTTAATTTGAAATGGTAAAAAACATTATCAATCAACAATACTTGATGGATATACTAAAGAAATTATTGATGTAAAATGATCAAAATTTAATAATAACAAACTTGTAATTGATAATTTAAATGATGCAATTAATAAAATTAAAAAAATAAAAAAAGATTTAAATAAAATAATAATTCATTCAGATCACGGATATCAATATACATCTAAAGATTATAATAGTAAATGTTTAGATAACAAAATTATAATTTCAATGGGTAAAAATTATCATTGTGCAGACAACATTATTATTGAGAGTTTTCATTCATTACTTAAAAAAGGAACAATCCATAATAAAAATTATAAATCTCATAATGAATATATTAATGATGTTAAAAAATGAAATAAATGATATTCAAACCAAAAAGAAAAATATATAATAAATGAAAGTTTGTAAACCTTTTTATTAATACTTACTAAACGGGGTGCAGTCTAATTAACAATTTTAATGAAAATGATTAAACAAATTGGTATTAGTAAATTTAGTTGTATTTTAACCGATAGATGAAAAGAATTTTATAGATGAAAAACAATAGAAAAAAATTTTAAAATAAGAGTTTATTTTTGTGATCCTGGTAAACCTCGTCAGAAAGTATTAGTAGAAAGAATAAATAGAGATATAAGGCGTTGATTGGGTCAAAATGAGCCATTAATTAATATTCGTAGTAGATTAAAATCTATTTTAGATATATTAAATACCACAATTAGACCTTGCTTGGAAAATTTTACATCAAGACAATATTTTAAAAAAATTTTTTTAAATTAAATTAGTGTTTGTTAAGATTAGTAAAATTTATTTTTTGTTGTGTTTAATTTTATAATTTTAAAAATAAATATTAAAAACAATATTTTTAATTTACTATTTTTTGTGATTATTGTTTTTTATTTTTAATTTGTTATAATTTTATTAACTTTTTATGATTTAGTTTTACAATATACACACGGAATATTTTTCTTTATTATTGTTAATAATTTCTACTTTTTGCTAATTATCAGTGCCGCTTGCTTTAAAATGTCGTTTTCCATTCGTAATTGGATTAATTCTTTCCGCAAGGCAATCTAGTTCATTTTCTTCAACAGTGCGGTTATCTTTTGCTTTAAAAGATCCAGAATTATTAAATTTTTCAATTCACTGATATACGGCTGATTTTGACACCCCATATTCCTTAAAAATTTCAAGAATGGTTTTACCATTTTGATAAAGTAAAACAATTTGTTTTTTAAATTCATCGGGTATATAAATTTCTTCCCACTTTTATATTCCCACTTTTTTCATAATTATATTTTATTTGAAAGTCCACATAAATATGGTCCAACTTATTGTAACCTATCTATCGGTTAAAATACAACTAAATTTACTAATACCAATTTGTTTAATCATTTTCATTAAAATTGTTAATACATTTCTTCCCTTTTTACTAAATAAAATGTATAAATTGTAAATTAAATTAATCATTATTATTTAAAATATATTATAATTATTAGGTGTCTAAAAAGAGGTGGAGCAAATGAATCAAAAAACAATTGAACGATTAGAAACGATGTTAAAGCGGTGAAATTTAATTAACGAAGAATTAACGAAACCAGAAATAGTTAATGATGTGAAAAAATTAACTAGTTTAGCAAAAGAACAAGCACAATTAGAAGATACGGTTGCTTTATACTTAAAATATCAAAATGTTTTAAATAATATTAATGAAGCGAAATTAATTTTAGAAACCGAAAAAGATAGCGAGTTAATTGAATTAGCAAAAGACGAATTAAAATCATCAGAAATTAGAAAAGAACAAATTACAGCAGAATTAAAAATAATGTTATTACCAAAAGATCCTAATGATGATAAGAATGTTATTTTTGAAATTCGTGGTGCTGCTGGTGGGGATGAAGGAAATATTTTTGCTGGTGATTTATATCGAATGTATTTAAAGTATGCGGAGCAACAACATTGAAAAGTGGAGTTAATTGAAGCGAATGAATCAGAAGCAGGGGGATTTTCAGAAATCTCATTTATGGTTAAAGGCGAAGGAGTTTATTCAAAAATGAAGTTTGAATCAGGTTCCCACCGGGTACAACGAATTCCAAAAACAGAGAGTAAAGGTCGCGTTCATACATCAACAGCAACTGTTGTTATTTTAACAGAAATTGAAGAAGTTGATTTTGAAATTAAATCAGTTGATTTAAAGATTGATACTTATCGTGCTTCAGGCGCTGGGGGACAACATGTTAATACAACTGATTCAGCGGTTCGAATTACCCATTTACCAAGTGGAGTTGTTGTAACTTCACAAGATGGACGTAGTCAACATGATAATAAAGCACTAGCAATGCAACATTTACGTAGTAAGCTATACGAAGAACAACAACGAAAAATTAATGAAGAACGGGGGATACTGCGAAAAGATGCCGTGGGAACGGGAGACCGTAGTGAAAAGATTCGAACATATAACTATCCCCAGAATCGAGTTACTGATCACCGCATTAATTTAACATTACAAAAATTAGATCAAATTATGGAAGGTAATTTAGACGAAATTGTCGTAGCACTAATTAATGAAGAACAAAGATTGAAAATGGAAGGAAACTAATGACAGTTAATGAATTAATTCAAAAATCAGAGGATTATTTAAAAGACTCTAATAATGTTAATTATTTTTCCGATATTAAGATTTTAATAGCATTCTTTATGAAAACTTCATTAGCAAAATTATATGCAATTCAAAACGATAAAATTAATTTTAAGATTAATGATTATTGACAACAGCTAACAGCATATCGTAATGGCAAACCGATTCAGTATATTATTAATTACCAAAATTTTTATGGTTATGATTTTTATGTTGATTATAATGTTTTAATTCCGCGGTATGAAACAGAGGAATTAGTTGATAACATTAATATTCTAATTGATGAAATTTCGCTTAATAATGGAAATAAACCATTAACTTTAATTGATATTGGAACTGGAAGTGGAGCAATTGCCATCAGTTTAGGCTTAGAAAATCCAGATTTAACAATTTATGCTAGTGATATTTCAAGTGAAGCATTGAAGGTGGCAAAACGAAATATTAAGCAATTAAATTATAAGAATGTTACCTTGTTGGAAGGCGATATGTTAGAACCATTTATTAAAAATAATGTTAAAGCGGATATTTTGGTTTGTAATCCGCCGTATATTCCAAAGGATCAAAGTATTAGTTATCGCGTTAAGAATTATGAACCGCATGTGGCTTTATTTGGCGATGTTGATGGTTTATATTTTTATCGGGAAATTTTTCAGAATTGACAGAAAATTGTTAAAAAAGATGGTATTTTATGTTTTGAACATGGTTATGACCAAAAAAAGGCTTTAGAAAAATTAGTAAAAGAATACTTCCCCCAACAAGAATATTATTTTAAAAAAGATATAAATAAAAAATGACGAATGTTATTTATTAATATTTTGTAGTAAAATAAAAGAAACTTAAGTGTGAGGTGTAGATATGGAAAGTAAAGTTAAAGATATTAAAAGAACTCGCATTATTAGTATTTCTTTTTTAGTAGTATTATTTATTGGTCGCATGGAAAAAAGAAGGGTTTTGAAAAAAAACTAAGAAATTGAATAAGAATAATAAACCATTTACTAAAATGGTTTATTTATTTATAAAACCATAATTATAGATTAATTTAATTGAAACAGAGAAAAGACAGCATCTTATTTATAAAATAAAAAACTTTATAGCAACTTTTTGATGTCCTCTTTAAGTTGTTTGCACATTTATTAAATATCTTAGAAGTCTTTATAAAAAATATACCTGTTTTTTCTCCTAATTTAAGGTGTTGTCTTTTCTCTGTTCCATTTATATTAATTTCTATTGGCACACTTAATTATTTATTAAAAAATTAATATTTAATATACGATCTTTGAAAACTTAATATTATTTTTCAGTGTGCCAATTTTTACTATTTTGCATATTTTAAATGTGCCAAAATTTATTTTTACTATATATTTAATATATTTATTTAAAAGACAGAGAGATAAAGAGATAAAAAATAAAATATTAATATTTCTCTCACTCTCTCTCATAAATAATTAGTTAATAACAAAATTAATATATTTGTTAATAAATAAATTAGAGTAAAAGTAAGTAAAAAAGTATTAATAATATATTTATTTCAATCTCTATAATAAATAAACAATATAAATATAT
The DNA here is from genome assembly GCF_964019755.1 of Spiroplasma endosymbiont of Polydrusus cervinus. Taxonomy (NCBI): domain Bacteria; kingdom Bacillati; phylum Mycoplasmatota; class Mollicutes; order Entomoplasmatales; family Spiroplasmataceae; genus Spiroplasma; species Spiroplasma endosymbiont of Polydrusus cervinus. The sequence continues at coordinate 21,420 of NZ_OZ026469.1, forward strand.
TAAATTAAATATTTTTGATAAACATATCTTAAAATTATATATAAAAAATAATGTTAAAAAAATATTTAATAATTTTAGTTAAATAAAAAATAAGATGATAATTTAATGAAAGAATTTAAGACTAATTTAGGTAAGTTAATAAATAATGATGCTTTATCTTTTGTCAAAACATTAGAAAATGATAGCATTGATTTAATATTAACTGATCCACCTTATTTATATGATTTACCAACAAGGAAAAAAGAACAAATAAATTCCAGCGAAATATCAAAAAGTATAAATAAATATATTAATGCTATCTATGATAATAATTTACATAATTCATTTGATATAAATACTTATTTAGATGAATTTTATAGAATTTCAAAAAATAAATTTATGTTAATTTGAATGAACAGAAGACAAATTAAAAATTACTTAGATTGAGTTTATAAAAATAATATGAATTTTGATTTTTATTTTTGAGAAAAAACAAATCCAATGCCAACTAAGAATTTTATTTTTCAAGATAAAGAATATTGTATGATTATTTATTCTAAAAAAGATCCAATACCAAACTATATAAAAAACTATGAAAATAAAAAAACAATATTTAAAAACCCAATAGGTTCATCTTATAAAAAAACAGAACACCCAACAGAAAAACCATTAAATATATTTGGCGATTTGATTAAAAAACATAGCAAAGAAAATGATATAATTTTAGATCCTTTTATGGGAAGTGGTACAACCGCATATGCTTGTGAACAATTAAATCGAAAATGACTAGGTTGTGAAATAAATAATAATTACTTTGCAATTATACAAAAACGATTAAATAAAATAGAACTTAAATTAAATTTTTAAAAAATGAATAACTTTTAATTAATTAAAAAAATAAATTATGTGGCAATTTTAATTGCCACGATGGTTGTATTATCACAAGTAATGCGAATACAAATTATTCCAAGAACATCAATTCCATTATTTTTAATCCCCAATTTTATAAGCGGATTTATTTTAAATTGATATTGATGTTTGTTAATTGGATTTATGGGACATTTTCTATCAGATTTAACATTATGAGGCTTTACTTTGGGATCATTATGCTGAAATATTGGTAGGGGTTTATTGGCCATTTTAATTAAACTAATTAATTGAATAAAAATAAATCATATTATTAAAATTATTCTTATTTTATTATCAAACATAATTATTTATCTTCCGATAGACTGCACCCAAAAAAGTAAGTAAAGAAAAAAAGTCTTTGCTAAACTTTAGAGGAGGTGCATTTTTATATGGCAAGAAAAGGACAAAAATTTAATAAATATACAGCATATTTTCGAAAAATAATAGTACAAGAGGTTAAAAATAATAGTATAAGTTTTATTGCAAAAAAATATCAAATTAATAAAAAAACTGTTGCTTCATGGTATGAAAATTTTAAGAAAGGAATTTTAAACACCAATAAAGGTCCAAAAGAATCATTTGAAAAAAGAGATTTAAACTATTACAAAGTTAGGTATGAATTACTAAAAAAGCTTCATGACTTTTACAATTAAATAAAAGAAAAATTGTATCTTTTATCAAAGAAAACATTAATAAATATCCACTAAATTTATTACTTGATATAACAGATTTAAAGCGTAGTTATTGAGATAAATATAAAAATTATTCAAGTAATGGTAAGGATAGCGAATCATTAAAAAATATTGTAAAAGTCTATGAAGAAAATTTAAAACAATTTGGTTATCGTCGAATTACCAAATATTTAAAAGAAGATTATGGCATTGTTTATAATGCTAAGAAAGTATTGCGAATTATGAAAGAAAATAATATTCAAGCTGAATATGTAAAGCGTATGCGTAGAAAAATATTAATAAAACAAAATAGAAATAAAAATATAATTAAATATCCTGATTTAGTAAATCGTAATTTTAATGATATTAAAGAAAGATTTTCAATTTTATTTACTGATGTAACTTATTTAATTTGAAATGGTAAAAAACATTATCAATCAACAATACTTGATGGATATACTAAAGAAATTATTGATGTAAAATGATCAAAATTTAATAATAACAAACTTGTAATTGATAATTTAAATGATGCAATTAATAAAATTAAAAAAATAAAAAAAGATTTAAATAAAATAATAATTCATTCAGATCACGGATATCAATATACATCTAAAGATTATAATAGTAAATGTTTAGATAACAAAATTATAATTTCAATGGGTAAAAATTATCATTGTGCAGACAACATTATTATTGATAGTTTTCATTCATTACTTAAAAAAGGAACAATCCATAATAAAAATTATAAATCTCATAATGAATATATTAATGATGTTAAAAAATGAAATAAATGATATTCAAACCAAAAAGAAAAATATATAATAAATGAAAGTTTGTAAACCTTTTTATTAATACTTACTAAACGGGGTGCAGTCTATTTTCAACTGTTCATACTGGTTTTGATGAAGAAAAATCAACTGAAAAAAGACCTGTAATTAAAGATAAATTAGGTATTATAGAACTAGATAATATTCCATAATATATTAAAAAAAATAGTAAATTAACTAATTTTGTTACTAAATTACTTACATTAATTACAAGTTATTATGATATTAATGATAATATTGAAATTATGGTATTGGGTTGGGTGATGGTGCAACTTGAATTAAAAATATTGCAAAATTTATTCAAGAATATTTCCCTAAAAATAAAGTACATTACACGATAGATAAATTTCATCTTACAAGTAGATTTAAAAAATTATTTCCCTTTCAAAGTAAAAACAAACAAAATAAAGAAACATATCATAAATCAGTTGATTATTTTTTTAATGCTAAATATGAAGAATTATTAGAATGCTTAGAAAACAGTGCTTATTTTATAAAAGAATCAAAAATGAAATTCTTAAAAGAGACAATTAGATTAATTAAAAATAATGAAGAAGGTGTCAGAAATCAAACATTATGAAATAATATTGGTTGTCATATTGAGGGTGATATATCACATTACTGTAAGGGTGTTTCGGTTAAAAAAGCAACTTATCATGAAAAAACTCTTAAAAATAAATTAAATACTAGTATGATGAATTTTAAAAATAAAATTAGTTTATTTAATACTAATGAACCATTAGAAGAAAATAGAATTAATTATTCAGTTAATAATTTTGTAAATAATAATTTACAATCAAACTTATATTTTTATTAATTTTATCTAATAAATTAAATAACTTTAATAAACATGTATTTTTGTCGTGGAAAAATTTAAAAATAATGAAAAAATATATTGACAATAAAATTAAAAGTAATACAATTTAAGTAAGTAAGTGGTATATTATTCCACAATTTCTAAGATATTAATTAAAACCCTTAAATAATACATACAACCTTTAAATTAGAATGATTATTAAATGATAATATTAATCAGAATGGATAGGTTACAATAAGTTGGACCATATTTATGTCGACTTTTGTATACTGTAAAACTAAATCATAAAAAGTTAATAAAATTATAACAAATTAAAAAATTTAAGAAGAAAGGAGTCTAGTCATATTATGAAAGTATATACTGTAAAAGATTACAAAGAGATTATGCTTGCTTATTTGGCAGAGAAAGTTATTATTGTTCCGACCGATACTATTTATGGAATGACATGCATTATTAGTTCAACTTCGGCAAAAGCAAGAATTTTTAAAGTTAAAGGACGATCAGAAAAAATATATTTATCAGTTATTGTTAGTTCAGTTCGTATGGCAAAGAATTTCATTGATTTGCCACGAGAAGATTTAAAATTTTTCAAAAAGAATGAGACTATTACTATAATAGGTAACATAAAGGAAGATATTAATAAGCTTTATAATATTACTGAAGATAATACAATTGGCATTAGAATTACAAAGTCCAAGTGATTGAAAAAAATTATTAATAAAGTTGGTCCAATTTATGGGACAAGTGTAAATATTAGTGGACAGCATTATGCAAAAGAATTTAATGATCTTCAAAAATTTGATGTTGATATCATTGTTGACGCTGGTTATTTAGATAACCGTTCTTCAAAAATTTATAATTCTTTAACGAAAGAATTTATTAGATAGGAAGACAGAAATTGTATAATTTAAGCGTACTTTCTAATGCTAACTCGACCATTTGGCAAAAATTATTTTGTCGTTCCGCAGCAGTTGTAATATCACCTGTAATAAATGAATCAGAAATTGTTAATAATGTTGCGGCTTGTTTTTTTAAAGCTAAAGCATTGGCAAATAAGGCAAATGCTTCCATTTCAACACAAATAGCATTATATTCAGCTTTAATTTTTTTTCATTCATCCTCGTCTTTCTGATAAAAGACATCTGATGAATGAACGATCCCTGGTAAAGTTTTAATTTGTTGTGCTTTTGCCACTGCTTCAATTGTTTCAAAAAGATGTGGTGAAGAACTTAACACTTTATCATCAATGCCGGCTACAATTTTAGCATAATTATTTTCGCCATAAGCGCCTGTCACATTGACAATATCATAAATATTTAATGTTGCATCATAACTCCCAGCTGAACCAATCCGAATAATATTATCAACATTATAAAATTTAAATAACTCATATGAATAAATTCCAATACTAGGACATCCCATCCCACTACCAGCAATGGTAATTGTCTTATTCTTATAAGTTCCTGTATACATATACATATTACGAATCTCATTTACTAATTTTACATTTTCTAAAAAGGTTTCCGCAATAAATTTTGCTCTTAGCGGATCACCGGGCATTAAAACTGTTGGTGCAATATCTTCTTTTTTGGCATTAATATGTGGTGTCATTTTAATTCCCTCTTAACATTTTCTATCTTTGTATACTGTAAAAATAAATCATAAAAAGTTAATAAAATTATAACAAATTAAAAATAAAAAACAATAATCCAATGGAATGCCCCCCATTTCTAGTTTACACAAATGTTTTTATTTTTGTGTCTACTATATAGGGGGGCATTCCATTGGATTATTGTTTTTTATTTTTAATTTGTTATAATTTTATTAACTTTTTATGATTTAGTTTTACAGTATACTGTTAGAAGAAGAACTGGTCGATTTAAAAAAAAGAAGATGAAGAGTAATTTTAGAAAAGAATAACATGATATCAAATTGCATTATGAAATGCAATTTTTTTATTAGTTTTTTTAGAAATATGATATAATTTAAATATGAAAAATGATGCAGGAGGGCTAAACAATGTACATTAATCCATTCGAAAGAATGAAAAATTTAAAATTAAACAATGATGAACCAAATACAATAAACATGAAAAGTAATAGGCGAAATATGAATTTATTACAAGGTAATAATGAAGAAGGAGATCTGGCAGGAGATTTTTTAAATAATAATCATAATATTAAAACTGAAGAACTTAAGATTGATGGAATTACATTATCAAGTTTTGAAATTATTCGTGATTTAATGAAAATATTTAAAGAAAAAAATAATGAAATGCAATTTTTCTTAACAGCTATTGATAAACGAAATTGTGATTCAATGTCTGATATTGCTACTTCATTTTTTTCAATGCCACTTGTTAATATTGATTTATTACGTATTGAATTATATGCTTCGCCCTTTTTATTTTTATTAAAAAAAATTATTAAAGGATTACCAAAGGTTAGTTTAGAAGATAAAAAAATTTTATGGGATCGTGTTAAATTATTTGCAAGAACTTTAAAACAAAGTGAAGTATCGGACCAAATTAATGATTCTAATTCAATTGTAATTATTAATGAACTAGAATTTGATGATCCATTAGAGTATATTCATAAAGAATTTGAAGAAATTTTACGTGCTTATGACATCACAGAAAATATTGTAATCATTTTTAATAATATTGATTTAGTAGGATATGTGAAGTTTAAACAAATCTTTAGTTTAGTACAAGTTATTTTTAAAGGAATTTTACAATTTAAATTTATTGTTGGGTTAAACCCCCTCTTAATTGAAACTTATGTAAAACAAATATACGGAAATTATGCAACAGATCAATTAATAGCACATGAAGTAAATGTTTATCATAAACGCTATATCATTAAAAACGAAGAAGATGTCGCTACGAAAGAAGCAATAAAAGGAGAAGATGATTCTTATCGTCCAATGACCGGTTTTACTACCGCTAGTGAAGAAGAGGATGATGAAACAATTGGATTTGATTATTGATCTATGCGTGGTAAAAAGTAAAATAGAGGAGGATAATTAAAATGTTTGTATTTTTAGTAACCTTAGGTTGAAGTCTAATTATATTTGGTGCAATATTCCAAATCGTCACTGCTATTTTAAATCTTCTTGTGATCCAGAGTGTTGCGCTTCCATCAATTTTAAAATCAATAAATGATATTTTTCAAACATCAATATTTAAACAAGAACAAATTTTAAATCATTTAACAGGTAATATCTGAACATATACAATTATTGCTTTAACAATTTTTGTGGCATTATTCATTATTATATTAGTATCGTTTCAACTTCATCGTGTTCGAAAAGGACAATTAATTACTAAACCATATATTAAAATGATTTTTATTACCTTAATTATTGCTGCTTTAATTTATGGAAAAGTAGCTGTATTAATTCTAGCGGCATTAATGTTTATTGGTTTATTATTTATTGAATTATCATTATTTGATGTTGAGTCTTTACAAAATTTTGTGGAAGAACGAAATATGATTGTTATTTACAACCAAGATAAAAAACTGGAAAAAGAGGTAAATAAAGAGGGAAAGTATCACGGAAGCGCAACTTTGGAAGTTGACGCGACTATCGCAGGGATCAAAGAAACCACAAAAAATTTCAAAAGCAATGATTACGCAAAAGAGGATGATAATAAAAAATTATCTGGCCAAAAATCAAATTCATTTTTTTCATCAAATGATTTAAATGATTTATTTAATGCTAAAAAAAATGATGTTGATGAAAATGAATTAGCAAATTTAATTAATGATATGACCCAAACTATGACAAAGCCACGAAAAGTACCAGTTGTTGAACCAGAATTAGCAACAGCAGGAATGGAAATAATTGAAAATAGTAGGGTAGAAGAATCAGAAGCACCATTTACTAATGGGGAAGCATTAGAACCAATTGCTTTAAATAAACCAAAAATTGAACCAATGCTAGTTTCTACTATGCCAGTAATTGATACATCAGTAGATGAAATGTCAACCTTTTCTTATTTAGATGATGACATCTTTAATTTGTCATTAACATCAGAAAAAGTAATGACAAAAAAACAAAAAAAACTTTACAATAAGTGAAATGAAATGTACCAACAAGCTCTTAATATTAAAAAAATGGTTGAAGAAGAAGTTCAGGGAACTGAAGCACCAACTAAATTAGTTAAAAAATTAAACCTAGGGGAAGAACATGATTTAAAATTAATGCGAATTTCGGAAATCTTTGGGGATAATTCAAAAACAACTGTTGATTTTTTTAATAATCATTTTTTAGAAACAGATGGTAAAATGATTAATGATATCATGGATGACAACATTACTAATGTTATAAATAATGATAAAGTAAAAAAAGAAATAGAAATTATGCATAACGATATTAAAATAACAAAACAAGCACCGCAACAAACAGGAATTACTTTTATTCCATCTGATCATAATATTGATAAGTTAAAAGGGGAATTATTACCCGATATTCAATCATTTGATGATATTGAAACGGGATCAAATCATATACCAACTAATTATCCTGATTATCCTTTTAATGAATTAGAAGGATTAGATGATTTCCAAGGTGAAGATGTTGATGCGATTGCAAGCGAAGATCATCATATTGATGAAACAGAACCTGTTGAAAATAGTGAACCTGCAAAAGAATCTTTCGAATTATTTTCAGTAGAGGCAATAACCACAGAACCTGCAGATTTGAGTGCAGAAAAAGAAGAAGAAATAAAACCTGAATTTAACTTTGTGTCAGATAATGAAATTAAAGCCGATGCAATTAATTTAGAATTAGCATCTGAACAATTAGTGACAGTAACACCAATTCTAGTTAAAGCCGATTTTATTAATACAATCATTGAGGAGGAATTAGCAGATAACGAAGAAAATTATCAAGATCAAACATTAAATAATGACGTTCCGAATGAAACAATTACTGTCTTACAATCAAAAATTAAACCAGTTTTAAAAGAAGAAATATCATATAGCTTAGATGAATTAGATGATAAAATTATGAATGGTGATTTTTCAAACCTCGATGATGAAGTAATTGAATGTTTTGATAAAGAACAGCCAGAACCAAGCCAAGAACCTGAAGTTAAGCGTTCGGTAGCGGTAGAAAATAAAAAACCATTGTCACAACAACCCCTTTTAAATAATTTTGAGTTTCGTTTTGAAAAAATTGAAGAATTAATTAAAAATTCAATTGATTTGCATACAGTTTATACTAAAACATTAGGAGAAATGCAAGAGCATTTAAAAAACCTAACGATAAAGGTTGAAACATTAGAAACAAAAACAACTGATATTGCCAAAAAAATTAAAGATGTAGAAACGAAAAAACACATTAAACATCATGGCGTTGTGCCAATTGACCAATTTTATCGACACATTAATGATATTAACTTAACATCAACACGTTATAATTTATATAATAAAAAAGGATATTCAAATACATATGGGAGGACTGTTAATTCGGAAGATATTTCGTATAGTTTAGGGAATTATTATCGTACTAAAAATAGCCGCTCTTACCAAGACGGGATAACAGGAAATAGTAGTCAATTTGTTGATTATAACCATCTTAATTTACATAGTATTTCAAAATACACTAAACAAGATATTTCTTTCGAAGCGAATTGTTCATTTTGTTGTAAATTGTAAATACCAAATAATAGTGAAAACGGCGAGTAATAAACCAGAACCCAAACCACAACAACCACCAGTTGGAAGTAATTGAAAGTTAATTAAAGATTGTAAATTAAGCGGGATAATTTATTCTTTACTTTTTAATTTCAATATCATTTGCAATCTTATTGACAGTATTAATAACAATATCTTTACCATACTTTTTTACTAACGACCGCAAAATTAAATAGTGCTTTATTTGCATAATTTCAACCTCCTATAATTAACTTAAAAAAGTTAACTAAGTTAATAGTTAACTTTTTATGATTTGGTATTTACAATTTACACTTTTATGAATTTTTTTCATAATAAAATGCACCCCATTTCTAGTTTACACAAATGTTTTTATTTTTGTGTCTACTATATAGGGGGCATTCCACAGTATTTTTAATTTAATATTTTTTGTGATTATTGTTTTTTATTTTTAATTTGTTATAATTTTATTAACTTTTTATGATTTACTTTTACAGTATACATGGAATTTTCCCAATACCACCAGTCGCAGAAAAAGCCTTCACAACAACATTATCAAATACGTATAAAAGCATTGATATCTTGAAAGCTTATATTTTAAAAGCAATTGAAGCAGCTTTTATAGAAGAAAGGACATAATATGGAAAACAATAATGAGTATGTAATTGAAATGAATAAGATTACCAAGGTTTTTGGTGATTTAATTGCAAATGATAATATTACTTTAAAAGTTAAAAAGGGGGAAATTCATGCTTTAATTGGAGAAAATGGGGCCGGAAAATCAACATTAATGAGTATTCTATTTGGTTTGTATGAACCAACAAAGGGGGAAATTCTTGTTAATGGGAAACCAGAATACATTAGTAATCCAATTAAAGCCAATCAACTAGGAATTGGGATGGTTCATCAACATTTTAAACTAGTTGATATTTTTACTGTTTTAGACAACATTGCCTTAGGATATGAACAACTAAAAGGTAATGTATTTTTAGATCGAACAAAAGAAGCCCGTGATATTGCACAAATTGCAATTAAATATAATTTACAAGTAGATTTTCATGCTAAAATTGCCAATATTTCTGTTGGAATGCAACAACGCGTTGAAATTTTGAAGATTTTATATCGGGGAGCGGATATTTTAGTTTTTGATGAGCCAACCGCTGTTTTAACTCCACAAGAAATTGAAAGTTTATTAAAAATTATGTTAGATTTAAAAAAGGACGGAAAAACTATTATTTTTATTTCCCATAAATTAGATGAAGTTAAAAAAATTGCTGATTGAGCAACTGTTATTCGCCGCGGAAAAGTTATTGAAACTTTTGATGTACAAGTTAAGAACGAAAAAGAAATTGCTGAAGCAATGGTTGGTCGTAATTTAGTTGAAATTAAAAATTCTGGTCGAGCACCCCAACCAGAAGTATTATTGAAAATTGAAAACTTATCTGTTAAGAAAAAAGGATTAACACGTTTAATGGCGTTAGATGACTTTAATTTAACTGTCCATGCCGGAGAAGTTGTTGCAATTGCAGGAGTTGAAGGAAATGGCCAAACAGAGTTAATTAATGTCTTAACTGGATTAGATAAGGGGACATCGGGGGAGATAATTTTTAATGACATTAATGTCACAAAGAAAAGCATTTATGAACGCTATCAAAATGGTATGTCACATATTCCAGAAGATCGTCATAAGCATGGTTTAGTTTTAGAATTTAATGCCATTGATAATGTTGTTTTACAAAATATTAATCAAAAACCATTTTCAAGATTTGGTTTATTAGATAAAGGAGCAATCCAATTATATGCTCAACAGATTATTAGTAAATATGATGTCCGTGGCGCAAATTCTGGATTTTCGATTACCCGAAGTTTATCGGGGGGTAACCAACAAAAATTAATTATTGGTCGGGAATTATCGCGTCAACATAATATTTTAGTTGTTGTTCAACCAACGAGGGGATTAGATGTTGGGGCAATTGAATATATTCATAATAAAATTTTAAAAGAAAAAGCACAAGGGAAAACGGTGTTATTAGTTTCATATGAACTAGAAGAAATTATGAGTTTAGCAGATCGCATTGTTGTTTTACATAATGGTCGCATTACTGGTGAGGTTGCTGGAAATAAAGTTAAACGAGAAGAAATAGGTTTAATGATGGCCGGAAGATATCAACAGAAAGGAATAAAAATTAATGCAAACACAAATTAAAAATTATGGGTGATTGTTAAATCAAAAAACAAAAATTTTCTTTCGTTCCAATGAATTTAAAACTAAAATGAATTATTTTAAAGCATCAATTTGCGCCATTATTGCTGGAGCACTTCTTAGTTTTATCATCATTGGGGCAAATGCGTCAGATCCATTATTATTTTTTAATTATGTTTTTCAATTAGCTTTTCACCCTTTATTGAAAGATCAAACATTAACTTATTGAGCAATTTATATTGTTGCGGGATTAGCAGTTGCAGTTGGTTTTAAAGCGGGCCTATTTAATATTGGAGTCCCTGGCCAAATGTTGCTAGCGGGGAGTATGACAATTGTTTTAGGTTTAAAGAATCCCACAATTAGCCAAGGGGCTGGGATGGTTGGAGCCTTATTTATTTCAATACTTGTTGGAGCCGCTTTAGCCGCGATTTCAGGGGCTTTAAAGGCTTATTTCAATATTCATGAAGTAGTGTCCACAATTATGTGAAATTGAATTGTTTGATATGTCATGAAGTGAATGTTTATGAATCCAGCTTATGGGATGTGGAATTCAAATCAGAATTCAACAATTGATATTGTAACCACTGCCCCAAAATTTAATTTAATGTTGAATGGTGAAACATGAATTATTCCATTTATTATTGCGATGTTATTATTAGGAATAATTATTTTTATTATGAATTATACGGTCCTAGGATTTCGCATTAAAGCGGTTGGAAAATCAAAAAATGCTTCGTTATATGCCGGAACCAATGTTAAAGCGTATACTATAATTTCAATGGCCTTATCAGGAAGCTTAGCGGGTGTTTTAGGAATGTTATATTATATGACCCAATCCACCGTCTTACAATTTACCACTGATGTTTTGCCGGTTGTTGGATTTGATGCGATTGCGGTTGCCTTAGTTGCGTTTACGAATGGGGTTGCCATTTTACCAATTGCCTTATTATGGGGAATTATTAAAACAGCAGCTTTACAAGCAACCCAACTACCTGATTTTCAAATGTCAAAACAAATGGGGCAATTAATTTTTGGAATCATTATTTATATGACTGCTGTTTCTGCTTTGTTTATTTACTTTAAACCAATCTTTTGATTACGCCGTTGATGAAATATTCAACATCGCCCTGAATGAAAACAGGAATATTCTGAATATCACCATCAAATTAAAAATTATCAAAAACAAATTAAAACGACAAATAAAGCCTATCGGATTAAAATTCAAGCATTAAAAAAAGTCAGTGATAAGGAAGCAATTAAAGCCTACCGTAATGAAATTGACGATCAATTAACTTTATATGTTGGAAAAATTACCACTTTAAAAACAGAAATTCGTTTCTTTAAAAATTCAAAATATAAGGAAGCAGCACAAATTGGCCAACGAGGAATTAAAAAAAAGTATGATTTAGCAACTTTTATTGCCCTTGGCTCAGCGCTTGATTATTTTGTCCAAGTAAGAAATGAGTATTTACTAAAAAAACAGGAAATTAGTTTTTTTAAAAATAATTACTATCAAGCAGTGCGAAAAGCAAAAGGACAAGTTAAGCAAAAATTATCTCAATTTTATAATTTACCAAAAAAAGACTTATATGTTAAATTAGCGCATTTGCAAAGCCAATATGGTGATTTAGTTTTAAAACAAGAAGAAGCAATTAAAAAATTGTGGGAAAGTTATTATCCAGTTTATAATGAAATTCAACAAAAATATTTAAATAATTTTAAAACGTTGCAAAAAAAAGAAGCAGTTGTTACAAAAAAATTAAATCAGGAAATTAACGCTTTAAAACGTCGTCAACAACAAGAAATGCGCCAGTTTAAAGCGAAAAATCACCAAATAAAAAAAGACCTTAAATGTCAATTAAGAATAATTAATCGTCAGTTTAAAGCGGATGCTAAGGTCCAAAAAGAAGTGATAATGTTGAAACAAAATTTACAAAGACAATTAAGAGAAATGAAACAACAGTTTAATGTTGAATATAAAGCAATGCGGGAAAAAAATAAAACAAATATGCCACAATGAAAAAAGGAATTAAATCAAAAATTAGCGCATATTAGAAATACTGTTTCGGAAGATAATAAAATCTTAAAAACAGAATATCTTCGCCAAAAAAATGCTTATCAAATGATGCAAAAAGGAGGGAAAAATTAATGGAAGCAGTTTCACAATTATTTGCGAATGGTTCAGTCCTTTTTGTCGTATTATTAATTGCTGCGATGGCTGGTTTATATTCTGAACGAGCCGGAATTGTTAATATTGCCATTGACGGGATGATGATTATTGGGGCATTAGTGTATGCTTTATTAGGAAAAGTATTATCTCAATACGGTAATGGAATGCAAATTATTGCTTTATTAGTTGCCACAATTAGTGGGGGAACTTTTGCCTTATTACATGGTTTAGGTTCAATTACTTTAAAAGCGCAACAAGTAATTTCGGGAACAGCCTTAAATTTATTAGCAACTGGATTAGGATTATTTTTTGTAAGTACCCCCGCCTTAGCAGCGGGAAATATGATTCAAACCGGTTTTAGTACAATTGGAATTGATTCGTACAAAATTATTAATATTTTCCTAATTATTGCTATTGTCTTAGCCGGCTTTACCTTCGTTTTCTTCCGCTTTACCAAAACGGGGATACGTTATGTTGGCTGTGGGGAAAACCCAAATGTGGTTGATGCAGTCGGAATTAATGTGATTAGAACAAGATATAAAGCCGTGATTATTTCAGGATGTTTAGCGGGCCTGGCTGGCGCAATGTTTACCCATTATGTTTCAGGACAATTTCGTGGTGATGTTCAAGGACAAGGATATATTGCCTTAGCAATCATGATTTTTGGACAATGACGAATTCAATACATTACATTAGGAGCCGTTTTATTTAGTTTCTTAATTGCTTTAGCAGGAACATTATGACGCTTTGCTGGTTGAAATATTGCTGAACCATCGAATCAATTATTGAAAATTCTTCCATTTGTCTTAGCATTGATAACAATGATTGCTTTTTCAAAATATTCGAAAGTTCCCAAAGCATCCGGCATTCCTTTTGACAAATCCTTACGTTAAAAAACAACCATTGGTTGTTTTTTATTTTTAATTTGTTATAATTTTATTAACTTTTTATGATTTATTTTTACAGTATACAGGCTTAAAAAATATTCAAAGCGAGGTTATGACTATTTTTAATAATTTAAATTTAAAGATTGTTCAAACATATCCAAATTATTATCATAAATTAGAGGATAAGTCATTGGAACACGTTGTTGAACAAGATCAATTTACTTTAACTTATATTGATTTAGAGAAAATTAATAAATTAATTAATACTTCAGCAGTAGGGGTGCAGTCTAGTAAAAAAGAATTGACTTTTACAGTAAACCAATATATAATTTATAAGCGTATATTGTGAAAAGTGAGGTTAATAATTAATGGCATTAAAAGAAAAAGAATTTGGGCATTACGCTAAAAGAATTGATTATACAAAAGTAAGTGGGAATTTGGATTTACCAAACTTAATTGAAATTCAAACTGAAACATATGATTGATTTAAGAAAACAGGAATTAGCGAAGTGTTCGGGGAGATATTTCCGATTGTTGGGCATGAAGGGAATATCGTTTTAGAGATGTTAGATTGAGAATTTAGAGAACCACGACGAACTATTTATCAAGCAAAAGATGAATCAAAGATTTTTGAAGCACCGATTTATTCAAATTTAAAATTAACAATTAATTCAAAAGATTTAGAAGTTGAAAAAGCAATTGTTAAAGGTGAACCAGAATTAATTAAAGCATGAATTGAAGAACGTGTTGAGCATATGATCATAATTTTAAAAAAATCAACTAATGTTATTTATTATGATATTCATTCGGGTGATGAAACAGCAACATGTACCGTAACAATTAAAGAAAGATTAGATGATAAACTAATTGTTGATATTACAATCGAAAAAGAAGGCGAAGTCTTTTTTGGTGATTTTCCATTAATGACCGGAAAAGGAACTTTTATTGTTAATGGTTCAGAAAAAGTTGTTGTTTCACAATTAGTTCGTTCACCAGGAGCATATTATAAAATTGATTTAAATCGTAAAAACGGGGAAAGTGTTTATTATGTTGATTTAATTTCATCACGAGGAACATGATTAGAATTTGAATCAGATCATAAAAAAATTAAGGTTGGCAAAGAAGAGAAATTTGAAAATGTTTTTTATGTCAAAATTGATAAATCTAGAAAAGTATCAGTTGCTAATCTCTTAACAGCGTTAGGAATTATTAAAGAAGATGCACTAGATATTTTTGGTGATAATAAATTAGTAAAAAGTACTTATGAATTAGACCCATACACAGGGGACATTTCATATGATCAAAGTATTGCTGTGCAAGAAATTTATAAAAAAATTCGTTCAGGTGAAACAGCAACTCCGGATGGAGCGACAAAATATTTATATGGATTATTATTTGATAAACGTAAATATGATTTAACAAAAGCCGGACGTTTTAAATTAATCCAAAAATTATCTGTTGAGAACCGTATTTATAATAAAGTATTAGCAGAGGACATTAAAGATGTCCAAGGAAAAGTCGTTTTTTCCGAAGGAACTTTAATGGATAAAGAAGCTATTAATAAGTTAAAAGGAATTTTAAAAGCTCGCGCTTGTTTAGAAGAAGTTAAATTTAGTGATGAAATTATTTGTTCTAATAAAATCCAAAAAATTAAAGTTTATGTTGATAATGAAGTTCGTTCACGAGTAGCCAATGTGATTGGGATTGATCCTAATGCAACGGATGAATATGTTACTGTGCCAGATGTTTTAGCAACTTTTTCGTATTTATTAAATCTAACGGATGGAATTGGCGAAGTTGATGATATTGACCACTTAGGAAATCGTCGTGTTCGAACAATTGGTGAATTATTACAAAATCAATTTCGAATTGGATTATTAAGAATTGAAAAAAATGTTAAAGAAAAAATGTCAACTTCAAATTTATTTAAAATGAAACCCTCAAATATTATTAATAATAAACCATTGTCAGCTATTATTGGTGAATTTTTCAATTTATCACAGTTATCACAATTTATGGATCAAACAAATCCTTTAGCGGAATTAACAAATAAACGTCGGTTAACAGCATTAGGACCAGGGGGGCTTTCAAGAGAACGTGCTGGTTTAGAAGTGCGGGATGTTCACTACTCACATTATGGTCGTATTTGTCCAATTGAAACACCAGAGGGACCAAATATTGGGTTAATTAATAACTTAGCAACCTATGCCAAAATTAATTCATATGGCTTTATTGAAACACCATACCGTCGTGTCAATGATTGTAAAGTTACGATGGAAAATGATTATTTGACAGCGGATGAGGAAAAAAATTATGTTGTCGCACAAGCTAATATTTGTTTAAGTGATAAGGGTCAAATTTTAGATGAACAAGTAGTGGCTCGTTTCCAAGGGGAGAATATTATTGCCGGACGAAATGATGTTGACTATGTCGATGTTTCACCAAAACAAATTGTCTCAATTGCTACAAGTTGTATTCCATTTTTAGAAAATGATGATGCTAACCGTGCTTTAATGGGAGCCAATATGCAACGTCAAGCAATTCCATTAATTTCTCCAAATTCACCATATGTTGGTACAGGAGTTGAATATGCTGCTGCTCGCGACTCAGGGTTAGCTATTGTTTCACCATATGTTGGGACAGTTGATTTTGTTGATGCCACAAGAATTGTTTTAAAAACAAAAGAAGGCTTAAAAAATTATAATTTAGATACTTTTGTCCGTAGTAATCAAGGAACATCATTAACACATGTGCCATTAGTAAGACAGGGTCAAAAAGTTGAAAAAGGACAAGTTTTAGCGGATGGACCATCAATTGATAAAGGAGAATTAGCGTTAGGACAAAATGTTGTTGTCGCTTTTACAACATGAAATGGGTATAATTATGAAGATGCTATTATTGTTTCAGAACGATTAGTGTCGGAAGATGTTTTCACTTCAATTCATATTGAAGAATACACAATTGAACGTCGTCAAACAAAACAAGGGCCTGAAGAAATTACACGTGAAATTCCGAATATTTCAGAGAATGCGCGGAAATTTTTGGAGGATGATGGTTTAGTTATTATCGGAACTGAAGTTAAACCAGGGGATATTTTAGTTGGGAAAGTAACACCAAAGGGACAAATCCAATTATCACCAGAAGATAAATTATTACAAGCAATTTTTGGGGAAAAATCAAAAAATGTTAAAGATAATTCATTACGAGTACCAAATGGGGGCGAAGGAATTATTCAAGCAATTAAACGTTTTCCTCGGGAAAAATATGAATTATCAGCAGATGTTTTAGAAGTTATTAAAATTTATATTGTTCAAAAACGAAAAATCCAAGAGGGAGATAAAATGGCCGGGCGCCATGGGAACAAAGGGGTTATTTCGAAAATTTTACCATTAGAAGATATGCCACATTTAGAAGATGGAACTCCAATTGATATTATGTTAAATCCATTAGGGGTTCCATCACGGATGAATATGGGACAGGTGCTAGAAATTCATTTAGGAATGGCAGCTAAAAAATTAGGACAAAAAATTTCAACGCCCGTTTTTGATGGCATGACAAATGATGAATTAATTGAAATTATGGACAAAGTGGAAATGAAAAACTTTGGGAAAGAAGTTTTAATTGATGGCCAATCAGGAGAAAAATTTGATAATCCTGTTTCAGTCGGAGTAATGTATATGCTGAAATTATCACACATGGTTGATGATAAATTGCATGCCCGAAATGTCGGACCATACTCATTAATTACCCAACAACCATTAGGAGGAAAAGCTCAAAATGGGGGACAACGTTTCGGAGAAATGGAAGTATGAGCGTTAGAAGCTTATGGAGCAGCGCATACCTTGCGGGAAATTTTAACAATTAAGTCGGATGATATTAAAGGAAGAACACGTGCTTATGAATCAATTATCAAAGATAAAAAGATTCCTGAACCAGGAATTCCAGAATCATTTAATGTTTTAACACGTGAAATCCAAGGTTTAGGATTTAATATTCATATGATTGATGAAAAAGGAAACATTAAAAATATTAAAAGTTATGATGAATCAGATTATGTTGATGAAGATTTATTAACTGATAGTGGTGAATTTGAAGATGAATTTGACATTGATAATTTTATTTTAAGTACTAATAATCGTGATCCACAAAAAAGTAATAATTTAGATGATAAAGACGAATTAGATTAAGGGGGGAAGAAAAAATGATTGATAATAATGAAAAAAATAATCGAATGATTAAAATCGGTTTGGCAGAGTCTGACGATATTCGGAGCTGGTCATTTGGGGAAGTTAAAAAACCAGAAACAATTAATTATAAAACCTTAAAACCAGAACGCGATGGATTATTTGATGAAAAAATTTTTGGGCCAACCAAAAATTTTGAGTGTGCTTGTGGGAAATACAAAAAATCAAAAAATAAAGGAAAAATTTGTGAACGTTGTGGGGTTGAAATTACCGAAGCAATTGTTCGTCGTGAACGCATGGGGCACATTGAATTAGAAGAACCAGTTACCCATATTTGAATGTTAAAAGCATCACCAAGTCGAATTGCTTTAATTTTAGATATGAAAACAAAAGAACTTGAAGAAGTTGTTTATTTTGTTTCGTATATTGTTTTAGATGCTGGTGATGCCAAATCATTAAAACAAAAAATGGTTTTAGATTTAGGAAATGCTAAAACTTCAGCTGCAACTCGTCAACGCTTAACAAAAACATTACGAGAAATTTTAGATACATTAGAACCAGGGATAATTGCTTATGAAGCTGGTGAAACAATGATTGAAGATTTAAAAAATACTTCGTTACCATTTTCAATGGATGAATGTGCCCAATTTATTAATCGCCATACGAGTGCTCGTTTTGGTATTGGGGCCGAGGCGATTGAAGTATTATTGAAAAACTTAAATATTGATAATGAAATTAAAAAAATTAAACAAGATTTAAAAGATAAAAAAACACAATTAGACCAAAATAAATTAATGAAACGATTAGAAGTTTTAGATTCATTAAAAAAATCAGGGTCACGCCCAGAGTGAATGATTCTTCATGTGGTGCCAGTAATTCCACCGGACATTCGCCCAATTATTCAATTAGATGGGGGTCGTTTTACCACTTCAGAAATTAATGATTTATATCGTCGAATTATTATTCGAAATGAACGATTAAAAAAAGTTAAAGCAATGGGAGCCCCAAGTGTTATTGTTAATAATGAAAAAAGGATGTTACAAGAAGCTGTTGATGCATTATTAGATAATGAACGAAAATCTCGCCCCGTAACTGGGAAAGATAAACGCCCTCTAAAATCATTGACAAGTATTTTAAAAGGGAAACAAGGTCGTTTTCGTCAAAATTTGTTAGGGAAACGGGTTGATTATTCAGGACGTTCGGTTATTGTGATTGGTCCAGATTTAAAAATGTATCAATGTGGTTTACCACGGGATATGGCAATTACTTTGTTTAAACCATTTGTTATTAGCAAATTAGTGAAAGATGGTTTGGCAGCAAATATTAAAGTTGCTGAAAAATTAATTTTAAATCATGATGATAAAGTGTGAGAAGTTTTAGAAGATGTTATTAAAACACGTCCGGTCTTATTAAACCGTGCGCCAACTTTACACCGATTAGGAATTCAAGCATTTGAGCCAAAACTAGTTAAAGGAAAAGCAATTCGATTGCATCCTTTAGTAACAACGGCTTTTAATGCCGACTTTGATGGTGACCAAATGGCGGTCCATGTGCCAATTACCGATGAAGCAGTTGGCGAAGCGCGTAGTTTAATGTTGGGAAGTCGTAATATTTTAGGGCCAAAAGATGGAAAACCAATTGTTACTCCAACCCAAGATATGGTATTAGGGAACTACTATTTAACATACGAAGAAAAAGGGAAATTAGGTGAAGGAACAATCTTTAAAGATTTAAATGAAGCAGTGATTGCTTGTGAAACCGGAGCTGCTGCTCTCCATGCCTTAGTTGCTATTCCGGTTGCTGGTTTTACGCATAAAAAATTTGCTCCTGAGCAAATGAATGATTATATTATTACGACACCAGGAAAAATTATTTTTAACCAAATTTTTAAAGAGGAATTCCCGTATTTAAATGAGCCAAATGTCGAAAATTTAACAGCTTTACCAGCGCGTTCATTAATTAAGGATAATGTTAATTTAATTGAATACTTAGCGACATGAATGGTAAACCCACCGTTTAAGAAAAAAGATTTATCAAATATTATTGATCGTTATTTTAAAATATATGGTGCTAATAAAACAGCTGAAATGTTAGACAACATGAAAAACCTAGGATTTAAATATTCCGGAAAATCAGGGGTAACTGTTTCAGCGGGCGATGTTAAAGTTTATGATAAAAAACAAGAAGAATTTAAAGCAGCTGACCAAAAAGTAAAAGAAATTAATAATTACTTTAAAATGGGAATGCTAACAAGTCGGGAAAAACAACATCGAATTATTAGTGTTTGATCAAAAGTAAAAGATAATATTCAAACTGAATTAGAACATATTTTACGCGAAGACCCTAAAAATCCAATCTTTATGATGGCTGATTCAGGAGCACGGGGAAATGTGTCAAACTTTACGCAGTTAGTTGGGATGCGGGGATTAATGAATAATCCAAAAGGAGATATTATTGAATTGCCAATTAAATCTTCCTTCCGGGAAGGTTTAACCGTGTCTGAATTCTTTATTTCAACCCATGGGGCGCGAAAAGGGATGGCCGATGTGGCCTTAAAAACAGCCGACTCGGGATATTTAACAAGACGGTTAGTTGACGTTTCGCAAGAAATTATTATTACAATGAAAGATTGTAATGCTCGTCGTGGTTTTGTTGTTTCAGATATTATTGAACAAAAACATGCTAATATCATTGTGCCGTTATTTGACCGCCTAGTTGGTCGTTATAATTTAAAAGATATTAAACTAAAGAAACTAAAGAATCATGAAGTTATTCTAGCTAATACATTATTAACGGAAGAAGATAGTCGCAAAATTGTTGATAGTGATATTAAAGAAGTTATTATTCGTTCAGTACTAACTTGTGAAGCTGAAAAAGGGATTTGTCAACGTTGTTATGGGAAAAACCTGGCAACGGGTATGGAAGTTGAAATTGGTGAAGCTGTTGGAATAATTGCGGCGCAATCAATTGGTGAACCCGGAACGCAGTTAACAATGCGGACATTCCATACTGGTGGTGTTGCTGGTGGTGCTGATATTACCCAAGGGTTACCACGGATTAAAGAATTATTAGACGTTACTACTCCGAAAGGATCAATATCACTAATTTCCGAAATTGATGGGGAGATTAGTGATATTCGTGATGAGAGTGGGATTCATACCATTTATGTTAAATCAGATAGTGATGAACGAAAATATAAAACCCAATATAATGCTGTTTTAAGAGTTAAAGTAGGGGATAAAGTTGTTCGTGGTCAAAAATTAACTGAAGGTTCAATTAATATTAAAGAATTATTGGAAGTTGCCAAAATTGAAGATGTTCATAATTATATTTTAAAAGAGGTACAAAGAGTTTATCGTTTACAAGGAATTGAAATTTCCGATAAATATATTGAAATTATTATTAAACAAATGTTGAATAAAGTTAAAATTATTGATGCAGGAGATACTGAATTGTTACCAGGCGAAATTGTAACAATTAAACGTTATCGTAATGAAACAGTTAATGCTGTTCGCTCAATGAAAAAACCACCAACAGCGAAACATGTTATCTTTGGAATTAAGAAAGCTCCGTTAGAATCAGAGTCATTCTTATCATCAGCGTCCTTCCAAGATACAACCCGCGTTTTGGTTAAAGCAATCATTAAAGGAAAAGTTGATAGTTTAGAAGGCTTAAAAGAAAACATTATGTTAGGGCACTTAATTCCGGCTGGAACAGGATTAAAAAATCCGAAAGATATTATTACGGCTGGAATTGCTGCCAAAGCTGAAGAATATTAGAAAGACCGCAAGGTCTTTTTTTGGCAATATTTATTATTAAATATTGACTTATTTTGCTGTTTTATGTAATATTATATATGGATTATATTCTTTGATACACTCGGATATGTGAATAAGAAAGGAGAAAGTTTAATGCCAACAATTAATCAATTAGTTCGTAAGCCACGAAAAGAAAAATTGTGGAAAACAAAAGCGCCCGCTTTAAATCGGGGGTTAAATTCTTTACAAAAAAAACAAACTAATAAAACCGCACCACAAAAAAGAGGGGTATGTACACGGGTAGCAACAATGACACCGAAAAAACCTAATTCAGCGTTACGAAAATATGCTCGTGTTCGTTTAACAAACGGAATGGAAGTAACAGCGTATATTCCTGGTGAAGGACATAACTTACAAGAACATAGCGTTGTTTTAATTCGTGGGGGAAGGGTTAAAGACTTACCAGGGGTTCGTTACCATATTATTTGTGGAACATTAGATACCGCTGGAGTTAATAAACGCCAACAAGGACGTTCACTATACGGAACAAAAAGACCAAAAGCTGCCAAAGCTTAAGTAAATAGAAGGGAGGATTACTATGCGTAAACGTCAAGCAGAAAAGAGAGATGTTTTATCAGACCCAATTTATAATTCAAAATTGGTAACTCGTACAATTAATAAAATTATGATTGACGGAAAAAGAGGAGTTGCACAAACAATTTTATATGGTGCATTTGATAGTGTTAAAGAAAAAACAAAAACTGAACCATTAGAAGTATTTAAAAAAGCAATTGAAAATATTACTCCGCATTTAGAATTAAAAGTTCGTCGAATTGGGGGAGCTAATTATCAAGTCCCAATTGAAGTAAATGAGGATCGTAAAGTTACCTTAGGGTTACGTTGATTAATTAATTATGCAAGATTACGAAATGAAAAAAGCATGATTGATCGCTTAGCAAATGAAATTATTGATGCTTCAAACGGAATTGGGGGAGCAGTTAAGAAAAAAGATGATACACACAAAATGGCAGAAGCTAATAAGGCTTTTGCACATTATCGTTGATAAAAAATAGAAAGGAAAAGAGAGATGGCAAGAGAATATTCTCTAGAAAATACGAGAAATATTGGAATTATGGCGCATATTGATGCTGGAAAAACAACAACAACTGAGCGTATTTTATTCCATACTGGTAAAATCCATAAAATTGGGGAAACGCATGATGGAGCTAGCCAAATGGATTGAATGGCCCAAGAACAAGAGCGTGGAATTACAATTACTTCTGCGGCAACAACAGCGTTTTGAAAAAATATGCGTTTAAATATTATTGATACTCCAGGGCACGTTGATTTTACCGTTGAAGTGGAAAGATCATTACGTGTTTTAGATGGAGCCATTGCGGTGCTTGATGGACAATCAGGGGTTGAACCACAAACAGAAACAGTTTGACGCCAAGCAACAACTTATGGGGTACCAAGAATCGTTTTTGTTAATAAAATGGATAAAATTGGAGCTGATTTTTTGTATTCCGTAAAAACAATTCATGATCGTTTACAAGCAAATGCTCATCCAGTCCAAATTCCAATTGGAGCGGAAGATCAATTTAGTGGAATTATTGATATTGTTGAACGAAAAGCTTATCATTATGATGGAACAGCAAACGAAGAAGCACAAGAAATTACAATTCCAGATGATTTAAAATATTTAGTTGAAGAATACCGAATGAAATTAATTGAAGCAGCGGTTAATTTTGATGAAGAATTAATGTTAAAATATTTAGATGGAAATGAAATTACAATTCCAGAAATTAAAAGTGCAATTCGTGCCGCAACATTAACAGGTGATTTCTTTCCCGTTTTTTGTGGAAGTGCTTTTAAAAATAAAGGAGTTAAATTAATGTTGGATGGGGTAATTGATTATTTACCTTCCCCACCTGATATTCCATCAATTAAAGGAGTACTAGAAGATGGAACGGAAGTGCAACGTCATGCTGATGATAGTGAACCATTTTCAGCCTTAGCCTTTAAAATTATGACTGATCCCTTTGTTGGAAAATTAACATTCTTCCGAGTTTACTCAGGAGTATTAAAAAAAGGGAGTTCTATTTTAAACTCAACAAAAGATAAATCAGAGCGAATTGGTCGTTTATTAAAAATGCATGCTAATAATCGTGAAGAAATTGAAACAGTGTATGCTGGTGATATTGCGGCAGCCGTTGGTTTAAAATTATCAACAACGGGAGATACTCTTTGTGATGAGAAAAACGAAGTAATCTTAGAATCAATGATATTCCCAGAACCAGTTATTAACTTAGCATTAGAGCCAAAAACAAAAGCTGACCAAGAAAAAATGAGTTTAGCTTTACAAAAATTAGCCGAAGAAGATCCAACATTCCGAACATGAACAGATGAGGAAACAGGTCAAACAATTATTGCTGGAATGGGAGAATTACACTTAGATATTTTAGTTGATCGAATGAAACGTGAATTTAAAGTGGAAACCAATGTTGGAACGCCACAAGTTTCATACCGTGAAACATTTAAAGATAGTGCTGAAGTAGAAGGAAAATACATTAAACAATCAGGAGGACGTGGTCAATATGGATATGTATGAATTAAATTTGAACCAAATCATGATAAAGGATTTGAATTTGTTGATGCGATTGTTGGTGGAAAAATTCCAAAAGAATTCATCGGTTCTGTTAAAAAAGGATTAGAGGAATCAATGCAAACAGGAAAATTAGCAGGATATCCAATGATTGATATTAAAGCGACTTTATTTGATGGGTCATACCATGATGTCGATTCATCACAAATGGCTTATGAGTTTGCAGCTAGTTTATCATTAAAAGAAGCAGCGAAAAAATGTAAACCAGTTATTTTAGAACCAATTATGGCGGTTGAAGTTACTGTTCCTGAAGAATACTATGGGGACGTAATGGGGAACTTATCATCACGTCGTGGTCAAATCGAAGGAAATGATCAGCGTGGGAATGCCCACGTTGTTAAGGCAAAAGTTCCATTATCAGAAATGTTTGGGTATGCAACTGATTTACGAAGTTTTACACAAGGGCGTGGAACTTATACAATGTTGTTTTCACATTACCAAGAAGCACCAAAATCAATTACTGAAGAAATTATTAAAAAAGTTGGAAAATCAGCCGAATAATTGAATAAAAATGGTTTAATCCACCATTAGGAAAAAAGGATTGCAAAGCAAATAAAATTAATTTAAAATAGTTATGACATTTGTCTATTAATTAAAATATAGGAGGAAAAGATTAAAATGGCAAAACAAAAATTTGATAGAAGTTTACCACACGTTAACGTTGGAACAATTGGACACGTTGACCATGGGAAAACTACTTTAACAGCGGCTATTACAACGGTATTAGCAAAAAAAGGATTCGCAGAAGCCCAAAAATATGATAGTATTGATAAAGCTCCTGAAGAAAAAGAACGTGGAATTACAATTAATACTTCACACGTTGAGTATCGTACTGAAAAAAGACACTATGCGCACGTTGACTGTCCAGGGCATGCCGATTATGTTAAAAATATGATTACTGGTGCTGCTCAAATGGATGGGGCGATTTTAGTTGTTGCAGCAACAGACGGACCAATGCCTCAAACAAGAGAACATATCTTATTATCACGCCAAGTTGGGGTTCCAAAAATGGTTGTTTTCTTAAACAAATGCGACATGATGGATGGCGATACTGAAATGATGGATTTAATCGAAATGGAAGTTAGAGATCTATTAAGCGAATATGGCTTTGATGGAGAAAAAACACCAGTTATTAGAGGATCAGCTTTAAAAGCACTTGAAGGTGATGCTAAATGAGAAGAAGAAATCATGAAATTAATGTCTGCAATTGATGAATGAATTCCAGAACCAGAAAGAGATACAGCAAAACCATTCATGATGCCAGTTGAAGATGTTTTCACAATTACAGGACGTGGAACAGTTGCAACAGGACGTGTTGAACGTGGGATTGTTAAAGTTAATGAAGAAGTTGAAATTATTGGATTAAAAAGTGAAACTAAAAAAGTTGTTGTAACAGGCTTAGAAATGTTTAGAAAATTATTAGATGACGCTAAAGCTGGGGATAATGTTGGGGTATTATTACGAGGAGTAGACCGTAGTGATATTGAACGTGGGCAAGTTATTGCAAAACCAGGCTCAGTTAAACCACATACAGAATTTAAAGCACAAGTTTATGTTTTAACAAAAGAAGAAGGAGGACGTCATACGCCATTCTTCGGAAACTACCGTCCACAATTTTACTTCCGCACTACGGATGTTACTGGGTCAATTAAATTACCAAGTGGTGTTGAAATGGTAATGCCAGGGGATAATGTTGAAATGACAGTTGAATTAATTGCACCAGTTGCGATTGAGGAAGGAACAAAATTCTCAATTCGTGAAGGTGGTCATACCATCGGAGCTGGAACAGTTGTTTCAATTAGCAAATAATAACATTTCGAAAAAATAGGCCATATAAAATATTTTGGGGTTTTAATTAATATCAAAGAAAATTTAATAAAATAGTTAAATTATTATTATATTAATTTTTATCTATACTTTTTACCCGAATCTTTTTTATGATTTGGTATTTATAATTTACACATTAGAAATATAAAAAATCATTTATTAAAATGATTTTTTATTGTGTATTAACTTTTATATTACCTTTATTATCAGAAATTAGACTAGGGAGTAGTGGTGGTGATGTATCTAACTTTCAACGATAAACTGATTTAAAATAATCAAAATTTTCTCTACTTCACGGGATTCCCTTCTTACCAATTTCCATAATATACAATACTTTTTGATTATGAAGAATAAGTCTAAAATTTTTATAATCTTCTAATATTTGTTTTTCGCGTTGTTCTTCATTATTTTGAAATTTAATAATTCTTCAATCATCATTTTTATCACCACGCCACACAACAAAATAATATTTATTATCTACTTGATTAAATGGTTTTTCTTGTGGTGCTATTCATTCTAAATTATTTTTAATATTTTCATCTGTTGTATTTATTTGGTTTTCTTTTTTTAATTTTTTTAATTCTTCTGGTGTTATTTCTTTTTTATCATTATATGTATTGTTATTACAAGTAACTAAACTTGCTGTACTTGTTGCTGTTAATCCGACTGCCCCTAAGATACTTAGTAATTTTTTCATTTTATTTATTTTTCTCCTTTTTACAATTTACACAATAGAATAGAAGCAATCTGGGATTGCGGAAATTTTTTTAAATTTAAAAAAATTTTGTTGGGTGTTTTAAAGTATTTGGAAAAAATTATAAGCATTGAACGAAGAATTTTATAAAGGTTTCCAAATTTATTTGAAAGTGTTCAAAACTTTTATTAACTTTTTATGATTTAGTTTTACAGTATACAAAAAATTAATAATATTTTTTTATGATAACGTAATTAATTCTGGTGACTCTAATATTTCTTTTAATCTTGCTAAAAAGATTCCCGCTTCTGCAGCGTCAATAATTCGTTGATCGATTGTTAAAGAAAGATTCATTATCGAGCGAATTACTAACCTATCACCTTTAATAACAACTGGTTTACGAACAATGCGACCAATACCAATTACAGATGAATTAGGGTAAAAAATTGTCGGTATTGCATTAACTGCCCCAACCATTCCATAGTTTGCAATCGTAATAGTGCTTCCTTGTAATTCATAATCATACAATTCACCTTGACGTAAACGTTCAATTGTTTCTTGAATATTAATTGCAATTTGTTTTAAACTCATTCGTTCAGAAAATTTAATAACTGGAATTACTAATCCTTCGCTAGTTTCTGTTGCTAAACCAATATGTTGAGAATTTTTAATTACAATTTGATTTGTTTTTGAATCATAATATGAATTTAATTTTGGATATTCACTTAAAGATAAAGAAACGGCTTTTACCAAGAAACTCATTGTTGAAAAACGAACACCATGATCAGCATTAGCATTTTTTAATTTTCGTTGTTGATCAATTATTGCTGACATATCAATTTCAGCATTAATTGTTAATGGTGGAACATGTGCTTGTGACATAATCATTGATTGAATTGCCGGATATCTTGTTGATTTAATTTCTTCTCTTGTTTCTAATCCTTGTGGTTCAACTTTACTATTCGTATTAATAATACTTAAAGTATTATTTAACGGTTGTACTAAATTTCCATGCGCATTCGAAGTTACACTTTCTTCTGCATTAAATTTTTTAACTTGTAAATTATGTGCTCCCTCGTTAGTTCCATTGCCTTGGTGAATGTTTTGTTTATTATTGATTCTGAACTCTTTTAGCATTTCTTTCAACATTAGATCTGGTTCATTCATTGTTTTTAACATTTGTTGCATTAACATATATTGCATCATTTTATCAAAATTTGTACCATTAGCATTATCACTGTTATTGTTATTACTATTATTTACTTGTCGTAAACTTTGAATTTCTCGCAATAATTCATTTTGCCGATTGTTTTGCTCTTGATTAGCTAAACGCTCTTTTAAAATTGCCAATTCAATCATAACATTATTATCATTTATTCCTGGTTCGAATCATAATGGATTTGGTTCACGATTATTTTTACCATTATTTTCCCCTGGTTTGAATTGTTTTGATAATTGTTGTTGTTCACTTGCTGAACCTTGTTGAATTGCATCATTTATTCCTTCGTTTTGTTCTGAATTATGACTATCATATTCATTATCTAACATTTCATATTGTGACTCAATTTCTTCAAAAGAAGGACGACGATAATTACTAATTCCCCCTAAAACTGAATCAACTTCAAAATTTCCTTTTGCAATTTGTTCTATTCTTTTCTTAATTAACTCTCGTTGATTTCTTGTTTTTAAAATTTTTTCTCGTTGACCATTATCATTTAATTTTTGATATAAACGATCACGATAAGATTTTAACGGCGAAAAATTTCCTGTTTTTTTAGTTTTTGCTTGTTTTTCCTCATTTAGATCAATTTTATAATCATCTGCCGAAATATAAATTTCATCAGATGATTCCTTTTCACCTGCTTGAAGCATATTAGTATTATCGCTAGAACTAGGGCTAGAGCCACTATAACCACTTTTCATTTCTGGTGATATGTTTCTTTTAATTAAATCATTCATTCTTGCTTGTACAATATTACGTAAAATTTTAGGACGACCATATTCATCTAAAAAGTCCATTGAGCTTTTTGAACTATCCGCTTCTAATGATAACTCATGAAAATTATTATTATTATGCAATTGCTCACGACGTTGATTTACAAGATTACGAAAACTAGCACTTTTATTTTGTTCACCCAAAAATCCTGTGGCATTAACTGGTGCTTCGTCTTGTTGTTTTGTGGTATTAACTAAATATTTAGCATATTCTTTTGCTTGTTTTTCTTCTACTAATTTTGTTTGACCAATTGGAACAGCATTAGTAACAATGCTTTGTGGCGATAGTGATGGTGGTTGGTTTAAACTATTAGTTTGTGCTTCAAAATTACTGTCTTGAAATATATTATTATTTAAATTAGGAATATTAACCATTGTTGCCTTTACCTCCCTTTTTTTACCCTGGTCCATTTGGTTATTAATTGTATCAATTGAAGGGATTTTCTCCTGATTATTAATAATATAATTATCATCAATGTTCAAATTTTTAAATGACAAGTTTCAGGTTTTCTTAGGGCCAAATGATAGTCTTGTTTCATCTCAATGTTTCTTATCTTGTCCTCTTGTTGGAATGGGTTGTTCAAAAGTTTGCTCTTGCTGTAATACATTATTTTGTTGTTTAAAATAAATTGATTGATTTTGGTCCGGATTTGGTGAAAGGTAAGGATCATTATTAATAACAGTTCCTTCGGGTAAAAATTCTTGCCCATTATTTTGATTAAAATTTGAGGGCATTATTTGATTATCAAAGGGTTGTTCATTAATTAATGTAGTTCTTGATTCAACTGCCATTTTATTATTATGAAATTGCTGTTGGTTTAATACTGGTGGGGTAAAAGTTGGATGTAATGCATCTTCATTTACAACACTAATTCCTGAATAATCATCTTCTTCAATGTCTTTTCATTTTGTTCCAAATTGACCATTTTTTGTTGTTGAAAACTTTATCCCTTTCTTATTTAAACGCGTAAATTCATTACTCGCAAGACGCTTAAAATAATACTTTTCAATTTCATCTTCAGTTGTTAACAAATAAGCAATAATAGCATTACTTTTAATTTTGCTGCCTTCTTTAATTGGTTTAACAATAATTCCATTCATTGGGGCTGTAATGATTGATTGGCCGTTTTCACTTTCAATTAAAGCAATTTCTTCACCTAATTTGACCTCTTCATTTTGATATAGGAATTTATTTAAGATTCCTTTTTTTTCTAATGTTAATACTCTAATTTTTTCCATTGTTTCTGATTACCCCATTCAAAAAAACTTAATTTGTTTTATTAAATTTAGTTTAGCCACTTTTATATCCATTTTATTACAAAGTAATTATATCATATTTTCGCTTCTTTTGGGAATAAAAATTAAAAAAAATATTATACACAAAAAATAAAAAAATGCAAAATTTTTAGATTTCTTTTGCATTTCTTTTTATTTTATTTACTTTATTATCAAATTCAGTAATATTTTTAGTCTCTGTTAAATTTTTTACTCATTTTTTTCATTTTAAAATAATTAATGCTCAAATCGTTTTTAAACGGTCAACTCTTTCCATAATTAAAATAATGTAAACAATATCTAAATTTGAAGTAAAAATTAAAATTGTTAATAACGACAACGTGTAAATTGTAAATACCAAATCATAAAAAGTTAACTATTAATTTAGTTAATTTTTTATGATTTGGTATTTACAATTTACACGTTGGAAAAATTTAAAAAAATAGAAAAATATATTGACAATAAAATTAAAAGTAATATAATCTAAGTAAGTAAGTGGTATATTATTCCACAATTTCTAAGATATTACTTAAAACCCTTAAATAATACATACAACCAAAATTTTGTTAATAATTACCAGAAGAGAGATGATAAGAAATGGGCGAAAAATTTTTTACAAATCAGAATCAACAAAAATTGTTGGTGGAATTAAATAATGAAATGAGAACTGCTGATGAAGTATGTTTTGTTTTTCCCTTTATTTCAAAAGCAATTATTAATAAAATTGAAGCGTCAATTAAACATTGTTGTATCCATAAAATTCCAATTCGAATTATTACAACAACTTTTGATGATTTAGCGGAATATAATAATTTATTAGAATTAGCTCGTTTAGTAACAACTTATGATAATGTCCAAGTTAAAGTCGAAGATAATTTAGAAAAGCGAAGTGAGCGTATTCATATTAAAGCTTCTCTTTTTAAACGGTTTCATGGCATTTCAACTGTTATTCTTGGTTCTTCAAATTTAACATATAAAGGAATGGTAACTGGTCGGGAGTGAAATATTAAATTAACAGCAATCAATAACCAACACTTAGTTACTGAAATAATTACAGAATTTGAACAATTATGAAATGAAGTTTTAGTTGATTTTAATGATGAGATGGCCCGGAATCATTTATTAGAACGCATTAGTCAAAATCAAGTCAACAGGACTGCCACAATGTTTAATAATACAACAACAGAATTTTTAACAATTCGAAAATATTTATATGATTTTCAAAAAGAAATTGTTGCGAAATTACAATATCGTCGACAATGTAAGAAACAATCACATTTAGTAATTATGGCAACTGGAACGGGGAAGACTGTTATTGCTGCTTTTGATTATTTACAGCAATTGCGAGAAAATAACCAACAACCATTGAAAATATTATTTTTAGCGCATCAAAAAGAAATCTTAGATCAAGCTCTTCAAACTTTTCGTAGTGTTCTAATGGATCAAACTTTTGGGGAAGTGTTATATGAGGGAAAAGTTCCACAACAACGAACCCATTTATTTGCCACAATTCAAACAATGGCAACGCGGTTAACCCAATTTGCTCCTAATCATTTTGATGTGATTATTTTTGATGAAGCTCATCATATTGCGGCAATTACTTTTGATCAAGTTTTTAATTATTTTCAACCACAACAAGTGCTAGGTTTAACAGCGACCCCTGAACGAGAAGACGGTAAATCAATTAAAAAATATTTCCTTGATGAATATGCGGCCGAACTATGGTTGTGAGATGCCATTAATCAACGCTTATTATGTCCATTTGATTATTATTGTATTGATGATGATACGGTTGATTTAACTGGTGTTGATTTAAATGCGGATAGTGAACTTTTTAAAAAATTAAATACTACTGCTCGTAATGAACTATTATTAAAGATGATTGAAAAGTATTTGGGGTTATATGCTAAACCAGTTGCTTTAATTTTTTGTGTTACGACAGAACATGCCAAAAAGGTGGTCACCTTTTTGCGAACAAAGCATTTACGGGCGGATTATTTAACTTCCGAAAATCATGAGCAGCGAATAAGAATTTTATATGAATTTAAAACAGGACGGATTAATTATTTATGTGTTGTTAATATGTTTAACGAAGGGATTGATGTTCCGGAAATTAATACAATTATTTTATTGCGCCCAACTAATTCAAAAACAGTTTATTTACAACAACTTGGTCGTGGGCTACGGAAAATGGAATTAAAAAGTCGTTTAGAAGTTTATGATTTAATTAGTAATATTGATAGTAAATATGATATTACCGTTGGCATTAAAAACTTATATGATCCAAAACTATCATCAATAAAAGGGTTATTAACAAATGAAGGATTACCTTATAACTGTACAATTACCCTTGAACAACGATCACAAAAAATTATTTTAAATAACTTACGAAAATGATATGATAATCGCGCTCGCATTAAAAGTCATATTCGCGAATATTATCAAAAATATAAGGAAGCAGGCTTAAAATATTTGTTACATGATTATGATTTATCCTTATACCAGTTTTATAATTATGTTAATGATTTCTATGTTAAAATTGGTCGTAATATTACCCAGTATCATAATGATGAAAATAATACTCAGCGAAATAAGAATATTTTAAAACAATTCTTATTTTTAGATAGTTATCCAATTATTAATTATTTTATTTTGCGTCTAAAGCAAACAATTCCTAATGATGCAATTAACTTAGAATATGACAATTTATTAATAACATCATTATTATATGAAGTAACAAGTATGAGTGTTTTTACACAATTATTTCCTGATTATTTAACGATTCCGGATTTAGTAACTTATTTTATTGAACATCATCAAGTTATTGTCATGGAGTTATTATTACTATTACAATATAAATTAGAATATGAAACATTGAAAGTTCATCCTGGCGCAACAACACCATTATTGCAAGGGTGTACTTATACAGTAAAACAAGTTTTATCAGTTATTGGTCGGACTAATTTTTTATTATCGCGAGGACCATTACGAATTA
Organism: Spiroplasma endosymbiont of Polydrusus cervinus; assembly: GCF_964019755.1. Lineage (NCBI taxonomy): Bacteria > Bacillati > Mycoplasmatota > Mollicutes > Entomoplasmatales > Spiroplasmataceae > Spiroplasma > Spiroplasma endosymbiont of Polydrusus cervinus. Next base: position 54,936 of record NZ_OZ026469.1, read on the forward strand.
TTGCTTTTCAGACGGGATATTTAACCTTTGATCAAACAAATGAAGTTATTCTAGCTGATGAGGATGGCAGTGGGTATGGCAAGTTAACAAAATATTTGCCAGATGAACAGTTATTTTATTGATCAATTCCGGAAGTGATGACAATAGCAAATAAATTAGTGAAAGATATGCAAAATAATACCATTACAAAATATTTGTTTTTACAAAATAAAATTAATTTAGGATGGGTTAATTTAGGATTAAAATTATATACTTTTGTTGGTTTTGGCCAATATGATACAATGTTAACAGAAAATTATCTTACGGCAAAATTTTTTATTCAAAATAAAGCAAATTAAATTTTATTAAATAGCAACCTTACCAGAAAAAAGTATAATCCGTGTTATGATTTGGTATTTACAATTTACACTCGCCGTTTTCACTATTATTTGGTTTTTCGCAACTAATTAATGATGTTGTAGTTGTTGCTGTTAATCCGATTGCTCCTAAAATATTTAAAATGTTATAATTTATGTACAATAATTATAACATTTTAAATATTTTAGGAGGTAAAGTGTGAAAAAATATGAAAGATTAGATTTTAATGAAAGAGTAAATTTGGAAAAATTAAAAGATAATGAATTATTTAAAAAGGAAAATGGAACAATTAATATTCGAAAAATTGCTAAGCAAATGAATAAAGATTATAGAACTATTTGGCAAGAGTTAAATATGTTTGATAATATTAATGATTATAATGCTGCAAAAGCACAAAAAATACATGATAAAAATAAAAAATAATGTCGTAAATATTCAATGTTAAATTCACAAGAATTAAGTCATTTTTCTAATGAATATAATAATTTTGGTTGTTCGCCACAAAATATTATTACTTCGTATGAATTACAATATAATGTAAAATTTAGTGTATGTTTAAAACAATGTATAAATATATTAAATTAGGTTATTTTAATTTAAAAAAAGAAATGCTATATTTTAAAAATAAAAAAAGAAAAACAAAAAATGGGGAACAAAATGATAATCGTGGAAAATTACTTAATATTAGAGATTATAAGCAATTTTAAAATGATTATGGAAATGATTTAAGTTTTAGTGGAATTTGAGAAATGGATACTCTTGATTGTGGTAATTTTTATTTATTAGTTTTAGTAAATCGTAAATCAAAAATACTTTTTTATCATATTTTATTTAGTAAAAATGTTATAGACTGCACCCTGTTTAGTAAGTATTAATAAAAAGGTTTACAAACTTTCATTTATTATATATTTTTCTTTTTGGTTTGAATATCATTTATTTCATTTTTTTAACATCATTAATATATTTATTATGAGATTTATAATTTTTATTATGGATTGTTCCTTTTTTAAGTAATGAATGAAAACTCTCAATAATAATGTTGTCTGCACAATGATAATTTTTACCCATTGAAATTATAATTTTGTTATCTAAACATTTACTATTGTAATCTTTAGATGTATATTGATATCCGTGATCTGAATGAATTATTATTTTATTTAAATCTTTTTTTATTTTTTTAATTTTATTAATTGCATCATTTAAATTATCAATTACAAGTTTGTTATTATTAAATTTTGATCATTTTACATCAATAATTTCTTTAGTATATCCATCAAGTATTGTTGATTGATAATGTTTTTTACCATTTCAAATTAAATAAGTTACATCAGTAAATAAATTGAAAATCTTTCTTTAATATCATTAAAATTACGATTTACTAAATCAGGATATTTAATTATATTTTTATTTCTATTTTGTTTTATTAATATTTTTCTACGCATACGCTTTACATATTCAGCTTGAATATTATTTTCTTTCATAATTCGCAATACTTTCTTAGCATTATAAATAATGCCATAATCTTCTTTTAAATATTTGGTAATTCGACGATAACCAAATTGTTTTAAATTTTCTTCATAGACTTTTACAATATTTTTTAATGATTCGCTATCCTTACCATTACTTGAATAATTTTTATATTTATCTCAATAACTACGCTTTAAATCTGTTATATCAAGTAATAAATTTAGTGGATATTTATTAATGTTTTCTTTGATAAAAGATACAATTTTTCTTTTATTTAATTGTAAAAGTCATGAAGCTTTTTAGTAATTCATACCTAACTTTGTAATAGTTTAAATCTCTTTTTTCAAATGATTCTTGTGGACCTTTATTGGTGTTTAAAATTCCTTTCTTAAAATTTTCATACCATGAAGCAACAGTTTTTTATTAATTTGATATTTTTTTGCAATAAAACTTATACTATTATTTTTAACCTCTTGTACTATCATTTTTCGAAAATATGCTGTATATTTATTAAATTTTTGTCCTTTTCTTGCCATATAAAAATGCACCTCCTTTAAAGTAGACTGCATCCTGTTTAGTAAGTATTAATAAAAAGGTTTACAAACTTTCATTTATTATATATTTTTCTTTTTGGTTTGAATATCATTTATTTAATTTTTTAACATCATTAATATATTCATTATGAGATTTATAATTTTTATTATGGATTGTTCCTTTTTTAAGTAATGAATGAAAACTTTCAATAATAATGTTGTCTGCACAATGATAATTTTTACCCATTGAAATTATAATTTTGTTATCTAAACATTTACTATTGTAATCTTTAGATGTATATTGATATCCGTGATCTGAATGAATTATTATTTTATTTAAATCTTTTTTTATTTTTTTAATTTTATTAATTGCATCATTTAAATTATCAATTACAAGTTTGTTATTATTAAATTTTGATCATTTTACATCAATAATTTCTTTAGTATATCCATCAAGTATTGTTGATTGATAATGTTTTTTACCATTTCAAATTAAATAAGTTACATCAGTAAATAAATTGAAAATCTTTCTTTAATATCATTAAAATTACGATTTACTAAATCAGGATATTTAATTATATTTTTATTTCTATTTTGTTTTATTAATATTTTTATACGCATACGCTTTACATATTCAGCTTGAATATTATTTTCTTTCATAATTCGCAATACTTTCTTAGCATTATAAATAATGCCATAATCTTCTTTTAAATATTTGGTAATTCGACGATAACCAAATTGTTTTAAATTTTCTTCATAGACTTTTACAATATTTTTTAATGATTCGCTATCCTTACCATTACTTGAATAATTTTTATATTTATCTCAATAACTACGCTTTAAATCTGTTATATCAAGTAATAAATTTAGTGGATATTTATTAATGTTTTCTTTGATAAAAGATACAATTTTTCTTTTATTTAATTGTAAAAGTCATGAAGCTTTTTTAGTAATTTATACCTAACTTTGTAATAGTTTAAATCTCTTTTTTCAAATGATTCTTTTGGACCTTTATTGGTGTTTAAAATTCCTTTCTTAAAATTTTCATACCATGAAGCAACAGTTTTTTTATTAATTTGATATTTTTTTGCAATAAAACTTATACTATTATTTTTAACCTCTTGTACTATCATTTTTCGAAAATATGCTGTATATTTATTAAATTTTTGTCCTTTTCTTGCCATATAAAAATGCACCTCCTCTAAAGTTTAGCAAAGACTTTTTTTCTTTACTTACTTTTTTGGGTGCAGTCTAGTGCAGTCTATATTTGTATTAACAATTTTAATGAAAATGATTAAACAAATTGGTATTAGTAAATTTAGTTGTATTTTAACCGATAGAGGAAAATAATTTTATAGATGAAAAACAATAGAAAAGCACTTTAAAATAAGAGTTTATTTTTGTGATCCTGGTAAACCTCACCAGAAAGCATTAGTAGAAAGAATAAATAGAGATATAAGGCGTTTATTGGCTCAAAATGAGCCATTAATTAATATTCGTAGTAGATTAAAATCTATTTTAGATATATTAAATACCACAATTAGACCTTGCTTGGAAAATTTTACATCAAGACAATATTTTAAAAAAATTTTTTTAAATTAAATTAGTGTTTGTTAAGATTAGTAAAATTTATTTTTTGTTGTGTTTAATTTTATAATTTTAAAAATAAATATTAAAAACAATATTTTTAATTTAATATTTTTTGTAATTATTGTTTTTTATTTTTAATTTGTTATAATTTTACTAACTTTTTATGATTTAGTTTTACAGTATACAATTAAAAAATCCCATTAATGGGATTTTTTAACGAAAACTACGCAATTGGTCTTGCTTATAACGTCTTTTTTCTTTTTTGCTCATTCAGTGTTCACGTTTACGGGCTTCTTTTCTTTTAACTGACGAAACCTTGTTAAATCGTTTCAACGCTTTGTCTAGCGGTTCTCCTGCTTTTACAACAACAGTAGCCATAATATTTCAACTCCTAAAACTATATAAATTAACAATATTATCTTATCATACTTTTTTGGACAAAACAAACTTTTCTGATTTATGTATGTATATACTGTAAAACTAAATCATAAAAAGTTAATAAAATTATAACAAATTAAAAATAAAAAACAATAATTACAAAAAATATTAAATTAAAAATATTGTTTTTAATATTTATTTTTAAAATTATAAAATTAAACACAACAAAAAATAAATTTTACTAATCTTAACAAACACTAATTTAATTTAAAAAAATTTTTTAAAATATTGTCTTGATGTAAAATTTTCCAAGCAAGGTCTAATTGTGGTATTTAATATAGACTGCAACCAAAAGAGTAAGTAAAGAAAAAAAGTCTTTGCTAAACTTTAAAGGAGGTGCATTTTTATATGGCAAGAAAAGGACAAAAATTTAATAAATATACAGCATATTTTCGAAAAATAATAGTACAAGAGGTTAAAAATAATAGTATAAGTTTTATTGCAAAAAAATATCAAATTAATAAAAAAACTGTTGCTTCATGGTATGAAAATTTTAAGAAAGGAATTTTAAACACCAATAAAGGTCCACAAGAATCATTTGAAAAAAGAGATTTAAACTATTACAAAGTTAGGTATGAATTACTAAAAAAGCTTCATGACTTTTACAATTAAATAAAAGAAAAATTGTATCTTTTATCAAAGAAAACATTAATAAATATCCACTAAATTTATTACTTGATATAACAGATTTAAAGCGTAGTTATTGAGATAAATATAAAAATTATTCAAGTAATGGTAAGGATAGCGAATCATTAAAAAATATTGTAAAAGTCTATGAAGAAAATTTAAAACAATTTGGTTATCGTCGAATTACCAAATATTTAAAAGAAGATTATGGCATTGTTTATAATGCTAAGAAAGTATTGCGAATTATGAAAGAAAATAATATTCAAGCTGAATATGTAAAGCGTATGCGTAGAAAAATATTAATAAAACAAAATAGAAATAAAAATATAATTAAATATCCTTATTTAATAAATCGTAATTTTAATGATATTAAAGAAAGATTTTCAATTTATTTACTGATGTAACTTATTTAATTTGAAATGGTAAAAAACATTATCAATCAACAATACTTGATGGATATACTAAAGAAATTATTGATGTAAAATGATCAAAATTTAATAATAACAAACTTGTACTTGATAATTTAAATGATGCAATTAATAAAATTAAAAAAATAAAAAAAGATTTAAATAAAATAATAATTCATTCAGATCACGGATATCAATATACATCTAAAGATTACAATAGTAAGTGTTTAGATAACAAAATTATAATTTCAATGGGTAAAAATTATCATTGTGCAGACAACATTATTATTGAAAGTTTTCATTCATTACTTAAAAAAGGAACAATCCATAATAAAAATTATAAATCTCATAATGAATATATTAATGATGTTAAAAAATGAAATAAATGATATTCAAACCAAAAAGAAAAATATATAATAAATGAAAGTTTGTAAACCTTTTTATTAATAGTTACTAAACAGGGTGCAGTCTAATAATAAAATAGATTTTAATCTACTACGAATATTAATTAATGGCTCATTTTGAGCCAATAAACGCCTTATATCTCTATTTATTCTTTCTACTAATGCTTTCTGGCGAGGTTTACCAGGATCACAAAAATAAACTCTTATTTTAAAGTGTTTTTCTATTATTTTTCATCTATAAAATTATTTTCCTCTATCGGTTAAAATACAACTAAATTTACTAATACCAATTTGTTTAATCATTTTCATTAAAATTGTTAATACAATACTTGCCTTTTTACTAAATAAAATATGATAAAAAAGTATTTTTGATTTACGATTTACTAAAACTAACAAATGAAAATTACCACAATCAAGAGTATCCATTTCTCAAATTACACTAAAACTTAAATCATTTCCATAATCATTTAAAAATTGCTTATAATCTCTAATATTAAGTAATTTTCCACGATTATCATTTTGTTCCCCATTTTTTGTTTTTCTTTTTTTTATTTTTAAAATATAACATTTCTTTTTTTAAATTAAAATAACCTAATTTAATATATTTATACATTGTTTTAAAGCATACACCAAATTTTACATTATATTGTAATTCATACGAAGTAATAATATTTTGTGGCGAACGACCAAAATTATTATATTCATTAGAAAAATGGCGTAATTCTTGTGAATTTAACATTAAATATTTACGACATTGTTTTTTATTTTTATCATGTATTTTTTGTGCTTTTGCAGCATTATAATCATTAATATTATCAAACATATTTAACTCTTGCCAAATAGTTCTATAATCTCTATTCATTTGCTTAGCAATTTTTCGAATATTAATTGTTCCATTTTTATTTTTAAATAATTCATTATTTTTTAATTTTTCCAAATTTACTCTTTCATTAAAATCTAATCTTTCATATTTTTTCATACTTTACCTCCTAAAATACTTAAAATGTTATAATTATTGCACATAAATTATAACATTTTAAGTATTTTAGGAGCAATCGGATTAACAGCAACAAGTACAACATCATTAATTAGTTGCGAAAAACCAAATAATAGTGAAAATGGGGAGTAATAAACCAGAACCCAAACCACAGCAACCACCAGTTGGAAGTAATTGAAAGTTAATTGAAGATTATAAATTACGCGGTATAATTTATTCTTTACTTTTTAATTTCAATATCATTTGCAATCTTATTGACAGTCTTAATAACAATATCTTTACCATACTTTTTTATTAACGACCGCAAAATTAAATATTGCTTTATTTGCATAATTTCAACCTCCTATAATTAACTTTTTGTGATTATTGTTTTTTATTTTTAATTTGTTATAATTTTATTAACTTGTTAAGATTTAGTTTTACAGTATACAATAATGAACCAGGAGATTCAAAGGAGAAAAAAGATGGAGAATTCAACGAGAAAAGTAGTTTTAGTTGGATGTGGAATGGTTGGAAACAGCTTTTTATATTCAGCAATGAACAGAGGGATTGCACAGCATTATGTGTTAATCGATGCATTTCGACAAGCAGCGGAAGGGAACGCAATTGATTTATCTGATGCTGCTGCTGTCTTAGAAAACCGTTTTAGTACAATTAAAACTGGTGATTATAATGATTGTAAAGATGCTGATTTAATTGTTATTACAGCTGGAAGACCACAACGCGATGGGGAAACACGCTTAGATATGGTTGCTGATAATGCAAGAATTATGCAAGATATTGCTTTACAAATTAAAGCATCAGGGTTTAAAGGAGTTACTTTAATTGCTTCAAATCCAGTTGATGTTTTGGCATCAGTTTATCAAAAAGTAACTGGTTTTGCAAAAAATAAAGTTATTTCTTCAGGAACAACTTTAGATTCAGCACGTTTAAGAAGATTAGTGGGGAATAAATTAAATATTGCTCCAGCTAGTGTTAATGCTTATGTTTTAGGAGAACATGGTGATTCATCAGTTTCAGTTTGATCAAAAGCTTCAATTATGCAAAAATCAATTGTTGATTTTGTTGCAGAAGGGAAACTAACCGAAAAAGATCTAGAAGATATGCATCAACAAATGATGAAAATGGCTTATACAATTATTGATTTAAAAAAATCAACTTTTTATGGAATTGGAGCATGCTTATCATCAATTGCCAAAGCAATTTTAAATGATGAAAGATCAACCTTTTTAGTTGGGGCAAAGTGTGAAGGGCAATATAATGTTACTGGAACACACATTGGAGTTCCAGCCGTAATTGGGGTTAATGGAATTGAAGAAATTATTGAATGAAAATTAACTAAAGAAGAACAAGCTAAATTTGAAAAATCAGCAGCGCAATTACATGAAGCCTTAACGGTTGCTCTGGGGGCTTTAAAATAGGAAATTGTAAATTGTAAATACCAAATGGTATCATGTACGATGAAGCTCTGTATACTGTAAAACTAAATTATAAAAAGTTAATAAAATTATAACAAATTAAAAATAAAAAACAATAATCACAAAAAATATTAAATTAAAAATATTATTTTTAATATTTATTTTTAAAATTATAAAATTAAACACAACAAAAAAATTTTACTAATCTTAACAAACACTAATTTAATTTAAAAAAATTTTTTTAAAATATTGTCTTGATGTAAAATTTTCCAAGCAAGGTCTAATTGTGGTATTTAATATATCTAAAATAGATTTTAATCTACTACGAATATTAATTAATGGCTCATTTTGACCCAATCAACGCCTTATATCTCTATTTATTCTTTCTACTAATGCTTTCTGACGATGTTTACCAGGATCACAAAAATAAACTCTTATTTTAAAGTGTTTTTCTATTGTTTTTCATCTATAAAATTATTTTCCTCTATCGGTTAAAATACAACTAAATTTACTAATACCAATTTATTTAATCATTTTCATTAAAATTGTTAATACAACACTTGCCTTTTTACTAAATAAAATATGATAAAAAAGTATTTTTGATTTACGATTTACTAAAACTAATAAATAAAAATTACCACAATCAAGAGTATCCATTTCTCAAATTCCACTAAAACTTAAATCATTTCCATAATCATTTTAAAATTGCTTATAATCTCTAATATTAAGTAATTTTCCACGATTATCATTTTGTTCCCCATTTTTTGTTTTTCTTTTTTTATTTTTAAAATATAGCATTTCTTTTTTTAAATTAAAATAACCTAATTTAATATATTTATACATTGTTTTAAAACATACACCAAATTTTACATTATATTGTAATTCATACAAAGTAATAATATTTTGTGGCGAACGACCAAAATTATTATATTCATTAGAAAAATGGCTTAATTCTTGTGAATTTAACATTGAATATTTACGACATTGTTTTTTATTTTTATCATGTATTTTTTGTTCTTTTGCAGCATTATAATCATTAATATTATCAAACATATTTAACTCTTGCCAAATAGTTCTATAATCTCTATTCATTTGCTTAGCAATTTTTCGAATATTAATTGTTCCATTTTTTTTAATAGACTGCACCCTGTTTAGTAAGTATTAATAAAAAGGTTTACAAACTTTCATTTATTATATATTTTTCTTTTTGGTTTGAATATCATTTATTTCATTTTTTAACATCATTAATATATTCATTATAAGATTTATAATTTTTATTATGGATTGTTCCTTTTTTAAGTAATGAATGAAAACTTTCAATAATAATGTTGTCTGCACAATGATAATTTTTACCCATTGAAATTATAATTTTGTTATCTAAACATTTACTATTGTAATCTTTAGATGTATATTGATATCCGTGATCTGAATGAATTATTATTTTATTTAAATCTTTTTTTATTTTTTTAATTTTATTAATTGCATCATTTAAATTATCAATTACAAGTTTGTTATTATTAAATTTTGATCATTTTACATCAATAATTTCTTTAGTATATCCATCAAGTATTGTTGATTGATAATGTTTTTTACCATTTCAAATTAAATAAGTTACATCAGTAAATAAATTGAAAATCTTTCTTTAATATCATTAAAATTACGATTTACTAAATCAGGATATTTAATTATATTTTTATTTCTATTTTGTTTTATTAATATTTTTCTACGCATACGCTTTACATATTCAGCTTGAATATTATTTTCTTTCATAATTCGCAATACTTTCTTAGCATTATAAACAATGCCATAATCTTCTTTTAAATATTTGGTAATTCGACGATAACCAAATTGTTTTAAATTTTCTTCATAGACTTTTACAATATTTTTTAATGATTCGCTATCCTTACCATTACTTGAATAATTTTTATATTTATCTCAATAACTACGCTTTAAATCTGTTATATCAAGTAATAAATTTAGTGGATATTTATTAATGTTTTCTTTGATAAAAGATACAATTTTTCTTTTATTTAATTGTAAAAGTCATGAAGCTTTTTTAGTAATTCATACCTAACTTTGTAATAGTTTAAATCTCTTTTTTCAAATGATTCTTTTGGACCTTTATTGGTGTTTAAAATTCCTTTCTTAAAATTTTCATACCATGAAGCAACAGTTTTTTTATTAATTTGATATTTTTTTGCAATAAAACTTATACTATTATTTTTAACCTCGTGTACTATCATTTTTCGAAAATATGCTGTATATTTATTAAATTTTTGTCCTTTTCTTGCCATATAAAAATGCACCTCCTTTAAATTTTAGCAAAGACTTTTTTTCTTTACTTACTTTTTTGGGTGCAGTCTAATTTTAATAGTTAACTTTTTATGATTTGGTATTTACAATTTACATAGATTAAATATGTAATATCTGTTCCAATTTTTTGGTTAATTCCAGTTGTAGAAAAATTTCTATTTAGAATATTTTCATATCTTAATTGACCAGAAAGTTTTTTATAATTGAATCTTTTTTTCTAATTATAGCTTTTAATTTCATTTGTTTCATATATCTATATACTACTCATGGATTAATATTTAAATCATATAATTTTTTAATCATAATGTAATCATATTATAACCATAGATTCTTTTAAAATTATGATATGTTGATTGAATAATATCAGCAATTAACTTATTTCATTTATTATATTTTGGTTTCCCCAAACATAATCATTTATGATAACCAGCTCTGGAAACTTTAAATATTTTACACAAAGATACAATTGTATAAATATTAGATAATTAATAAATTTTTTTATATTTATTTTTTACGCTTAGGGATAAGTACTTTGATAATTCTTCAAATTGTTTTGCATATTCATATATTTCTTTCTTTGTCATTAACTCTAATGGTTTATTGGCAACTCCATGCTTTCTGGCTCTGCTTTTTATTTGTGTTCCATGACCTCATTCTAAACTTTCTTCACCTTTTGCATTATATTTTTTAATTCATAAATAAATAGTATGTCATGAAACATTATATTCCTTTGAAAGTAATTTTACGGGTTTTCTATTTTTGTATAAATTAATAATATTTATTTTAAATTCTTTATTGTTTTTTTCATATAAAAGAACATCTCCTTAATAAATTAATAAAATTTTAACATAATTTTCTATTTTTTATGTCTACTTTATTTTAGATGTTCAAATCTCTTTTATTTTTGTTGTAAATATGTCTCTAAAATTAATTGCGCAGCTAAACTATCTTTCTTTTGTTTTCGTTTTTTACGAGAAAGATTTGCTTCTAACATAATTTGATGAGCTTGATGAGTTGTTAACCGTTCGTCAACCAAATGAATTGTTATAGTTGAATCTAATAAAGGTTTTAATAAAGTAACAAAATCATCAACCATTAATGCTCGTGAACCAATGGTATTATTCATATTTTTGGGATATCCGATGATAATATCACTAAAATTTTCCTTTGTAATTAACTCCGCTAAATACTGTGCTGCCGCTAAAAAATCGTTTTCGGTAAAACGGTGAACACCATACGCTGTTGCAATAAGACCACGACTTGTTGCTAGCCCGACCGTTTTCGTCCCTAGATCAACTCCTAAATAATACTTATTCATGCTGTTTTAAAAATTCCAGCGGATCAGTTAATAACTTCGTTAAAATATCACTATTTTGATTTTTAAAACAACTTTGTGCCACGCTGTTGTTGCCGCCCCCTTTTCCTTCTAATAACGGATTTAATTGCTGAATAATTTGACCAGCTTGGTAATGATCATGTAAATCATCACTAACACCCACAACTAATGTTGCTTGATTATCATCGCCCATTGTAACTAAGAAAATTACTAAGTTAGAATAACGTGCTTTATAATCATCAATTAATACTTTTAAAGCATTAACATCAACTTTTGTTGAAAATTGATGAGTTAAAATATTAAGGTTATTTTTTTCTTGTGGTGCCAACGTATTATGTTGTTTAAGAAATTGTTGGATTAAACTATTTTCATAGTGTTTTTGTCATTGTTTAAAAATTTCTTTAAATTGCCCAACTAATTCTTTTAATAATTTCCAATTTTCTTTTGACACTGTTAAATTACTAATTTGATTTCACATTTGTTCTAAATTCTGATCAGGTAATTTGGTTTTGCCTTGATTATATTTATCAAAATAATTTATTGCTTCGATTTTCTCTTTTAAAAACTGGTCATTTAAATAACTAGCAATCGTTTTATTGGATGTAATAGCATGAATACGAAATGTTCCAGCCCCTTTTGATTCAAGGCCTGTCACTAATAAATCTTCAACATCTTGGGAATTAGCAACATGCGTTCCCCCACATAGTTCACAAGAATAAGTGCCAAATTTAACAATCCGTACTTCCGCATCATATTTTTCCGTGAAAAAAGCTAAAGCATGATGAACATCTAATGCCGTTTGAATGTCAGTATAAATTATTTCACAAGGAATAGCCGCCTTAATTGCCTTGGCAACTGACGTTTCAACCGCCGTAATTTCAGCTGGAGTAATTGGTTGATTATGGGTAATATCAATCCGTAATCTTTCATCATCATTATAAGAACCTGTTTGCATAACATGCGTCCCTAAAACTTCCCGTAACGCTGCATGAATTAAATGCGTCCCTGAATGATTTTTTCGCGTATAAAAACGACGATCACTATCAATAGAAGCATTAACGATATAGCCAACCTGTAAAATTCCTTCCACTTTAACAAAATGTAAGTGTTGTTTATTAGGTCCTTGTTGCACATCAAGCACATAACCTGTTGTATTGTCTTTTAAAATAAGACCATGGTCCGCCGCTTGTCCACCTTTTTCAACATAAAATGGTGTTTCTTGCAAAATAATATAACCTGTTGTATCTGTTAACTTTGTAACTGGTTTATCATCTGCAAACATAAAGACAATTTCCGTATTATTAACTTGTTCATGTTCATAACCAACAAATTGACTAGCAACATCTAACTTGGTAAAAAGTTCATTTTGCAGTTGAATCGCTTTAATATCTTTTCGATTAGTCCGTGAAATTATTTTGGCATTTTCTAACAATTCATCAAAACCAGCCCAGTCCACTTTAATCCCCGCTTCATGAGCTTCTTCTTCAATTAATTCAATTGGAAAACCATAACTTTCAAATAATCGAAAAGCATGTTCTTTCGAAATAACACCATATTTTGTTTTAACTTCGGTAAAAAGTTTACTTCCTTGTTCTAATGTTTTTAAAAATTTATTTTCTTCATTTAAGACAGCTTGTTCAATAATTGGTTGTTTTTCCACTAAATAAGAATAATATTCTTGCATAATTTTAACAACCGTTGCTACTAGTTTAAATAAAAATGGTTCTTCTAACCCTAGTTTTTTACCATATAAACTAGCACGACGAATCAAACGACGAATAACATAACCACGATCTTTATTACCGGGAAAAGCCCCATCTGCAATCGCAAAAGTAACTGCCCGTAAATGATCAGTAATCACTTTAAAAGCCGTATTAATTTTTAATTGTTTCACATCACCGCTAAACAATGCTGTTTCATCATAATGGTATTTCCCCTTTACTATTTCTTCAACCGCTTTAATAATTGGCATAAATAAATCAGTTTCAAAATTAGTTGGCGTTTCTTGAATAATTGAAGTAATTCGTTCTAATCCAGCCCCCGTATCAATATTCTTGCGGGGTAAATCAGTATATGTGCCATCACCATTATTATTATATTGTGAAAAAACAATATTTCAAACTTCTAAATAACGATCATTTTCTAAATCCTCTTGTAATAATTTTAATCCTAAATGGTTAGGGTCATACTTTTCACCCCGGTCATAAAAAATTTCTGTATTTGGGCCACAAGGTCCTTCCCCAATTTCTCAAAAATTAGTATCCTTATCGCCTTTGATAATTCGGTCATCACTTAATCCAATAACATTATGTCAAATTTCATATGCTTCCTTATCGTCTTTATAAATTGTGACATATAATTTAGTTGGATCGAAACCAATTCATTTTTTATCTGTTAAAAACTCTCAAGCATACATAATTGCTTCTTTTTTAAAGTAATCACCAATCGAAAAATTACCAAGCATTTCAAATAAGGTGTGATGACGAGTAGTATAACCAACATTTTTAATATCATTAGTTCGGATTGATTTTTGTGAATTTGTTAACCGTGGTGAAAATGGATTTTTACGACCATCAAAATATGGTTTTAAGGTTGCGATACCTGAATTAATTCATAGTAATGATGGATCATCAGCAGGAATTAATGATACAGATGGTAATTCATAATGGTCCTTACTACGGAAAAAATCTAACCACATCTTTCGGATTGCATTTGCTGTAAATTTTGTCATTTTAATATTCCCTTCCTGTTCATAATTAATCAATAGGATTATAGCATACCAAACGAAAAAAACTTCTTTTTTGTAAATTGTAAATACCATAGGCATCATGTACGATGAAGCTCCAAAAAAAATTCTTGTTAAATAAAAAGAGTTGTTTTTTATTTTTAATTTGTTATAATTTTATTGACTTTTTATGATTTAGTTTTACAGTATACACAATCCAATCTTCTTTTCAACATAAGTTTAGTTTGTTATAATTAATGATATAAGGAGCTGAAATTAATATGAACGAAAGTAATTGTCTTTTTTGTGATATTATTGCCCAAAAAACACCAAGTAAACAAATTTATGAAAATGACCTTGTCTATGCTTTTTTAGATGCCTTCCCCAATAGTGATGGTCATACCTTAGTAATTCCGAAAAAACATTTTGAATATTATAGTGTCACTGATGACGAATATTTAGCAGAGGTTGCTAAAGTTGGCAAACTAATTACTCAAAAAATGTATCAAGCCTTAAAACCAGCTGGTATCAATTATCTTAGTAATGAAAAAAGTGAAGCTTTTCAAAAAGTTTTTCACTATCATCTACACATTATTCCAAAATATCAAAAGGATGAAGGATATAGTTTTAAACTTAATGTTGACCAAGGAAAATTACGTGATTTAGCAGCAATCCAAACAATATTAACTTTAAAATAAAAAAATTATTTTTTAGACTGCACCCAAAAAAGTAAGTAAAGAAAAAAAGTCTTTGCTAAACTTTAAAGGAGGTGCATTTTTATATGGCAAGAAAAGGACAAAAATTTAATAAATATACAGCATATTTTCGAAAAATGATAGTACAAGAGGTTAAAAATAATAGTATAAGTTTTATTGCAAAAAAATATCAAATTAATAAAAAAACTGTTGCTTCATGGTATGAAAATTTTAAGAAAGGAATTTTAAACACCAATAAAGGTCCAAAAGAATCATTTGAAAAAAGAAATTTAAACTATTACAAAGTTAGGTATGAATTAGACTGCACCCAAAAAAGTAAGTAAAGAAAAAAAGTCTTTGCTAAACTTTAAAGGAGGTGCATTTTTATATGGCAAGAAAAGGACAAAAATTTAATAAATATACAGCATATTTTCGAAAAATGATAGTACAAGAGGTTAAAAATAATAGTATAAGTTTTATTGCAAAAAAATATCAAATTAATAAAAAAACTGTTGCTTCATGGTATGAAAATTTTAAGAAAGGAATTTTAAACACCAATAAAGGTTCAAAAGAATCATTTGAAAAAAGAGATTTAAACTATTACAAAGTTAGGTATGAATTACTAAAAAAGCTTCATGACTTTTACAATTAAATAAAAGAAAAATTGTATCTTTTATCAAAGAAAACATTAATAAATATCCACTAAATTTATTACTTGATATAACAGATTTAAAGCGTAGTTATTGAGATAAATATAAAAATTATTCAAGTAATGGTAAGGATAGCGAATCATTAAAAAATATTGTAAAAGTCTATGAAGAAAATTTAAAACAATTTGGTTATCGTCGAATTACCAAATATTTAAAAGAAGATTATGGCATTGTTTATAATGCTAAGAAAGTATTGCGAATTATGAAAGAAAATAATATTCAAGCTGAATATGTAAAGCGTATGCGTAGAAAAATATTAATAAAACAAAATAGAAATAAAAATATAATTAAATATCCTGATTTAGTAAATCGTAATTTTAATGATATTAAAGAAAGATTTTCAATTTTATTTACTGATGTAACTTATTTAATTTGAAATGGTAAAAAACATTATCAATCAACAATACTTGATGGATATACTAAAGAAATTATTGATGTAAAATGATCAAAATTTAATAATAACAAACTTGTAATTGATAATTTAAATGATGCAATTAATAAAATTAAAAAAATAAAAAAAGATTTAAATAAAATAATAATTCATTCAGATCACGGATATCAATATACATCTAAAGATTACAATAGTAAATGTTTAGATAACAAAATTATAATTTCAATGGGTAAAAATTATCATTGTGCAGACAACATTATTATTGAAAGTTTTCATTCATTACTTAAAAAAGGAACAACCCATAATAAAAATTATAAATCTCATAATGAATATATTAATGATGTTAAAAAATGAAATAAATGATATTCAAACCAAAAAGAAAAATATATAATAAATGAAAGTTTGTAAACCTTTTTATTAATACTTACTAAACAGGGTGCAGTCTAAATCTAAAAAAGCTTCATGACTTTTACAATTAAATAAAAGAAAAATTGTATCTTTTATCAAAGAAAACATTAATAAATATCCACTAAATTTATTACTTGATATAACAGATTTAAAGCGTAGTTATTGAGATAAATATAAAAATTATTCAAGTAATGGTAAGGATAGCGAATCATTAAAAAATATTGTAAAAGTCTATGAAGAAAATTTAAAACAATTTGGTTATTGTCGAATTACCAAATATTTAAAAGAAGATTATGGCATTGTTTATAATGCTAAGAAAGTATTGCGAATTATGAAAGAAAATAATATTCAAGCTGAATATGTAAAGCGTATGCGTAGAAAAATATTAATAAAACAAAATAGAAATAAAAATATAATTAAATATCCTGATTTAGTAAATCATAATTTTAATGATATTAAAGAAAGATTTTCAATTTTATTTACTGATGTAACTTATTTAATTTGAAATGGTAAAAAACATTATCAATCAACAATACTTGATGGATATACTAAAGAAATTATTGATGTAAAATGATCAAAATTTAATAATAACAAGCTTGTAATTGATAATTTAAATGATGCAATTAATAAAATTAAAAAAATAAAAAAAGATTTAAATAAAATAATAATTCATTCAGATCACGGATATCAATATACATCTAAAGATTACAATAGTAAATATTTAGATAACAAAATTATAATTTAAATGGGTAAAAATTATCATTGTGCAGACAACATTATTATTGAAAGTTTTCATTCATTACTTAAAAAAGGAACAATCCATAATAAAAATTATAAATCTCATAATGAATATATTAATGATGTTAAAAAATGAAATAAATGATATTCAAACCAAAAAGAAAAATATATAATAAATGAAAGTTTGTAAACCTTTTTATTAATACTTACTAAACAGGGTGCAGTCTAAAAAACAAGACCGTTTTAAAGAATATTCAAAATAGAATTAAGAAGGAGTTTATGCAGTGAATTTAACAACATGAATTGTCCATGATACTTATGGAAATTGATTTCGTCCATATTGACTTTTTATTTTTTGTGCTTTTGCAATTACTATTATTTTGTCGTGGGTTAATTTTCGGAAACGTGATATTCCAACCCAAGGTTTTTATTGAGGAATTTTTGTCATTACCCCAATTGCTTTATTAGGAGCGAGTTTGTTTGGCAAATATGATGTTAAGAATCCAATTTTATTTTTTAATTTATTTGCCTTTTGAGAACCCGGAATGAGTATTCATGGAGGGTTAATTTTTGGTTTAATTACTGGTTGAATTTGATTTGGGTTTGAATCACGAAAGCATAATATTTCATTATGAGTTTATGCTGATTTAATTGTGCCAAATATTTTATTAGCTCAGGCGATTGGTCGTTGAGGGAACTTTTTTAATCATGAGTTGTTAGGAAGTCCAATTGCTCGGGAACAGTTAGTGTGATTGCCAAGTTTTATTCGGGACAACCTTTTTAAATGATATGTTCCAACACCACTGCCCGATCATTTTCATCCAACCGAGGCAATTGGTTTAAATGGCAGTGGTGTTGACCCCACTGATTTTGTTAATGTTCAATATTTTCAACCAATATTTTTATATGAATCATTTGCGAATATTTTACTGTGAATTTTAATTGTGATTGCATTACCGTTAATATTTCGTTATAGTTATTATTGACGGTTTAAAAAAGAAGAACCCGATTTTAGAAAGTTATCGTGAAAAGGTGTTTCGGCAAAATGATATTATGATGTAAAACCTGATCCAACGATTGTTACTAACTTATCACAGCAAGTAAATTTACATAAAGTTTATTTTAAAAATAAACATAAGATGACAAAAAAGCAAGTGATGAAAGCTAAATGAAAATATTGTGGGGCAAGGTTAAAACAAATTTTTACAGCAGATGTTCGTGCATTAGAAAAAATAGAAAATCCACATCAATTAAAGATTGTGCGTTGTGGTGTTAAAGCGGGAATGTACATTGCTGGTTATAATTTAATTCGGATAATTTTAGAAACACAACGAAATGACCATGATTTATTTTTAAAAAATATGCGAACATTAGACTATATTATTCTTAGTTTAATGATTGTTGTTGGTATTATTTTAATATTATTTGTCCAATGGATAACTGTTAGAAAATGAAGAAAAGGCGGATGATTATATGAAAAACAATACTAATGAAATATATGATATTTTAGTAATTGGGGCTGGCCCTGGCGGGATGACAGCGGCCATTTATGGGGCTCGCGCAATGGCAAAAATCGCAATGATTGAAAAAGGGGCTCCTGGTGGAAAAGTAACAAAGACAAGTGAAATTGAAAACTATCCTGGTTTTGAGAGTATTCAAGGTCCTGATTTAGCAATAAAAATGTTTCAACAAACTCAGAAATTAAAAATCCCCTATCTTGCCGATCGCGTAATGAACATTACCAAAACAGATAATTTATTTAAATTAGATCTATTTTCAAAAAAAGAAGTATTGTCAAAAGCAGTTATTGCCGCAACCGGAACGGTTGAACGAAAATTAGGCGTGCCTGGTGAATTAGAATTAGAAGGACGCGGGGTTTCATATTGTGCTGTTTGTGATGGAGCTTTATATAAAGGGAAAGATGTCGTTGTTGTTGGCGGTGGCTATGCGGCGCTTCAAGAATCGCTTTATTTAGCGCGGTTTGTTACTAAAGTGAATTTAATTCATCGTCGTGATAAGTTCCGCGCTGATAATAATATTGTTACGAAGGTAAAAGAAAATCCCAAAATTAATTTGATTATTGATACAATCATAACCGAAATTAAGGATGTGGCCGAAAAGTGTGTCACAACGGTTGTTATTAAAAATGTTAAGACAGCGAAAATTGAACAATTAGCAGTGAGTGCGATTTTCCCATATATTGGGGCAATTCCAACTAGTAGTTTTGCTGCTAAATTAGGGGTCTTAGATCCAGAAGGTTATTTCATTATTAATAATAAATGTTTAACAGCAATCCCGGGATTATACGCTGCTGGGGATGTTACTAATACAACATTACGGCAAATTGCAACAGCTGTTTGTGATGGAGCTAAAGCAGCCCAGTTTGCCTTAGAATATCTTGATAGTTGTAATTAAAACGGTAATTTTACGGTAAGATATATAGTGGATAAAAAAAGAAAGTGAGAAGGAATTTATGATGAACAAAAAAGAATTAAAAGATGTTCAAGTTAACGGAAAAAAAGTTTTAGTCCGTGTTGATTTTAATGTTCCAATGAAAAATGGACAAGTAACAGATGATAATCGTATCGTTGCTGCGTTGCCAACAATTAAATATTTATTAGGCCAAAAGGCAAAAGTTATTTTATTTTCCCATTTAGGAAAAGTAAAAACAGCAGCTGATTTAGAAAAACATGATATGGTCCCAGTTGCAAAAGTGTTAGAACAAAAATTAGGGCAACCAGTTAAATTTGTTAATGCTTTTGAAGGCAAAGAATTAGAAGATGCGATTAATCAAATGCATAATGAGGATGTTATTTTATTCCAAAATACCCGCTTTGCGGACATTATTAATAGTGATGGTCAAATTAGTGTTGATAGTGATGGAAAAGCAACTACAAAACGAGAAAGTAAAAATGATGCTGCGCTAGGAAAATATTGAGCAAGTTTAGGGGATGTTTTTGTTAATGATGCCTTTGGAACTGCTCACCGTGCGCATGCTTCAAATGTTGGGATTGCTGATAACATTACCGAATCATGTTTAGGATTTTTAGTTGAAAAAGAAGTTAAAATGTTATCACAAGGGGTTGATAACCCGGTTAAACCATTTGTGGCAATTATTGGGGGAGCGAAAGTTTCTGACAAAATTGGTGTAATTGAACATTTATTAACTAAAGCAGATAAGATTTTAATTGGTGGAGGGATGGCTTATACATTTTTTGCTGCGCAAGGACACAAAATTGGTAATTCATTGTTAGAAAGTGATAAAGTGGCGATTGCAAAAGAATTTTTAGCAAAAGGAAAAGGGAAAATTATTTTACCAATTGATGCTTTAGAAGCGTCAGAATTTGACGATGTTCCATCGAAAGTTACTATCGGCGTTGATATTGACGATGGTTATATGGGCTTAGATATTGGGCCTAAAACAATTGAATTATTTAAAAAAGAATTAGCTGATGCAAAAACAGTGGCTTGAAATGGTCCCATGGGAGTTTTCGAATTTAAAAATTATCGAATTGGAACCCAAGCAGTTTGTGAAGCAATTGCGGAATTAGAAGGGGCCTTTATTTTAATCGGTGGAGGAGATTCTGCCGCAGCGGCAATTCAATTAGGTTATAAAGATAAATTTACCCATATTTCAACTGGTGGTGGAGCTAGTTTAGAATATATGGAAGGTAAACCACTACCGGGAATTGAAGCGGTGCAAAATAAATAACAGGACAAAACGACAAAATGTCGTTTTTTTGTTACCAAAAAGAGTTTATTTGCGAAGGGATATCAACAAAAAGTGTTAGATAAAATAAACTTAATAGAATGGGATTTATTCTTATTCAATTTATTGTTGTATGCTATAAAACTAAATTTTTAAGAATTTGATGATTATTTTGGCATTGGAAAATTAAAAATCAAAGGTTAGAATTTATTTTTTGTGATTATTGTTTTTTTATTTTTAATTTGTTATAATGTTATTAACTTTTTATGATTTATTTTTACAGTATACATATTAGAATAAAATAGAACAAAGAGAGGAAAATTTATAATGGCGTTACAATATAAGCGTGTTTTATTAAAATTATCTGGTGAAGCTTTAGGGAATCCTAATGATTTATATGATTCAAATAAAATTCATGATATTGCTAAGCAAATTGTTAAATTGCAAAAAGAAGGCTTACAAATTGCAATTGTTGTTGGAGGCGGTAACATTTGACGTGGTAACCGCGCTGATACAATTAATATGAACCCAATTAGTGCAGATTATATGGGAATGTTGGCAACTGTTATGAATGCATTAGCATTAGAAGCAGTTTTAAAAAATGAAGGTAGCGAAAATGTTGTTGTAACTTCAAAAATTCAAGTTTCGGAAGTTGCTTCGCCATATTTATTTAAAAAAGCAAAAGCTGCTTTAGAAAAAGGGACAATTGTTATTATGGCCGGAGGAACTGGGCAACCAAAATTTACCACTGATACAGCAGCAACAATTAGAACAATTGAAATTGATGCGGATGTGATGTTAATGGCTAAAAATGGCATTGATGGGATTTATGATAAAGATCCCCGCCACAATGCCGATGCTGTTCGTTTTGACAATATTAGTTTAAATGAATTACAAAAACAACAATTAAAAGTGATGGATTTAACTGCTTCTAGTTTAGCAATGGAAGATAATGTTAAAATTGTTGTTTTTGATATTAATGAATCAGATAATATTTATAGGGCAGCGCATGGTAATGCTCGCTCAACAATTGTCACAGGAGGAAAAAAATAGATGTCGCAAGAAGTTATTAATCAAACCAAAGAAAATATGGAGAAAGTGATTGTTTCCTTTGAAAATGAATTAGTCAAAATTCGCACTGGTCGGGCTAATCCAAATATGTTATCATATATTATGATCGATTACTATGGAACATTAACCCCAATTCAACAATTAGCTAATATTATGGTTCCCGAGGCACGCCAATTAGTAATTAAACCATATGACCGTTCAATTATTAGTTTAATTGTTACAGCAATTAATAAAGCCGATTTAGGGTTAACACCAAATTCGGAAGCAGATTTAATTCGGTTAAATATTCCCCCATTAATAGAAGAACGCCGAAAAATAATGGTTAAAGAAATGTGAAAGGCAAGTGAGCAATTTAAAATTTCTGTTCGTAATGAACGTCGTGATAGTAATGAACATATTAAAAAAGATGGTGATTTAAACGAAGATGATAAAAAATATTATGAAGGGGAAGTTCAAAAATTAACTGATCAGTTTATTAAAAAGATTGATGAAAAAGCAACGTTAAAGGAAAAAGAACTAAGGGAAGTGTAAATTGTAAATACCAAATCATAAAAAGTTAACTAAATCAATAGTTAACTTTTTATGATTTGGTATTTACAATTTACAAAATATTTTATTATTAATCTAACAAGATATAAATTTGCCGTTTCTATCTACACAGCGCCATTTTAAAAATAAATATTAAAAACAATATTTTTAATTTACTATTCTTTGTGATTATTGTTTTTTATTTTTAATTTGTTATAATTCTATTAACTTTTTATGATTTAGTTTTACAGTATACAAAATAGACTGCACCCAAAAAAGTAAGTAAAGAAAAAAAGTCTTTGCTCTTTAGACTGCACCCTGTTTAGTAAGTATTAATAAAAAGGTTTACAAACTTTCATTTATTATATATTTTTCTTTTTGGTTTGAATATCATTTATTTCATTTTTTAACATCATTAATATATTCATTATGAGATTTATAATTTTTATTATGGATTGTTCCTTTTTTAAGTAGTGAATGAAAACTTTCAATAATAATGTTGTCTGCACAATGATAATTTTTACCCATTGAAATTATAATTTTGTTATCTAAACATTTACTATTGTAATCTTTAGATGTATATTGATATCCGTGATCTGAATGAATTATTGTTTTATTTAAATCTTTTTTTATTTTTTTAATTTTATTAATTGCATCATTTAAATTATAAATTACAAGTTTGTTATTATTAAATTTTGATCATTTTACATCAATAATTTCTTTAGTATATCCATCAAGTATTGTTGATTGATAATGTTTTTTACCATTTCAAATTAAATAAGTTACATCAGTAAATAAAATTGAAAATCTTTCTTTAATATCATTAAAATTACGATTTACTAAATCAGGATATTTAATTATATTTTTATTTCTATTTTGTTTTATTAATATTTTTCTACGCATACGCTTTACATATTCAGCTTGAATATTATTTTCTTTCATAATTCGCAATACTTTCTTAGCATTATAAACAATGCCATAATCTTCTTTTAAATATTTGGTAATTCGACGATAACCAAATTGTTTTAAATTTTCTTCATAGACTTTTACAATATTTTTTAATGATTCGCTATCCTTACCATTACTTGAATAATTTTTATATTTATCTCAATAACTACGCTTTAAATCTGTTATATCAAGTAATAAATTTAGTGGATATTTATTAATGTTTTCTTTGATAAAAGATACAATTTTTCTTTTATTTAATTGTAAAAGTCATGAAGCTTTTTTAGTAATTCATACCTAACTTTGTAATAGTTTAAATCTCTTTTTTCAAATGATTCTTTTGGACCTTTATTGGTGTTTAAAATTCCTTTCTTAAAATTTTCATACCATGAAGCAACGGTTTTTTTATTAATTTGATATTTTTTTGCAATAAAACTTATACTATTATTTTTAACCTCTTGTACTATCATTTTTCGAAAATATGCTGTATATTTATTAAATTTTTGTCCTTTTCTTGCCATATAAAAATGCTCTTAGACTGCACCCCGTTTAGTAAGTATTAATAAAAAGGTTTACAAACTTTCATTTATTATATATTTTTCTTTTTGGTTTGAATATCATTTATTTCATTTTTTAACATCATTAATATATTCATTATGAGATTTATAATTTTTATTATGGATTGTTCCTTTTTTAAGTAATGAATGAAAACTCTCAATAATAATGTTGTCTGCACAATGATAATTTTTACCCATTGAAATTATAATTTTGTTATCTAAACATTTACTATTATAATCTTTAGATGTATATTGATATCCGTGATCTGAATGAATTATTATTTTATTTAAATCTTTTTTTATTTTTTTAATTTTATTAATTGCATCATTTAAATTATCAATTACAAGTTTGTTATTATTAAATTTTGATCATTTTACATCAATAATTTCTTTAGTATATCCATCAAGTATTGTTGATTGATAATGTTTTTTACCATTTCAAATTAAATAAGTTACATCAGTAAATAAAATTGAAAATCTTTCTTTAATATCATTAAAATTACGATTTACTAAATCAGGATATTTAATTATATTTTTATTTCTATTTTGTTTTATTAATATTTTTCTACGCATACGCTTTACATATTCAGCTTGAATATTATTTTCTTTCATAATTCGCAATACTTTCTTAGCATTATAAACAATGCCATAATCTTCTTTTAAATATTTGGTAATTCGACGATAACCAAATTGTTTTAAATTTTCTTCATAGACTTTTACAATATTTTTTAATGATTCGCTATCCTTACCATTACTTGAATAATTTTTATATTTATCTCAATAACTACGCTTTAAATCTGTTATATCAAGTAATAAATTTAGTGGATATTTATTAATGTTTTCTTTGATAAAAGATACAATTTTTCTTTTATTTAATTGTAAAAGTCATGAAGCTTTTTTAGTAATTCATACCTAACTTTGTAATAGTTTAAATCTCTTTTTTCAAATGATTCTTTTGGACCTTTATTGGTGTTTAAAATTCCTTTCTTAAAATTTTCATACCATGAAGCAACAGTTTTTTTATTAATTTGATATTTTTTTGCAATAAAACTTATACTATTATTTTTAACCTCTTGTACTATTATTTTTCGAAAATATGCTGTATATTTATTAAATTTTTGTCCTTTTCTTGCCATATAAAAATGCACCTCCTCTAAAGTTTAGCAAAGACTTTTTTTCTTTACTTACTTTTTTGGGTGCAGTCTATCTCTCCTTTAAAGTTTAGCAAAGACTTTTTTTCTTTACTTACTTTTTTGGGTGCAGTCTAAGTTTAGCAAAGACTTTTTTTCTTTACTTACTCTTTTGGGTGCAGTCTAAGTTTTTAGCAAAGACTTTTTTTCTTTACTTACTCTTTTGGGTGCAGTCTATAAAAATTGGATTGGCAACCCTTTTTAGGACACTTTTTATATGGACTGTTGTTTTCTAAATTAAACAGGTATGAAATAATTTAAACTACCGTGAATTCGAATATTGTTATATCAATGCACAAAGGCAAATATTGTATTAACAATTTTAATGAAAATGATTAAACAAATTGGTATTAGTAAATTTAGTTGTATTTTAACCGATAGAGAAAAAGAATTTTATAGATGAAAAACAATAGAAAAACATTTTCAAATAAGAGTTTATTTTTGTGATCCTGGTAAACCTCGTCAGAAAGCATTAGTAGAAAGAATAAATAGAGATATAAGGCGTTGATTGGGTCAAAATGAGCCATTAATTAATATTCGTAGTAGATTAAAATCTATTTTAGATATATTAAATACCACAATTAGACCTTGCTTGGAAAATTTTACATCAAGACAATATTTTAAAAAAATTTTTTTAAATTAAATTAGTGTTTGTTAAGATTAGTAAAATTTATTTTAAATAATGTTATTATTAATTTAACAAGAGATACAAATTTGGAGCTTGTATCTACACAATGCCATTTTAAAAATAAATATTAAAAACAATATTTTTAATTTACTATTTTTTGTGATTATTGTTTTTTATTTTTAATTTGTTATAATTTTATTAACTTTTTATGATTTAGTTTTACAGTATACAAATTTAATAAATATAAAAAGGAGTGGGTAAAATGAAAAAATTACTTTCAATTTTAGGGACAACAACTTTAACATTAACATCTGTGTTAGGAGTAGTTGCTTGTTCAAAAGGAAAAAGTAACAAGGATGATTATTTTGATAGCGAAATTAATAATATTGATCCGACAATTCGTAATTTAGTAAAATATACTAGTTCAATTGCTAAAATATTAATTTCTGGACGCCATGAAAATATGAATAATTATGCATTTCCAACATTGCAATATTTTTTAAATAATGTTGGAAATAACTTAAAAGGTACTTTTACGACTAAGAGTGGTAAAGAGGTTGAAATTAAGAAATATGTTGAGGAATATAAAGCGTTAAATAATATTTCTTATAATCCATGAAAAGCAACAAGTACAACATATCAACCAGAATGAAACATTTATAATTTGATGTCTACAATGGTAGCAATGACTGATTTTTCAAAATGAAACACAACAAAGAACCAAGGGCGTCCTACTACTAAAACTGATACAACAGGGCGTTATGAAGATTTTCAAGTAAACCAAAATTTAGCATGAGCGCAATATGATACGGGGGCTCTGGCAAATACATTATCACAAAAATCCGATTCAGTTCTTGCTTATATTCAGAGAATTGCTAATTGAGGGGGATCTTATTATGATTCATCATCACAAGCTTATGTGTCAAATATTTTATATCATAATTCTCTTTCAAACCCACCAACAAAAGAAATAATGTCTTATACGGATGGTAAAAAAGAAATTCAGTTTGGGAAAGCGGTTGCGAACCAATCTAGTGCATTATACGATTTATTTGGTTTAAAATATTTTGATGAAGCAATTACCATGTTAATGCACTTTGGGCCAGGGCTAGAATTACCAGTTTTATATTCGTTAGCACAATTATTACCATTTGCTCAAAATAACCGTTTTGGTGAAAAAACAGCTGGAATTTTCTTAGTGGCACCATTTTTTATTTTAGGTCAAATTAGAGAAGAATTTTTTGATGACTCAGGTAATTCAAAAGATGCTAGTCCATTATTAGAAATATTTGACCGTGATACAATTGATAAAACTGTTCTTAAAGTTGAAAAACAAAGTGATGGTGAAGTGATTGAACCTAATAAACAAGTTGATGAAATGAATCTTTACGGAATTTTAAATAGTCCGGTGATAGAAAAATCTATTAGAGGTTTCGGTCTCGGTGGAGAGGAACAGTTTTTAGATTTAACAAATACTACAGACAAACACACAAATACCTTTTTAAAATGATATGCTGTTTTAGGAAATTGATTTACAGCTGCTTTAACAAAAGAAGGTTCAAAGTTTGATGTTCAAAAATTTAATCGCATAATGACAAAAACAGTTTATAATGGACTTTTAAGATTCCAAGGAGCAATTGGGTTGTTTGCAGAAGATGCTGTTGTTGCGTTAATTCGAACATTATTGCAAATGTTGAATGCACCAAACTTTGATTTATTTAGTTTATTAAAAGGAATTTCTGGATTAGCAAATTGATTTTATACTAGTGATAGTGATGGACATTATAATTTAAATATTAATAATGTCAAAACAGTTGAGAATGTTTATATTGAAGGAAAAAACAAAGCTGGGTTTAAAAATAACTTAGCAGCAGTTGATATTAATAGTGAATATGCTAAATTTATTTTAGATAATTATGGCTTTGATAAAAATACTCATAAATATAAACCAGGGTCATTATTTGATATGATTGACATTTGATCACATGGGAGGAATAATACTTATCCTGATCATGAAGCAATGCATAATTTTATTACCCAAATATTAGATTCTCAAAATGGTTATATTGGTGATTTAACAAGTCAAATTAATACGGCAATGGCCCAAGATTGACTTGATAATATTTTTTTAGATCGTAAATGATACATCACTGCAACAGAAACAGGTGTTGATGGTACTAAGTTAGGAGTAGTTGTAACGGATGGTCATATAACAGGTGTACGTTACCAATTAGATTATTATGGACCAAAAGACGCTTCAACTAAATTAGGACTTCATAAAAAACCATTAGGATATAATGATCCTGTTTCTGGTAATTCTCCTTCGTATGTTGAACAAATAAAAGATGCAAACCAGCGTCATAATATTACCCCAGAGGGCCAAACATGAAGTGAACAAGATTGATTTGACTATGATGGAATGGGTAATGAATATTTAGCAAATAGTGAAAAAATTAAATACAGTTATGTTGTTGAATTTCAAAACCAAGCTCGCTTCTTATATAACCTGGGTATTAAAGATGATTTAACAAAAAATGCATATTTATTAAGTGATTTTTCTTGATACTATAATAATGTTCGTTATTATTAGTAGTCAAATTGAAAAAGAGGAGATTTAAAAATGTTGCTGTTTTGACAAATATTAAAAGGTGTGTTTAAGCAAAAAGCACAACTAACTATTTTCATAATATTGGCTGCGCTTTTAACATTGTTAACAACTTCTTCGTGAATTATTAATGCACGTTTAATTGATGCATATTCATTCATGGGGCAAGGAACTTTTGCTTATGATTATTTATTGAGGTTTGATAGTAAAAAGAAAAAAGGACAGAATGTTGAAACAATTACACCGTGATATGCTTTTAGTAATACTTATCATTTAATTACTGATACTGATGGTGGACAATGAACATTACCTTATGTTCATTTGGGCCAAGATGGGGCTTTAAAAGCCTTGGACAAGAATATTGAAATGGCATTTACTTTTGATTCAACAACAAAAGAAGTTACTAATATTGTTTTTACTGACCCTGATAAGGAGGCCCTAAATTTTTTAAATAATGGATTGTATTGTTTTAACTTTCAAAGTAAAGCGTTTCAAACATCTGTAATAGGGCAATTGTATGATCAAAATGGATTACTTTTTGCACAAAATAATTTAAGTTTAATTGAAAAATTTATGGATAATTTTACTCGTAGTGATATTTCACAAAATACTGTTAATTTAATTATTGCATATTTGAATAAGAAATACTCTGGGGAAGCAGATAAGGCAAAATTAAAAGAGGTCGTGATTGATTTTGTTAATAATGGGGTAACAAAATGGAAAAAAGATGTTGATTTGCGGGGAGAAATTAATGAAATTCCGACAAAAAATGATATTCAGGATCGCTTATTTAATGAAAAATTAAATGGGGATTTAAGTTTTTTAACCAAAGACACATCACAATCTTTAACAAAAATTAATTTTTATTATTCACCAACTGTTAATAATAATCTTGAAGTTGGTTATAATAATAATCTTGAAAATGCCGTTTTTAGTATTAATGATTTTTATAATCAAAATAATAAAAATAGTAATTTTAAGAATCACCCATATGGGCCTTATCAATTTATAGAAACTTACTATGGTTTAGTTGCAAAAGCTACAAATTTTTCATATGAATTACGTGAGCAATTTGCGTATTGAGACTTAACATCAAATTTAAAATATAAAATTATTAATTCCCAACAGTTGTTACAAAATAATAAGTTAAAGTTTATTAAAAAATATGCTTCATTTGATCCAAGTGATCCAATTAATTCGGTTTATGTTACTATTACGCCTCAATTTGCGCGTAGCCAAAAATTAAAATTAGGAGATCAACTAACAATTGGTGAAAATTCTAATTTCTTTGTGGGTGCGATTGGTGGAGATCCAGCTAATATTTATCCGACAATTTATGATACTGATGTTTTCCCAGACCCAAAAAAAGATGGGATTATTTATGTTTCAGAAAGTATTTATCGTGGTGAATCAATTGTTGCAAATGCAGAAATTGAAGAAAATTCAACATTATATATTACTCATTTTGGAACACCCGAAAATAAGAATGCCAATATGGAGCAGTTTAAAAAATATTTAGCTGGTGATTTTTGAAGTTTAAATAACCCAAGTGATAAAAATGCTTCCTTGCAAAATCGTGATGAAACAAAATTAGTTTATTTGCGTTATTCTTTATTAGGAACAATAATTAAGTTTTATCGTACCATTACAATTATCTTATGTGTTCTGTTCATAATTATTTTAGTCTTTACATTAGTAATTTTAATTAAAAAAATTATTAATCAACAAAAAATTGAGAATGGGATTTTAAAAGCAAATGGTTATAGTGGATTAACAATTTCTAGTTCTTATTTAGCCCATGCTCTTGTGGTAACTGGTATTGGTGTCCCGATTGGATGGATTATTGGGATTATTTTACAATTACCTATTATGAGTGTATTTAATAGTTACTTTGTTATTCCGGTTAACTTTTCATTTTCAATTATTCCATTTGCAATTTGTTTAGGAATTATTGGTCTTGTAAGTAGTTTGTCAATTTTAACAACTGCAACTCGCCAGTTAATAATCAGTCCGTTAGACTTATTGAATCCAAATAAAAATATTAAAATTTCAAAATTAATTTATTCAATTAGTAATCTTTTCCATTTTAAAAAATTTACAACAAAATTCAAGTTTATTATGATGGCTGTTTCAATTAAAAAAATTGGCTGATTTTTCTTAACATTTTTTATTGCTAGTTTATCCTTAACATTAGCAACGTTAATTCCCACTGCTATTAATAAGTTTAGTAAAGATTATTATGCTAATTTAAATTATAATAATGAATACGAATATACTAATGTTATTGGTAATATGCCATTTACACGTTATGAAATGTATGATTGAAATGGACCAGGGGCTTCAAATAATGCCGCGTATCCATTAACTAAAAATTCATTAGTCAGTGATTATTTATATAATAATAACAAGTGATTATCAACAAGGACTGATATTAATGATAAAAATGCTAATTTATATGTGCAACAATTAAATAATATGATTATTTTTAATTTTATGGTTGGCAAAGGGGCAAGTTTATCAATTGGAACACTCTATGTTATGTATCTTCGTTATGGTGAAAATATTGATATTCGAAATCAAATTGATACTTTATTATGTTTAACAATGCCCCGCGCTTTTAGAAAAAAACTAGTTCATCCAACTGACCGGAATATTATTGACTGTTGAACTTATTGTGCTCAATATGCAACAAGTGATGTTATGCCAAATAAGATTCGTTCAATGTGGTTAAAAAGTGAGGCAGCTAAATTGCAGTTTAATTTTACCTTTGGGACTTCAACCTATAATGCTAAAGATGAAGATGTTTATACTGGATATATAACAAATATTGCTGGGACAAGTTTCATTCTTTCAATATATGGGATTAATGCAAATAATAAAACGATTATTTTCCCAAATAAAAATATTAAAAAAATATTAGACGATACTAAAAACTTAGATATTGCAACAGATATCATTCCTATTGTCGTTAATAAAGCGGCAGAAAGTAAATATAATTTATCATTGAATAAAATAATTACTGGTACAACTAATGTTAAACAATTACAATATTGTGATGATGCAGCTCATTGTGTTGTGCCGCAAGCAAATTGATCATATGAGTTACCAAATGGTTTTGTTGATGATAATATTAATCCATTTACCCTTGATTTAACAAAATTAGCGGTTGTTAATAAGCTTCGGGCTGGTTTTGAAAGCAAAACAGGAACAATTCAAGACTATTACAATATTAAGAATTTTATTTTAAAATTACCAGTTAATGCTTTTAAAACAAGTGAATTTCAAAATGAAACAATTTCAATGACAACGGGGAATCGTTTGCCGGGATTATTAGATGTTAATAGTCCACTTGTTAATCAAAAAGTAATTACAAAAGAAGGAGACTATTATATTATTCATCCATTTGATAATAAATTTGATAAGGAAATTAATGAAATTAGTGATTTAAAAACGGGGTTCCCGACTAATTGATATCGCGAAGCTTTACGACAAGGATTATTAAAAATTGGGAAAATTACTAAAAATTTTAATTACCAGGTTATTGGAATTCAAAATTCTTATGATGTGCCAAAAGCATATGTAAACCAAGTTTTAGCGAATAAAATTCTTGGTTTTAATACAGACAATGGTCCATTATACAATAATGAAAATGATAATCCATTGTTGTGATTTAATGGTAAATTTAGTAAATATCCCGATCAAGTTGATCAAACAAAACGTTTTAATCTTTCTTCACCAGATGGGTCATATTCAATGAATGATTTTATGAATGGTCAGTTAAGCGATGGGATTGGAACAACAGATTATTTAATTATCAAATCTCAAGTTATTGCCAAATTTGCTTGAATTTCAAGTATCTTATCAATCATCTTTGTTGTTATTACTATTATAACTGCTGTTATTATTGTATATATTATGACAGAATCGTTTGTTAATTCATTCTTGAAATTTATGGCGGTAATGAAAGCGTTAGGATATTCAAATCATGAAATTAATAATTTAACATTAGGAATATTTACGCCATTTGCTGCGCTAGCATGGATATTAGGTGTTGGAATTATGTGGTTAATATTGTGATTAGGAGTTTATGGCTTTATTGCAATTGCTAAAGTAATTATTCCGTTTGGATTCCCATGAATTACAATTCCGATTACGTTCTTTTTAATGATAGCAATTTATTTAGTAACTTATTGCATTTCAACGTATAAAATTAATCATATGAGTATTCAAGAGCAAATTAATGCAAATGAAATATAAATTTAAGGTTCTGAATTGTAAATTGTAAATACCAAATCATAAAAAGTTAACTATTAATTTAGTTAACTTTTTATGATTTGGTATTTACAATTTACAATGAAAAACAATAGAAAAACATTTTAAAATAAGAGTTTATTTTTGTGATCCTGGTAAACTTCGCCAGAAAGCATTAGTAGAAAGAATAAATAGAGATATAAGGCGTTGATTGGGTCAAAATAAGCCATTAATTAATATTCGTAGTAGATTAAAATCTATTTTAGATATATTAAATACCACAATTAGACCTTGCTTGGAAAATTTTACATCAAGATAATATTTTAAAAAAATTTTTTTAAATTAAATTAGTGTTTGTTAAGATTAGTAAAATTTATTTTTTGTTGTGTTTAATTTTATAATTTTAAAAATAAATATTAAAAACAATATTTTTAATTTAATATTTTTTGTAATTATTGTTTTTTATTTTTAATTTGTTATAATTTTATTAGCTTTTTATGATTTAGTTTTACAGTATACAAAGAGTTAAACCAGGAAAGTAATGAAAAATAATTACTTGCTGATGATGGTGCTTCGGAAGTAATTTATTTTGATGAAAATTTAATGACCGAAGAATTAGAGATGAAGAAGTTATTTTACCATCGCTTAATGAAACAGAGCTAATTCAATACCAAGAAAAGAGCGTTTCAGATGAAAGCAAAAATGTTCCGGCTGCTGCTGAAAAAGAACCTAGGCCAAAAGTAGAATTAACCGCAATGAACAAGCATGAAAAGACGGAGGAAGCAAGACCGAAGGAACATGCGGAACATTTAAAATCACATGTTGCCACTCATTCACATACAACCAGCACACGTTAAAAAAGATAGTGGTGAAGAAGACAAAGAGAAGGAACATAGTGAACATTCAAAAACGCATGCAACAGTTCATTCGTATGTAGCATCCCATATTAAAAAAGATATTAACGAAGATATCAAATCAAGTGAACATTCTGTTTTATCACATCATAAAACAAAAGAGAGTTCACAAAGTTTAGAAGCTGACCAAGTTAAATTAAATCAACAAGCAATTATTTGGGCAAAAGAAATTATGGAAAGTAAACGAAATATTGCGCATGGTTTTATTGATATTGAAGTTGATATTAGTGAATTAGTTATTTTATTATTAATTATGTGTGAAGCATATTCACAAAATGAAATTGTATTAACATTGTTAATTTTTTATGTTAAAGCGGTTTACGATGGATTAAAAAAATTTCCTATTCTAAATGCATCTTTTATTAGTAAAGATCATGCCCTTTTATTGAAATTATTTTATAATATTGTTTTTAATGTGGATAGTGCTACTACTGTGAAAATGCCATTTTTATATGATTTGAAAAATTATTCCATTAAAGAAATTGCTTCAAAATTAACAAAATTAATAAAGAAAACTATTAATAATGAATTAGAAGAAACAGACTATCGCGATGCCTCATTTTCAATTATAAATTATGGTGAATATGGGATAATACGGGGAACATTTATCATTCCAGAGGATAATGTTGCTGGAATTGCCATGGGAATTATTTTTAAAAAACCAGTTGTTGTTGAAAAGAATGATATTGCAATTCGCAATATTATGGTTATTATACTAGGCTACAATGAAGCTGTAATTGGATATTACAGAAGCAAGTAAATTTGTCCATTATGTAGCGTATTTACTATCAAATCCAGGGTTATTATTATAAAACAAAAAAAGTAATGTTTTTTATTACGTATTTTTTTATTTTTAGGAGGGGAAAAATGAATATTAAAGATTTAACGAAAGAAGTTAATAATGTGGAATTAAATGTGATTGCTGATAAAGTAACACAAGGAACAGCTTCCAATGGAAGCACTTATTTATCAATAACATTAAAAGATCGCACAGGGATAATTGAAGCAAGATTATGAGATGCCCGCCCAAGTGACCTTGAATGTTGAGCGAAAGGTAATTGTTATAAAGTAAATATTAATATTATTGAATATCGCAAAGTTTTACAAGCAAAAATTAATAGTTATGATGTCATTGATAATGAAAGTATTAATTTGGATGATTTTATTGAAGTGGCACCACTTTCACTGGATAAAATGTATAAAGAAATTATGAAAACCGTAAAAAAAATGAAAACACCAGAATACCGTGAAATTATGACCTTAATTTTAGCCAAATATGGGGAACAATTTAAAATTTGACCAGCGGCAATTCGTAATCATCATGAAATAAAATCGGGTTTAATCTGACATAGTTTAACAATGCTACAAATGGCAAAAAATGTTGTCGATGTTTATCAAGATCGTTTAATTGATGCCGAATTATTATATTGTGGCGTTATTTTACATGATCTGGGTAAAGTTATTGAAATTACAAGTGGGGCAACAAATGATTTTTCGTTTGAAGGGAAATTGCTTGGTCATATTTCAATTATGGCCAATGAATTAAACCATCTTGCCCAAAGTAATAAATTAAATTCAGAAAAGATTGTTTTGTTAGAACATATGATTTTAGCTAGTCATGGACGGTTAGAATATGGTTCCCCAGTTGAACCACACATATTGGAAGCTGAAATTTTATCATTTTTAGATAATTTAGATGCGCGAATTTACCGAATTGATAAAGAATTATCAAAAACGTTACTTAATGAACAAACACAACGGCTATTATCAGTTGAAGGACGCTGATTCTTAAAACATTTTGAAAAATAATGTAGTATACCACACACATTTTGGAGATTGCAAGAAAAAATTGTATACTGTAAAACTAAATAATAAAAAGTTAATAGAATTATAACAAATTAAAAATAAAAAACAATAATCACAAAAAATATTAAATAAAAAATATTGTTTTTAATTTAATATTTTTTGTGATTATTGTTTTTTATTGGTCGCATGGAAAAAGAAGGGTTTTGAAAAAAAACTTAGAAATTGAATAAGAATAAATAAATCATTTACTAAAATGGTTTATTTATTTATAAAACCATAATTATATATTAATTTAATTGAAACAGAGAAAAGACAGCATCTTATTTATAAAATAAAAAACTTTATAGCAACTTTTTGATGTCCTCTTTAAGTTGTTTCAACATTTATTAAATATCTTAGAAATCTTTACAAAAAATGTACCTGTTTTTTTTCCTAATTTAACGTGTTGTCTTTTCTCTGCTCCATTTATATTAATTTCTATTGGCACACTTAATTATTTATTAAAAAATTAATATTTAATATATGATCTTTGAAAACTTAATAGTATTTTTCGGTATGCCAATTTTTACTATTTTGCATATTTTAAATGTGTCAAAATTTATTTTTATTATATATTTAATATATTTATTTAAAAGACAGATAGATAGAGAGATAAAAAATAAAATATTAATATTTATCTCACACTCTCTCATAAATAATTAGTTAATAACAAAATTAATATATTTTTTAATAAATAAATTATAGTAAAAGTAAGTAAAAAAGTATTAATAATATATTTATCTTAATCTCTATCATAAACAAATAATATAAATATATTAAATTAAATATTTTTGATAAACATATCTTAAAATTATATAAAAAATAATGCTAAAAAATATTTAATAATTTTAGATTAATAAAATACAAAAAATAGGATGATAATTTAATGAAAGAATTTAAAACTAATTTGGGTAAATTAACAAATACTAATGCTTTATCTTTTATCAAAATATTAGAAAATGATAGCGTTGATTTGATATTAACTGATCCACCTTATTTATATGATTTACCAACAAGAAAAAAAGAACAAATAAATTCCAGCGAAATATCAAAAAGTATAAATAAATATACTAACGCTATCTATGATAATAATTTACATAATTCATTTGATATAAATACTTATTTAGATAAATTTTATCGAATTTCAAAAAATAAATTTATGTTAATTTAAATGAATAGAAGACAAATTAAAGATTACTTAGATTGAGTTTATAAAAATAATATGAATTTTGATTTTTATTTTTGAGAAAAAATAAATCCAATGCCAATTAATAATTTTGTTTTTCAAGATAAAGAATATTGTATGATTATTTATTCTAAAAAAGATCCAATACCAAACTATATAAAAAACTATGAAAATAAAAAAATAATATTTAAAAACCCAATAGGTTCATCTTATAAAAAAACAGAACACCCAACAGAAAAACCATTAAATATATTTGGCGATTTGATTAAAAAACACAGCAAAGAAAATGACTTAATTTTAGATCCTTTTATGGGAAGTGGTACAACCACATATGCTTGTGAACAATTAAAGAGAAAATGACTAGGTTGTGAAATAAATAATAATTATTTTGCAATTATAGAAAAAAAATTAAATAAAATAGAACTTAAATTAAATTTTTAAAAAATGAATAACTTTAGACTGCACCCAAAAAAGTAAGTAAAGAAAAAAAGTCTTTGCTAAACTTTAGACTGCACCCAAAAAAGTAAGTAAAGAAAAAAAGTCTTTGCTAAACTTTAAAGGAGGTGCATTTTTATATGGCAAGAAAAGGACAAAAATTTAATAAATATACAGCATATTTTCGAAAAATGATAGTACAAGAGGTTAAAAATAATAGTATAAGTTTTATTGCAAAAAAATATCAAATTAATAAAAAAACTGTTGCTTCATGGTATGAAAATTTTAAGAAAGGAATTTTAAACACCAATAAAGGTTCAAAAGAATCATTTGAAAAAAGAGATTTAAACTATTACAAAGTTAGGTATGAATTACTAAAAAAGCTTCATGACTTTTACAATTAAATAAAAGAAAAATTGTATCTTTTATCAAAGAAAACATTAATAAATATCCACTAAATTTATTACTTGATATAACAGATTTAAAGCGTAGTTATTGAGATAAATATAAAAATTATTCAAGTAATGGTAAGGATAGCGAATCATTAAAAAATATTGTAAAAGTCTATGAAGAAAATTTAAAACAATTTGGTTATCGTCGAATTACCAAATATTTAAAAGAAGATTATGGCATTGTTTATAATGCTAAGAAAGTATTGCGAATTATGAAAGAAAATAATATTCAAGCTGAATATGTAAAGCGTATGCGTAGAAAAATATTAATAAAACAAAATAGAAATAAAAATATAATTAAATATCCTGATTTAGTAAATCGTAATTTTAATGATATTAAAGAAAGATTTTCAATTTTATTTACTGATGTAACTTATTTAATTTGAAATGGTAAAAAACATTATCAATCAACAATACTTGATGGATATACTAAAGAAATTATTGATGTAAAATGATCAAAATTTAATAATAACAAACTTGTAATTGATAATTTAAATGATGCAATTAATAAAATTAAAAAAATAAAAAAAGATTTAAATAAAATAATAATTCATTCAGATCACGGATATCAATATACATCTAAAGATTACAATAGTAAATGTTTAGATAACAAAATTATAATTTCAATGGGTAAAAATTATCATTGTGCAGACAACATTATTATTGAAAGTTTTCATTCATTACTTAAAAAAGGAACAATCCATAATAAAAATTATAAATCTCATAATGAATATATTAATGATGTTAAAAAATGAAATAAATGATATTCAAACCAAAAAGAAAAATATATAATAAATGAAAGTTTGTAAACCTTTTTATTAATACTTACTAAACAGGGTGCAGTCTACTTTAGAGGAGGTGCATTTTTATATGGCAAGAAAAGGACAAAAATTTAATAAATATACAGCATATTTTCAAAAAATGATAGTACAAGAGGTTAAAAATAATACTATAAGTTTTATTGCAAAAAAATATCAAATTAATAAAAAAACTGTTGCTTCATGGTATGAAAATTTTAAGAAAGGAATTTTAAACACCAATAAAGGTCCAAAAGAATCATTTGAAAAAAGAGATTTAAACTATTACAAAGTTAGGTATGAATTACTAAAAAAGCTTCATGACTTTTACAATTAAATAAAAGAAAAATTGTATCTTTTATCAAAGAAAACATTAATAAATATCCACTAAATTTATTACTTGATATAACAGATTTAAAGCGTAGTTATTGAGATAAATATAAAAATTATTCAAGTAATGGTAAGGATAGCGAATCATTAAAAAATATTGTAAAAGTCTAATTTATTTTAAATGCTTTTTTAACATATTTTTTTATAAAAAATATCACTATTTGTACCAAAAAAAATATCATCATTTTTATCAATAGCAATATATTTATATGTTAATTTCGCATATTTATTAAAATTAAGAAATTTTTTTGCTTTGGTTTCATTGCTTTTAAATACA
Source organism: Spiroplasma endosymbiont of Polydrusus cervinus (assembly GCF_964019755.1). NCBI lineage: Bacteria > Bacillati > Mycoplasmatota > Mollicutes > Entomoplasmatales > Spiroplasmataceae > Spiroplasma > Spiroplasma endosymbiont of Polydrusus cervinus. The sequence goes on from NZ_OZ026469.1 coordinate 94,270, forward strand.
TATATATTATTGTCTGTTCCAAAATAAACATTATCTTTGCTATCAAAAACAATTGATAAAATCTTATCATTTATATCATTAATTTTATCGTCTATACCATTAATTTTGGTTACGGTGTCCGACCCAATGGGCAACTTATATACACTGTTGCGTGTACAAAAATAAACATTATCTTTACTATTAATTGAAATTAAATAGACCGCATCATTTATACCATTAATTTTGGTTGCGGTTTTTCCATCGTGTTTTAATACATATACACCATTATCTTCTGTTCCAAAATAAACATTATCTTTACTATCGATAATAGGCTTAATATTTTTTTTAATTGTATGTGAATCTTTTATTCCTTCAATTTTTACTGGCGTTGTTTCGCCTTGTTTTAATACATATATTTTTTTATTTCCAATAAAATAAACATTATTTTTACTGTCAGTTATAATATCAAATACATCTTCATCTATGCCAAAAATTTTATTAATAGATTTATTATTAAATTCTAAAAAATCATTTGTTGATATATTTTCATTGTCTTGCCTTTTAACTCTTTTTAATTTTTCTAAATTATTTGTTTTATTATTTTTTTATATGGGCTAGCAGCAATTACAGTTGGCATTGCAGTTCCGATAATTGTTAATAAACTTAATAAACTTAAAAGTTTTTTCATTTTGTATAATTTCCCTTCTTAAATCTCTAAACTTTCTTCATGATCTATTGACATTATATATATATATACAAGCACTTTTAGAACTATTTTAGGAAGGCAGGAAATTGAAATAACTATTATCGCGGAATTATGATTGTAATAACAAGTATGGGGGACGCGGTGATTTTTTGGCGTATTGTTTTTTTTGCTTTAATTTTGTCGAAAACTCTTGATATTTTAATAAAACCCTGATTTTATTGAGTTTTTGATAAAATGTATTTCTTGCAAATCTCTATATTTTATAAGGTTTTTTGACTTTATCAAGAGTTTTCGACAAAATTAAAGTTTTTTTGTGTGTTTTTGTTGTATTTTCATATAAAATAATTCCCTGATATGGCGTTTAAAATGCTTAATAAATGGCAGATTATTTTAATTATTTATTTGACATTTATTTTAAATGACGATATCATCATGTAGTAAAACTGCATCACATGTCTCAAAAGGAAAAGACTAACAATAACGGTTGCTTAGTTATATGTTCGTTCGTTGTATATGTTTAAATTATATATATTGAAATGTGGGAAACTATTTCTCATTAAATATAGCGAAAAATAAACAAAGCAGAAATTCTTAGTTTATTCCTTGGGTTTGATAAACCTAATAGTTATATTTAATTACCAAAAAAATGAGTGTAGCATTAATTATTGAAAAGATAATTAAAAAATAGTTTCTGTCTGTGTCAAAGTCTATATAAAGCAAGATTAAAAAATGGAGCCCTATTCGTTAAATGGGAATTAAAAAGTTTTTTGAAACTGGTTGGCATAAGTGGGTATCACTATATATACAAAAATTATTGCTAGATTAAGTAAAGTGATATAACAGAAAAAAAGCATATATAATTTGCATAGACGGCGATAATCACGGTAGTCTGGTTTAATAAAAATTAATATAATAATATTTAATTATCGCCACCTCCTTTCTATTACAAGATTAATAATAATCTTGTTTTTTTATTAAAACTAAATTTGACAAATATCTAAAATAGAGTTAGTGTGTGAGCAATATTAATTTATAAATAAAAAGGAAAAGAGGGCAAAATAAATGATAAATTTTGATAAAAATTATATTAAAAACTCTATTAATTTTTTAGATAAACAAAGTAATGAGATTATTCAACAAAATTTAGAATATTATGATGAATTAATTTTAAAAAATTATAAAACTCACGAAAGTTTAAAAGAATTTAAAGAATATAAAGTAAAAGAATTCAAAACAAGAACATTAACTATTTTAAAAGGAAAAATAACTTTTAAAAGAAGAAAATATTATAAAATTAATCCAGAAACAGGCAAAGAAGAATATATTTTCCCTTTGGATAAGCTTTTAGGAATTGAAAAATGACAAAGAATAGATAATACTGTTAAAGAAAAAATATTATCATTTATTGGCAATAAAAAAACATATCAAGATATTTTAGATACTATGGAACATGTAAAAATTTGTATAAAAACAATTTCAAATATTATGAAAAATGCAAAAACTGATAAAGAATATTATATTAATAAAACTGCTAAAAAAATAAAGGTACCTCATACTTTATATATTCAAATTGATAGAACTTATTTAAAAATGTGAAATGAAAATAAAAAATTAAAAGAAAAAATAAAAAAACATAGTATATTTTCAACTGTTCATACTGGATTTGATAAAGCAAAATCAACTAAAAAAAGACCTGTAATTGCAAATGAATAGAGATTATAGAACTAGATAATATCCCAGAATATATTAAAAAAAATAGTAAATTAACTAATTTTGTTAGTAAATTACTTACATTAATTACAAGTTATTATGATATTAATGACAATATTGAATTTATGGTATTGGGTGATGGAGCAACATGAATTAAAAATATTTCAAAATTTATTCAAGAATATTTCCCTAAAAATAAAGTACATTACACGATAGATAAATTTCATCTTGCAAGTAGATTTAAAAAATTATATCCTTATCAAAGTAAAAACAAGCAAAATAAAGAAACATATCATAAAGCAGTTGATTATTTTTTTAATGCTAAATATGAAGAATTATTAGAATGTTTAGAAAACAGCGCTTCTTTTATAAAAGAATCAAAAATGAAATTCTTAAAAGAGACAATTAGATTAATTAAAAATAATGAAGAAGGTGTCAGAAATCAAACATTATGAAATAATATTGGTTGTCATATTGAGGGTGATATATCACATTACTGTAAAGGTGTTTCGGTTAAAAAAGCAACTTATAATGAAAAAAATCTTAAAAATAAATTAAATACTAGTATGATGAATTTTAAAAATAAAATTAATTTATTTAATACTAATGAACCATTAGAAGAAAATAGAATTAATTATTCAGTTAATAATTTTGTAAATAATAGTTTACAATCAAACTTATATTTTTATTAATTTTATCTAATAAATTAAATAACTTTAATAAACATGTATTTTTGTCGTGGAAAAATTTAAAAAAATAGAAAAATATATTGATAATAAAATTAAAAGTAATATAATCTAAGTAAGTAAGTGGTATATTATTCCACAATTTCTAAGGTATTAATTAAAACCCTTAAATAATACATACAACCTTTTTGTTTTTCTTTTTTTTATTTTTAAAAAAATAGCATTTCTTTTTTTAAATTAAAATAACCTAATTTAATATATTTATACATTGTTTTAAAACATACATCAAATTTTACATTATATTGTAATTCATACGAAGTAATAATATTTTGTGGCGAACGACCAAAATTATTATATTCATTAGAAAAGTGACTTAATTCTTGTGAATTTAACATTGAATATTTACGACATTGTTTTTTATTTTTATCATGTATTTTTTGTGCTTTTGCAGCATTATAATCATTAATATTATCAAACATATTTAACTCTTGCCAAATAGTTCTATAAGCTCTATTTATTTGCTTAGCAATTTTTTCAAATATTAATTGTTTCATTTTTCTTTTTAAATAATTCATTATCTTTTAATTTTTCCAAATTTACTCTTTCATTAAAATCTAATCTTTCATATTTTTTCATACTTTACCTCCTAAAATATTTAAAATGTTATAATTTATGTGCAATAATTATAACATTTTAAATATTTTAGGAGCAATCGGATTAAAAGCAACAAGTACAACATCATTAATTAGTTGCGAAAAACCAAATAATAGTGAAAACGGGGGGGTAATAAACCAGAACCCAAACCACAACAACCACCAGTTGGAAGTAATTGAAAGTTAATTGAAAATTGTAAATTACGCGGGATAATTTATTCTTTACTTTTTAATTTCAATATCATTTGCAATCTTATTGACAGTATTAATAACAATATCTTTACCATACTTTTTTACTAACGACCACAAAATTAAATATTGCTTTATTTGCATAATTTCAACAGCCTATAATTAACTTAAAAAAGTTAACTAAATGAATAGTTAACTTTTTATGATTTGGTATTTACAATTCAATTATATAATTCTAATTAGAATTAATATTTCTTATCATTTGCAAGTTTCTTGGTTTAAAAATGTTATTTAAAGTTATTTTTTTAAAATTATGTATAATTAATAAGAATAAATAAGTAACTTTTTAAATAGAAAGGGTTTTAATTTTAATATGGATAAAAAATTAATTCGTAATTTTTCAATTATTGCCCATATTGATCATGGGAAGTCAACGTTAGCAGACCGGATTTTAGAGTTAACAGGAACAGTTGAAAAACGTGAAATGCAAGAACAATTATTAGATTCAATGGACTTAGAACGTGAGCGCGGGATTACGATTAAATTAAATTCAGTCCAGTTAAAATATCATGTGCAAGATCAGCAAGAGTATATTTTTCATTTAATTGATACTCCTGGGCATGTTGATTTTACTTATGAAGTGGCGCGTAGTTTAGCAGCTTGTGAGGGAGCCATTTTAGTTGTTGATGCGGCACAAGGAATTGAAGCGCAAACATTAGCTAATGTTTATTTAGCAATTGATAATAATTTAACAATTATTCCGGTTATTAATAAAATTGATTTACCATCAGCTGATCCAGAACGAGTTAAGGAAGAGATTGAAAATTTAATTGGGATTCCAACAACAAATGCTCCTTTAATTAGTGCCAAGACGGGTTTAAATATTGAACAAGTCCTAGAGACAATTGTGAAAGAAATTCCGGCGCCATTAGATGCTGATGATAATAATCCGTTACAAGCTTTAATTTTTGATTCACATTATGATAAATATCGTGGAGTAATGGTTTCAATTCGTGTTAAGCAAGGAACTGCTCACGTTGGTGAAAAAATTAAATTAATGAATACAGGGGCTATTTATGAAGTCACAGAATTAGGCGTTAGAACGCCGAAAGAAGTAAAAAAAGACCAGTTGGTAGCCGGCGAAGTTGGTTGATTAACAGCAAGCATTAAAATGGTTCGCGATGTTCAGGTGGGAGATACGATTACAAGTGTTGCAAAACCAGCACAGCATCCATTACCAGGTTATAAAAAAATGAATCCAATGGTTTTTTGTGGTTTATACCCAATTGATTCAGCTAAGTATAATGACTTAAAAGAAGCGTTAGAAAAAATTCAATTATCCGCTGCGGCCCTTGTTTATGAACCCGAAACATCACAAGCCTTAGGTTTTGGTTTTCGCTGTGGTTTTTTAGGCTTATTACACATGGATGTAATTCAAGAACGATTAGAACGGGAATATAACTTAGAATTAATTGCAACAGCTCCCTCGGTAATTTACCATGTTTATTTAACAAATAAAGAAATGATTAGTATTGATAATCCAAGTAAATTACCCGCCGTGCAAAAAATTGACCGGATTGAAGAACCTTTTGTTAAAGCAACAATTATGACCCCTGAACAATATATCGGCGCTTTAATGGACTTATGTCAAAATAAGCGGGGAACATATGTTAACTTAGAATATATTGATGATACCCGTCGAATTTTAACTTATGAAATGCCATTAAATGAAATTGTCTTTGATTTTTTTGATCGGTTAAAATCAATTAGTAAAGGTTATGCATCATTAGATTATGATTTTATTGGTTATCGTCCAAATAAATTAGTTAAAATGGATATTTTATTAAACAATGAAATTATTGATGCTTTATCAATTATTGTTCACCGTGATTTTGTTTACGGACGTGGGAAAGCACTGTGTGCTAAATTAAAAAAAATTATTCCACGCCAAAATTTTGAAGTCCCAATTCAAGCATCAATTAATCATAAGGTGATTGCCCGGGAAGATATTAAAACAATGCGAAAAAATGTTTTAGCAAAATGTTATGGTGGAGATATTACCCGGAAAAAGAAATTATTAGAAAAACAAAAAGAAGGAAAAAAACGGATGAAAGCAATTGGGTCAGTTGAAGTGCCACAAGAAGCTTTTATGGCAGTATTAAAGTTAGATGATTAATTTCTATATATTAGCAATTTTTTATGATTTGGTATTTACAATTTACAAATGAATATAATAATTTTGGTCGTTCGCCACAAAATATTATTACTTCGTATGAATTACAATATAATGTAAAATTTGGTGTATGTTTTAAAACAATGTATAAGTATATTAAATTAGGTTATTTTAATTTAAAAAAAGAAATGTTATTTTTTAAAAATAAAAAAAGAAAAACAAAAAATGGGGAACAAAATGATAATTATGGAAAATTACTTAATATTAGAGATTATAAGAAATTTTTAAATGATTATGGAAATGATTTAAGTTTTAGTGGAATTTGAGAAATGGATACTCTTGATTGTGGTAATTTTTATTTGTTAGTTTTAGTAAATCGTAAATCAAAAATACTTTTTTATCATATTTTATTTAGTAAAAAGGCAAGTATTGTATTAACAATTTTAATGAAAATGATTAAACAAATTGGTATTAATAAATTTAGTTGTATTTTAACCGATAGAGGAAAATAATTTTATAGATGAAAAACAATAGAAAAACACTTTAAAATAAGAGTTTATTTTTGTGATCCTGGTAAACCTCGTCAGAAAGCATTAGTAGAAAGAATAAATAGAGATATAAGGCGTTGATTGGGTCAAAATGAGCCATTAATTAATATTCGTAGTAGATTAAAATAGACTGCACCCCGTTTAGTAAGTATTAATAAAAAGGTTTACAAACTTTCATTTATTATATATTTTTCTTTTTGGTTTGAATATCATTTATTTCATTTTTTAACATCATTAATATATTCATTATGAGATTTATAATTTTTATTATGGATTGTTCCTTTTTTAAGTAATGAATGAAAACTTTCAATAATAATGTTGTCTGCACAATGATAATTTTTACCCATTGAAATTATAATTTTGTTATCTAAACATTTACTATTGTAATCTTTAGATGTATATTGATATCCGTGATCTGAATGAATTATTGTTTTATTTAAATATTTTTTTATTTTTTTAATTTTATTAATTGCATCATTTAAATTATCAATTACAAGTTTGTTATTATTAAATTTTGATCATTTTACATCAATAATTTATTTAGTATATCCATCAAGTATTGTTGATTGATAATGTTTTTTACCATTTCAAATTAAATAAGTTACATCAGTAAATAAAATTGAAAATCTTTCTTTAATATCATTAAAATTACGATTTACTAAATCAGGATATTTAATTATATTTTTATTTCTATTTTGTTTTATTAATATTTTTCTACGCATACGCTTTACATATTCAGCTTGAATATTATTTTCTTTCATAATTCGCAATACTTTCTTAGCATTATAAACAATGCCATAATCTTCTTTTAAATATTTGGTAATTCGACGATAACCAAATTGTTTTAAATTTTCTTCATAGACTTTTACAATATTTTTTAATGATTCGCTATCCTTACCATTATTTGAATAATTTTTATATTTATCTCAATAACTACGCTTTAAATCTGTTATATCAAGTAATAAATTTAGTGGATATTTATTAATGTTTTCTTTGATAAAAGATACAATTTTTCTTTTATTTAATTGTAAAAGTCATGAAGCTTTTTTAGTAATTCATACCTAACTTTGTAATAGTTTAAATCTCTTTTTTCAAATGATTCTTTTGGACCTTTATTGGTGTTTAAAATTCCTTTCTTAAAATTTTCATACCATGAAGCAACAGTTTTTTTATTAATTTGATATTTTTTTGCAATAAAACTTATACTATTATTTTTAACCTCTTGTACTATCATTTTTTGAAAATATGCTGTATATTTATTAAATTTTTGTCATTTTCTTGCCATATAAAAATGCACCTCCTCTAAAGTTTAGCAAAGACTTTTTTTCTTTACTTACTTTTTTGGGTGCAGTCTAAAAACTATTTTAGATATATTAAATACCATAATTAGACCTTGCTTGGAAAATTTTACATCAAGACAATATTTTAAAAAAATTTTTTTAAATTAAATTAGTGTTTGTTAAGATTAGTAAAATTTATTTTTTGTTGTGTTTAATTTTATAATTTTAAAAATAAATATTAAAAACAATATTTTTAATTTAATATTTTTTGTGATTATTGTTTTTTATTTTTAATTTGTTATAATTTTATTAACTTTTTATGATTTGGTATTTACAATTTACATCTCCTCTTCATAAACTTTCTTACATATTATACATTTATATAATATAATATGTAAGTAATATTAACATATCTAGCAAAGATAGTTTTAGAAAAGAGGACATAAAATGAATTGAGCTAATCGCATTACATTAATTCGGATTTTTTTAATCCCAGTTATTATTGTTTTAATGGTAATTGTTCCTTTTGAAAATAGTTCATTGTATAATGGCTGAGATCAACGCTTACTAATTGAAGGAAAAAATGTGACTTATTCATTGCCAATTAGTTATTTAATTGCTGGAATTTTATTTATTATTGCTAGTTTAACTGACTTATTAGACGGTTATATTGCTCGTCGATATCATCAAGTTACAACCTTTGGGAAATTTTTTGATTCAATTGCCGATAAATTATTAACAAATGCTGTTTTAATTATATTTGCATGTGCTAACATTATTCCAATTTGAATGATTGTAATTTTAATTGCCCGAGACTTTGTAATTGATGTTGTTCGCCAAATTTTAGCAATCAAAAAAGTAGTAATGGCTGCTAATCAATTAGGGCGCATTCGCGCAGCAATGGAAATGTTTGGAATGACAATTTTATTTTTTGTTGGCTGTCGTATGTTTAATGGTCATTCTTTACCAACAGGAGGACAATGAGATAAATTTGGATGAGTAAACCAAATTATTATGATTCCAATGTATTTAACAACAGTATTATCATTAGCGGCGGCTGGTAATTATATTTTCTTAAATCGAAAAACATTATTTGATATGACCGTTATTAAAAAACCAACATTAGAAAGTGTACAAGAAACCAATGGCACAGAAAAAGGAAAATAAATTAGAATGAGCTGTTGTTACGGGGGCTAGTAAAGGATTAGGCTATTGCTATTGCGAAGAATTATTAAAACTTGGTTATAATGTTATTGCAGTTGCTCGTAACACGATCCCGGTTGCTACTTTACAAAAAAAATATCCATCCCAATCAATTAAAATGATTAATTATGATTTAAGTATTTTAGCAAATTGTCAAAAACTATTTAATGAGGTACAAACAGATAATGTAACAATTTTAATTAATAATGCTGGATATGGGGTTTGAGGTTACTTTAATGAATCTAGTTTAGAACAAGAAATGAATATGATTGATTTAAATATTAAAGCATTACAAATTTTAACAAAACTTTTTGTGCAACGATTTATTGAACAAAACCAAGGTCGTGTTTTAAACATTGGCAGTTTAGCGGCGTTTACCCCTGCCCCAGTCTTTGCTAGTTATTATGCTTCAAAAGCTTATGTTTGAAGTTTAGGCGTGGCAATTAATACTGAGTTAAAGAAAACAAAGTCACCAGTACGGGTTATTACCTTATGCCCTGGACCTTTAAAAACTGATTTTTGAAATCGAAGTAGCAATCAACACAATGCCAAATATTATTCAACTGTCAAAGTAATGAAAACATCTACTTATGCTCGCAAAAGCCTGGTAAAAAGTTTAAAAGTCAAACGAAAAAATTATATTATAACGGGGAGTATTAATAAGATTGTTAAGAAATTAACAAAATGGAGTCCTCAAAGTTGAGTGTTAACATCAGTCTATAATTATCAAAAAAAACGAAAATAGAAACAACATTGTTGTTTCTATTTTTATATTAGGCATCGTACAGGACGCCTAATATAAAAAAATCTAGATTTTATTTAGACTGCACCCAAAAAAGTAAGTAAAGAAAAAAGTCTTTGCTAAAACTAGACTGCACCCTGTTTAGTAAGTATTAATAAAAAGGTTTACAAACTTTCATTTATTATATATTTTTCTTTTTGGTTTGAATATCATTTATTTCATTTTTTAACATCATTAATATATTCATTATGAGATTTATAATTTTTATTATGGATTGTTCCTTTTTTAAGTAATGAATGAAAACTTTCAATAATAATGTTGTCTGCACAATGATAATTTTTACCCATTGAAATTATAATTTTGTTATCTAAACATTTACTATTGTAATCTTTAGATGTATATTGATATCCGTGATCTGAATGAATTATTGTTTTATTTAAATCTTTTTTTATTTTTTTAATTTTATTAATTGCATCATTTAAATTATCAATTACAAGTTTGTTATTATTAAATTTTGATCATTTTACATCAATAATTTCTTTAGTATATCCATCAAGTATTGTTGATTGATAATGTTTTTTACCATTTCAAATTAAATAAGTTACATCAGTAAATAAAATTGAAAATCTTTCTTTAATATCATTAAAATTACGATTTACTAAATCAGGATATTTAATTATATTTTTATTTCTATTTTGTTTTATTAATATTTTTCTACGCATACGCTTTACATATTCAGCTTGAATATTATTTTCTTTCATAATTCGCAATACTTTCTTAGCATTATAAACAATGCCATAATCTTTTTTTAAATATTTGGTAATTCGACGATAACCAAATTGTTTTAAATTTTCTTCATAGACTTTTACAATATTTTTAATGATTCGCTATCTTTACCATTACTTGAATAATTTTTATATTTATCTCAATAACTATGCTTTAAATCTGTTATATCAAGTAATAAATTTAGTGGATATTTATTAATGTTTTCTTTGATAAAAGATACAATTTTTCTTTTATTTAATTGTAAAAGTCATGAAGCTTTTTTAGTAATTCATACCTAACTTTGTAATAGTTTAAATCTCTTTTTTCAAATGATTCTTTTGGACCTTTATTGGTGTTTAAAATTCCTTTCTTAAAATTTTCATACCATGAAGCAACAGTTTTTTTATTAATTTGATATTTTTTTGCAATAAAACTTATACTATTATTTTTAACCTCGTGTACTATCATTTTTCGAAAATATGCTGTATATTTATTAAATTTTTGTCCTTTTCTTGCCATATAAAAATGCACCTCATTTAAAGTTTAGCAAAGACTTTTTTTCTTTACTTACTATTTTGGGTGCAGTCTATTTTTTTTCATAAGATACTTTTAAACTTTTTGAACGAAACATTGAAACTCTTAAATTATTATATCTTTTATCTAATTCTTTATCAGTTAAGATTTCTTTTTCTTCCGCATGTATCATTTCATCTGTTCATGCAGAGATAATACCACTACCTTTACCAACTTCCCCCATAATTTTATTACCATTAGCATAACCAGCAAAAGCAACACGAGTACCACTAGGAAAAACAATTTCGCCACCTTCTTTAACATTTTTAGGTCAAACAACGCCATTTTCATTGTCAGACCCTATATCAATCCCATATTTATCATATAGATAGTTACATACATTAATTGTATCCCCAAATGTAGTATCTTCGTGAGTGTTGGCATATCTTCGTAAAATATTAGATGAAGCATCGGTAAAATTACAAGCAAAAAATAATTTTTCTGCTAAGTAATTTCATGTCTTATTAGTGCCGCGCCCCGCTGAGATAAACTTAAAAAAACTTGGCGAAGTAAAATATCGGGCATAACTATCACCAACAAAATCTTTAAATACTTCTCAATCAAAACCAAAATTATAGTCACTAAAATTTAAATCATATTTTTTATTTAAATGTTCATAACTAGTAATTCGTTTTTTATTATTAATTTTACTAAATTCTTACATATTTATTGACCTCTTTATTTTATATATAATACATTATAAGAAAAAATGAAAGGAATTTATATAAAAATGAGAAAATTTAAACATTTAATATTTGATGAGCGAGATTTATTTAAGGATTTATTATTATCTGATACTTGTAAAAAGAAAAATGGCACAATTAATTTATCTGAAATATCACGACAAACGGGTCGTGGAGTTAATGCTGTTAAAAGAGAAATTAAGCGATTTAAAAATATACAAGATTATAATCCATATCAAGCACAAAAAGATTATAAACAAAAACGTAAAAAATGCATTAAAAAACTACCTAAATTTACAAAAGAGCAGTTAGATTTTATTAAAATAAGATTTAATAAATACCACGATATACCCGAACAATTAATTTATCGTTATTTCTTGGAGTTTGGTGTTAAATTTCCTGCTTGTGTTAAAACATTGTATAAATGAATTCGCTTAGGTGAATTTGGATTAAAAAAAGAAAATTTACCCCATCGTGGTAAAAAATATAAAACAAAAGGAAAACCTGATAATCGTGGTAAATTAACTAACTTTAAATCAATTTGAGATATTGAAAATAAAGTTTCTAATGTTAGATGATTTGAAATGGATACTGTTGTAGGAAAAGACCATCAATCTAGTAATTTAGTTTTAGTAGAACAATCAAGTAAAAATTATTTTGTAATGAAATTAAAAAATAATACTGCTAATGAAGTTTTAGAAAAATTTAAATATATTGTTAAAAATAATAATTTAATTGGGAAAATGAAAGGAATAATAACTGATAGAGGAAAAGAATTTAGTAAATGAAAACAAATGGAAATATTTGCTGAAACACAAGTTTATTTTTGTGACCCCGGTAAACCACAACAAAAACCATTAATTGATCATATGAACGGTGAATTTAGATATTGACTTTCTAAGGGAATTGATTTTAATAATATTAGTCAAAAAATGATAGATTGAGTAGTTAATGTTATAAATGATAAACTCCGACCATGTTTAAATTGACTAAGTGCAAAGACAATGTTTTTACAAAATTTTAAATAAATTTATTAGTTAAAATTTAATAAATTATTTTTAGTGTGCTTAAATATGAATAAAATAAGATAAAATTACAAAAATTTAATTTTTTCTGAAAAAGTTGTTGCAATTTATTAAAAATATTTTATTATTAACTTAACAAGATATAAATTTGCCGTTTATATCTACACAGCGCCATTTTTAAAAATAAATATTAAAAAAATATTTTTAATTTAATATTTTTTGTAATTATTGTTTTTTATTTTTAATTTGTTATAATTATATTAACTTTTTATGATTTAGTTTTACAGTATACAAAGGATTAAAAATCCTACTTGCATCTTTACTTTACAACTTGAAAAAGCCGTTACTTTGTAACGGCTTTTTCAGTATAAGCTTCAATAAGATCTTGCTCTTTTAAATCATTATAGTTTTTAATTGTTAAACCACATTCAGCACCATTCTTAGCTTCCTTAATGTCATTTTTAATATGTTTTAAGGATGCTAATTCCCCATTATAAACAATAACGCCATCACGTAACACACGCACACGTGATTTATGGGGAATAAGACCATCCGTGACATGACAACCAGCAATTGTTCCAATATCGGAATGACGGAAGATTTGACGGACTTCTGCTTGGCCTAGAACTTCTTCGACCATTTCCGGATCTAACATTCCTTCTGCGGCGGCAATAATTTCCTCAGTTAGTTTATAAATAATCGTATGTAAGCGAATTGCGACTCCCTCATCTTCGGCTTTTTTACGAACATGGGCCGTTGGTCGCACATTGAAACCAACAATAAAGGCCTGACTAGCTAGTCCCAATGTAACATCACTTTCCGATATTCCGCCAACAGTTGCTCGTAAAATATTAATTTTTACGCCCGAAATATTAATTTTTAGTAACCTTGACCTCGCTGCTTCAACTGTTCCTTGGGTATCCGCTTTTAAAATGATATTAATTTGTTTTAATTGGCCATCTTTAATTTGAGCTGATAAACTCTCTAATGAGAAATTTTGATTTTTATAACGTTTATTCATCGTATCAATTTTTTTTCGTTTTAAAGCTATTTCCCGGGCTAGTTTTTCATCCCGAAAGACCATAAAGCGGTCTCCGGCATTAGGGATTTCATTTAAACCATGAATCATAACTGGTGTTGAAGGTCCCGCCAATTTAATTTTTTTACCCCTTTCATCAAATAAATCACGAACAAAACCAAAAGTATACCCAACAACTACGGCATCTTTAATATTTAATGTTCCTGATTGAACCAATAATGTTGCCACTGGTCCTAAACCACGATTCAAGTGTGATTCAAGGACGGTTCCTAACGCAAAACGATTTGGATTTGTTTTTAATTCCATTAAATCAGCCATTAATAAAATGGTATCTAACAATTCATCAATTCCTTGTTTTTGTTTGGCACTTCCTTTCACATAAGTCGTTGTCCCTCCTCATTCTTCAGGTGTTAATTCTTCTTGCGATAATTGCATTAAAATATTATCTAAATTTGTCCCTGGTTTATCCATTTTATTAACAAAAACAATAATTGGTACATCCGCGGCTTTGGCGTGGTCAATTGCTTCTTTTGTTTGCAACATCACCCCATCATCAGCCGCTACCACTAAGACAACAATATCCGTTACCTCACTCCCACGGGCACGCATTTGGGTAAAAGCTTCATGCCCAGGAGTATCAACAAAGGTAATCTTTTCCCCATTTTTCGTTTTTATTTGATACGCCCCAATATGTTGGGTAATCCCGCCATGTTCAGTGCTAACAACATTAGTATTTCGAATTGTATCTAGTAAGGTTGTTTTCCCATGGTCAACATGCCCCATAATTGTTACAATTGGTGGACGTTTTTCTAACGACGCGGGATCATCATTAACTTCAAAACTCTCAATTAAGTTTTCATGCGTTACTGATTTTTCTCGTTTAAAATCTAACCCAAATTCCAAACATAACTCCCCTAATTGTTCTTCGATTAAAAAAGTATTTTGATTTAATATCATTCCTTTACTAAAGAAATATTTAATAATATCAGTAACAGGTTTTTTAATTTTTTGGGAAAATTCAGCAATTGTTAATGCTTCATCATACACAAAAACCCCTTCTGTAACATGGGCTTCAACCGTTTTTAATTGTGATTGAATCCGATTGCGTTGATTTTTCGCTAATGATTTTTTATTCTGTTTGTTCTTTTGGCTACTCATCTGTCCCTCCTCCTTTTTGATTTTTAAGAATTATTTAATAATGTTAACAACCTTTGGACAAGATGTTGATCCTTAATCCCTATTGTTTTAACATTATCCATTCCTAAAGCTTGTTGAGTTAAATTGAAATCAAGGCACCTAAAATAAAGAATATGATAATAAAAACATTTTTGTTCATATTTTTTAGCTTGCGTTGGGCCAACATCAATACTAATTAATACTAAATAAACGGTTTTTTGTTGAATCGCTTGTAATAACCTAACTCCCGTAATGAGGTTACCGCCTCTTTTTGCTAAACCAAGATAACTATATCCTTGTTGTGGTAACATTGTTAATCTCAACCTTCACTAATTTCACGATATAACATTTCGTAAAATTGATTAGTTAATTTTGTTTTTAATGCCCGCTCTAAAACATTACTTTTTTTTGCTTTTTCATAAATCTCTAATGTTGGTCGTAAATAAGCACCACGACCATTGGCCTTTCCGTTTGGGTCAATAATAATTTCCCCGTTTGATGTCTTAACAATTCGTACCAATTCTTTTTTTGGTAACATTTGTTGTGAAATAACACATTTTCGTAAGGAAATTTTTTTGTGGTTTGCCATCTTGCTCCCTCCTCATTAATTATTTATCTTAATCGTAATAATCATCATAGTCTTCATAGTTAATTTCATCATCTTCCTCTTCATCATCTTGATTTTCAAATTGTTCAGTTTCAAAATAAGAAAGATTTTCTTCAATTTCATTGGCTAATAGCGCTGGGTTTACTTCGGTTAAATTATCAACATGATAATTTTCTTCATCCAAAATCAGCATTTCTTCTACCATTTGTTCTTCAATAATTTCAAATTCTTCAATTGGTAATCCCACTGTGATTGCCACAGGTTCTGGGGTAATTTCTATTTTTGGTTTAATTTTATCTTTTAATTTAACTTGTAAAGCCGTAAGTTCCTCGGCGGTTAAATTACCATTTCATAAAATTTCAATTTGTTTAGTTAATGCTTCATTGTAACTCATAATATTTAGTTTTCATTTCGTTAACTTCGCAACTAATTTGGCAGCACTACCACCTTTCCCAATTGCTAATGATAATTGTTCATCTGGAACAATAACATTCGCTTCTTTTCCTTCTTCATTAGTTATAATTGAAATTACTTTTACTGGTGATAATGAGTTAATAATAAATTGTTGACTATTATCATTATAAATACAAATATCAATTTTTTCATCTTGTAATTCCGCTGTTACTTTATTAATCCGGCTTCCCTTGCTTCCAACACAAGCTCCAATTGGATCAATATTATCATTTGTACTATAAACCGCAATTTTACTACGGCGCCCTGGATCACGGGCAATTTCTTTAACAGTAATTACTTGTTCAAAAATCTCGGGAATTTCGCGTTCTAATAAACGATATAAAAAATCATTGCTTGTTCGAGAACCAGTAATTTGACCGGCATTTTTTGACTTAACAACATCTTCGGCTAAAAAGATAATTGCTTGGCCAACTTCAAAATGATCAGAAAAGATTAAATTCTTGCGGGAAATATAAGCAAATGTTCGTTCAACTTCGACTAATAAGTATTTTTCTTCCGCGGCAATGACAACACCAGTCATTAAATGCCCTTTTTGGACAATATATTCATCAAATATTGAATCCTTTTCGGCTTCTTTAATTTGTTGTTTAATAATTTGGCCAGCTTGGAAAATTATTAACCGAGAAAATTCTTCAGAGTTAACTGGTTCATAAATTTTATCATCAATCGTAATTTCGTCCCCGTATTTTGCTTTTGCTTCATTTAATCCAATTTCTAATAAGTCATCTTCAACTTTTTTGACAACAGTTAATTGTTTGTCAACTTTAATTTGTCCTGTTTTTTGATCAATATCAACAACAATTGTTGCTTCAGGATCAAAATGTTTTTCATAAGCCTTTTTAATTCCTTCTTTAATTGATTCTAAAATTAAATCACGGCTAATTTGTTTTTCACTAACAATTTCATCAATTGTTGTTAATACTTTTGTACCATCAATCATACTATATAATGTTCCTTTCTTAAAATTTAACCGCACAACGCGCAAATTTAATATTTTGATAAGTTATTTGTAACGTTTTACGAGCACCTTTGATAAAATAAGTAACAGTAAGATTCTGTTCCTGATTAACCATTCTTAATTCACCAATAACATCAGCTAAATTATTGACTTTTTCCTTAAATTCCAAATAAACATATGCATTAAGAGTTTGTTGTAATTCATTTCAATCTCGTAATGGTCGTTCCGCTCCAGGTGTTGAAACTTATAACAAATACTCTTCTGAAAATAAATCAAGGTTATCAACCAGATGATTAATTTCTTCGTTAATAATTGTTAACCGATCTAAATCAAGTCCGGTTGTTTGATCTTCAATTAACACTTGCACAACATTTGTTTCAAATTCTTGTAAAAAATTAATGGTAAACAATGTTAAGTTTTGCTCGGTTAAGTAATTCGCTAACGCGGTTCTTAATTGTTGCTCTTGTAGTATAAATTGTTCCATCCAACACCATCCTTTCTTAATCAAACATAACTAAATTTATGGCATTAAAGAAAGAGCACAATTGTGCTCTTTCCTGACCCTTTTTAATTACATTATTATTATAATCCTTTATTAATAAAAAGCAAGCATATTTTTTTAAATCCATTTTAAACGATTTCACTAATTATGTATACTGTAAAAATAAATCATAAAAAGTTAACTATTAATTTAGTTAACTTTTTTAAGTTAATTTTTAAGTTAATTATAGAAGGTTGAAATTATGCAAATAAAGCAATATTTAATTTTGCGGTCTTAGTGAAAAAGTATGGTAAAGATATTGTTATTAATACTGTCAATAAGATTACAAATGATATTGAAATTAAAAAGTAAAGAATAAATTATCCCGCGTAATTTACAATTTTCAATTAATTTTCAATTACTTCCAACTGGTGGTTGTTGTGGTTTGGGTTCTGGTTTATTACTCGCCGTTTTCAGTATTATTTGGTTTTTCGTAACTAATTAATGATGTTGTACTTGTTGCTTTTAATCCGATTGCTCCTAAAATACTTAAAATGTTATAATTATTGCACAATAATTATAACATTTTAAGTATTTTAGGAGGTAAAGTGTGAAAAAATATGAAAGATTAGATTTTAATAAAAGAGTAAATTTGTAAAAATTAAAAGATAATGAATTATTTAAAAAGGAAAATGGAACAATTAATATTCGAAAAATTGCTAAGCAAATGAATAGAGATTATAGAACTATTTGGCAAGAATTAAATATATTTTGATAATATTAATGATTATAATGCTGCAAAAGGACAAAAAATACATGATAAAAATAAAAAACAATGTCGTAAATATTCAATGTTAAATTCACAAGAATTAAGTCATTTTTCTAATGAATATAATAATTTTAGTCGTTCGCCACAAAATATTATTACTTCGTATGAATTACAATATAATGTAAAATTTGGTGTATGTTTTAAAACAATGTATAAATATATTAAATTAGGTTATTTTAATTTAAAAAAAGAAATGTTATTTTTTAAAAATAAAAAAAAAACAAAAAATGGGGAACAAAATGATAATTATGGAAAATTACTTAATATTAGAGATTATAAGCAATTTTTAAATGATTATGGAAATGATTTAAGTTTTAGTGGAATTTGAGAAATGGATACTCTTGATTGTGGTAATTTTTATTTGTTAGTTTTAGTAAATCGTAAATAAAAAATACTTTTTTATCATATTTTATTTAGTAAAAAGGCAAGTATTGTATTTTAGCTGTAGACTGCACCCAAAAAAGTAAGTAAAGAAAAAAAGTCTTTGCTAAACTTTAAAGGAGGTGCATTTTTATTAAATCTTAGTTTGGACTTTGTTTGGGAATCTTGCCAAACAATTCATGAAAGGCTTGTTTTCAACCAACTTTGCTAGCATGAACCAAAAACTCATTACTAGAAATAATAAAAGTACACAAGACAATTGGCACAACATAAATTCAATAATATCATGTTGGTGGTGCAACCTCATTTGTATCATTTGCTGCAATAAAAATATATTGAAAAATAGGCGTTCAAAATAACATTAACAATTGGGTTGAAGTTGTATAAGTTGCTCCAGCCATTGCTAAACAAGCATAATATAAAATTCGCGAACTACCCATAATAAGCCCCCCTGCAATGAAAATTAAAGCATAATCGTAATATTGAAAATTCGCAAAAACTTTATACCCATCTACGAAACTTTGATGAGAAAAAACCGCGGCAATTGGAGTTCCCAATAATAACATTAATAATGTTGAAGATCCCGTCTTAATGGAAACTGTCTCATGATTTGAAAACTTAATTTTAGAAGAACTCATTAAATGTGACATCCCTACTACTTCCATTGCATAAAAAGCAGTTGTTACTAAAGCTAAACACATCCCGCCAATCGACGATCAATCTAGGCTTTCTTCAAGGGCAAAATGAATTGACATTCCGATAATTAAAAATGTTGAAATTGCTAATGCAGTCCAAGTATATTTACTTTGACGAGCACGAAAGAAAATAGCACTTCCAACCGCCGCTAAAATAACATTTAAGTTTAATAATAATCCTGGCACTGTTCCATCTGTTCCATCATGATTAGTAATTGTTAATAATACTGATAATTGAAAAAAAACCATCGCAACTGGGCCACCTAAGAAACCATATAAAACAACTAGTCATGTTTCTTTATGACGAAGTAATTTAAAAAAATTAATAAAAATTTTGGGCTTATAAAAAATAAATATCACAAAAACTGCCATTATTTCTTGCACTGTAACATAAAAAGTAACATTAATTGGTGATGCTAAATCTCCATAGAGTCCATGTGTTGGAATAATATATAACATTAAGGGGATAATAGAATACCCAACAGCAGAAATTAATCCATATAAAATCCCTAAAATAATACGTCGCTTTATTCGAATTGTATCTAATTCATTTTTTGTAAATTTTTCTTTTTGTAGCAGTTGTCCCTCTGCGTTAACCTGATCTGCCATATTTATACTTACCTAATCCAATCTTTTTTTGCTAATATTGATATAATTTCACTTTTCCTTTAAAATTATTAGTTATATCTTACACTAAACATAAAAAAAGTTAAACTCTTTTAACTTTTTTTATGTTTTTTATTTAATTTAAATAATATAATTATGAAATTATAATTTCAAAGCAGAATTTTGTTTGGGTTTTAGTTCATTCGAAAAGAGTTGGATTAACAGCAGTAGCTCTAGTGTATACTGTAAAACTAAATCATAAAAAGCTAATAAAATTATAACAAATTAAAAATAAAAAACAATAATCACAAAAAAATTAAATTAAAAACATTTTTTTAATATTTATTTTTAAAATTATAAAATTAAACACAACAAAAAATAAATTTTACTAATCTTAACAAGCACTAATTTAATTTAAAAAAATTTTTTTAAAATATTTTCTTGATGTAAAATTTTCCAAGCAAGGTCTAATTCTGGTATTTAATATATCTAAAATAGATTTTAATCTACTACGAATATTAATTAATGGCTCATTTTGACCCAATCAACGCCTTATATCTCTATTTATTCTTTCTACTAATGCTTTC
The DNA here is from genome assembly GCF_964019755.1 of Spiroplasma endosymbiont of Polydrusus cervinus. NCBI lineage: Bacteria > Bacillati > Mycoplasmatota > Mollicutes > Entomoplasmatales > Spiroplasmataceae > Spiroplasma > Spiroplasma endosymbiont of Polydrusus cervinus. The sequence goes on from NZ_OZ026469.1 coordinate 115,018, forward strand.
TGACGAGGTTTACCAGGATCACAAAAATAAACTCTTATTTTAAAGTGTTTTTCTATTGTTTTTCATCTATAAAATTATTTTCCTCTATCGGTTAAAATACAACTAAATTTACTAATACAAATTTGTTTAATCATTTTCATTAAAATTGAAATTAGACTGCACCCAAAAAAGTAAGTAAAGAAAAAAAGTCTTTGCTAAACTTTAGAGGAGGTGCATTTTTATATGGCAAGAAAAGGACAAAAATTTAATAAATATACAGCATATTTTCGAAAAATGATAGTACAAGAGGTTAAAAATAATAGTATAAGTTTTATTGCAAAAAAATATCAAATTAATAAAAAAACTGTTGCTTCATGGTATGAAAATTTTAAGAAAGGAATTTTAAACACCAATAAAGGTCCAAAAGAATCATTTGAAAAAAGAGATTTAAACTATTACAAAGTTAGGTATGAATTACTAAAAAAGCTTCATGACTTTTACAATTAAATAAAAGAAAAATTGTATCTTTTATCAAAGAAAACATTAATAAATATCCACTAAATTTATTACTTGATATAACAGATTTAAAGCGTAGTTATTGAGATAAATATAAAAATTATTCAAGTAATGGTAAGGATAGCGAATCATTAAAAAATATTGTAAAAGTCTATGAAGAAAATTTAAAACAATTTGGTTATCGTCGAATTACCAAATATTTAAAAGAAGATTATGGCATTGTTTATAATGCTAAGAAAGTATTGCGAATTATGAAAGAAAATAATATTCAAGCTGAATATGTAAAGCGTATGCGTAGAAAAATATTAATAAAACAAAATAGAAATAAAAATATAATTAAATATCCTGATTTAGTAAATCGTAATTTTAATGATATTAAAGAAAGATTTTCAATTTTATTTACTGATGTAACTTATTTAATTTGAAATGGTAAAAAACATTATCAATCAACAATACTTGATGGATATACTAAAAAAATTATTGATGTAAAATTATCAAAATTTAATAATAACAAACTTGTAATTGATAATTTAAATGATGCAATTAATAAAATTAAAAAAATAAAAAAATATTTAAATAAAATAATAATTCATTCAGATCACGGATATCAATATACATCTAAAGATTACAATAGTAAATGTTTAGATAACAAAATTATAATTTCAATGGGTAAAAATTATCATTATGCAGACAACATTATTATTGAAAGTTTTCATTCATTACTTAAAAAAGGAACAATCCATAATAAAAATTATAAATCTCATAATGAATATATTAATGATGTTAAAAAATGAAATAAATTATATTCAAACCAAAAAGAAAAATATATAATAAATGAAAGTTTGTAAACCTTTTTATTAATACTTACTAAACAGGGTGCAGTCTAATAATACCATAATTAGACCTTGCTTGGAAAATTTTACATCAAGACAATATTTTAAAAAAATTTTTTTAAATTAAATTAGTGTTTGTTAAGATTAGTAAAATTTATTTTTTGTTGTGTTTAATTTTATAATTTTAAAAATAAATATTAAAAACAATATTTTTAATTTAATATTTTTTGTGATTATTGTTTTTTATTTTTAATTTGTTATAATTTTATTAACTTTTTATGATTTAGTTTTACAGTATACAGGAGAAATAATGAAAAAAAATCAAGAAATGGAAATAGAAGGTATTGTTGCCAAGAAAATTAAAGGGCAAAATTTTTTAACAAATCCTTATTTTATTAATTTAATTGTTGATAGTGCCTTTGATTTACCAAAAACAAATATTTTAGAAATTGGTCCCGGGATGGGAGCCTTGACAAGTTATATTTTGGCAAAAGGAAATAAACTTGTCTGTGTTGAAATTGATTCGGATTTAGTAAAATACTTAACAGTAAAATTTAAAGATCAAAACTTAAAAGTTATTGAGGCTGATATTTTGAATCTTGATTTAGAGACATTATTTTTAACAGAATTTTTCGATAATAATCCAATTAGTATTATTTCTAATATTCCTTATTATATTACTTCACCAATTATTTTTAAATTATTAAAAATAAAAAATTCAAAAGTAACAGAGATTATTTTAATGATGCAAAAAGAAGTTGGAGAACGAATTATGGCACAACCAAATTTCAAAGCTTATAATAGCTTTTCGGTTGTTTGTCAGTTCTATAGTGATATTGAAAAAGTTAGTTTAGTTGGACGAAATAATTTTATGCCCGTTCCAAAAGTTGATAGTATTGTTTTAAAATTTAAATTAAATAAAAAATATCCAAGCTTAAAGGATGAAGAAGAATTTATTAACTTTGTTCGGATGATGTTTGCAACAAAACGAAAAACAATTTTAAATAATTTATCAGGCATTGTTAATGATAAAACCTTAGCATCAGATGTTTTACTGAAATTACACTATTCTTTAAATTTACGTTCTGAAAATTTAAGTTTAAATGATTTTTATATTTTATTTGTATATTGTAAAACTAAATCATACAGAGTAGACTGCACCCAAAAGAGTAAGTAAAGAAAAAAAGTCTTTGCTAAACTTTAAAGGAGGTGCATTTTTATATGGCAAGAAAAGGACAAAAATTTAATAAATATACAGCATATTTTCGAAAAATGATAGTACACGAGGTTAAAAATAATAGTATAAGTTTTATTGCAAAAAAATATCAAATTAATAAAAAAACTGTTGCTTCATGGTATGAAAATTTTAAGAAAGGAATTTTAAACACCAATAAAGGTCCAAAAGAATCATTTGAAAAAAAGAGATTTAAACCTATTACAAAGTTAGGTATGAATTACTAAAAAAGCTTCATGACTTTTACAATTAAATAAAAGAAAAATTGTATCTTTTATCAAAGAAAACATTAATAAATATCCACTAAATTTATTACTTGATATAACAGATTTAAAGCGTAGTTATTGAGATAAATATAAAAATTATTCAAGTAATGGTAAGGATAGCGAATCATTAAAAAATATTGTAAAAGTCTATGAAGAAAATTTAAAACAATTTGGTTATCGTCGAATTACCAAATATTTAAAAGAAGATTATGGCATTGTTTATAATGTTAAGAAAGTATTGCGAATTATGAAAGAAAATAATATTCAAGCTGAATATGTAAAGCGTATGCGTAGAAAAATATTAATAAAACAAAATAGAAATAAAAATATAATTAAATATCCTGATTTAGTAAATCGTAATTTTAATGATATTAAAGAAAGATTTTCAATTTTATTTACTGATGTAACTTATTTAATTTGAAATGGTAAAAAACATTATCAATCAACAATACTTGATGGATATACTAAAGAAATTATTGATGTAAAATGATCAAAATTTAATAATAACAAACTTGTAATTGATAATTTAAATGATGCAATTAATAAAATTAAAAAAATAAAAAAAGATTTAAATAAAATAATAATTCATTCAGATTACGGATATCAATATACATCTAAAGATTACAATAGTAAATGTTTAGATAACAAAATTATAATTTCAATGGGTAAAAATTATCATTGTGCAGACAACATTATTATTGAAAGTTTTCATTCATTACTTAAAAAAGGAACAATCCATAATAAAAATTATAAATCTCATAATGAATATATTAATGATGTTAAAAAATGAAATAAATGATATTCAAACCAAAAAGAAAAATATATAATAAATGAAAGTTTGTAAACCTTTTTATTAATACTTACTAAACAGGGTGCAGTCTAAAGAGCAAAGACTTTTTTTCTTTACTTACTTTTTTGGGTGCAGTCTATATTGTATTAACAATTTTAATGAAAATGATTAAATAAATTAGTATTAGTAAATTTAGTTGTATTTTAACCGATAGAGGAAAATAATTTTATAGATGAAAAATAATAGAAAAACACTTTAAAATAAGAGTTTATTTTTGTGATCCTGGTAAACCTCGTCAGAAAGCATTAGTAGAAAGAATAAATAGAGATATAAGACGTTGATTGGCTCAAAATGAGTCATTAATTAATATTCGTAGTAGATTAAAATCTATTTTAGATATATTAAATACCACAATTAGACCTTGCTTGGAAAATTTTACATCAAGACAATAATTTAAAAAAATTTTTTTAAATTAAATTAGTGTTTGTTAAGATTAGTAAAATTTATTTTTTGTTGTGTTTAATTTTATAATTTTAAAAATAAATATTAAAAACAATATTTTTAATTTAATATTTTTTGTGATTATTGTTTTTTATTTTTAATTTTTTATAATTTTATTAACTTTTTATGATTTATATTTTACAGTATACACTGTAAAATATAAATACCAAATCAAATAAAAATGAATTCAAAATTGCAAAATATTTATTAATATCATAGCCGTTATATAAAAAAGATATTTTGCAATATCTTTTTATTTTACAATTAATGAAGGTTGTGTCATTTCTGCAGGAATTTCTTCCCCTAATAAATCTAAAATTGTTGGGGCAACATCAGCAATAGCTGGGTTATCTTCACGTAATTTGATTCCTGCTTTTGTAATAATAATTGGCACTAACTGGGAAGTATGTTTCTTATTTGGGCCACCAGTTTCGTCAATCATAACTTCAGCATTACCATGATCAGCGGTAATAATCATAATTCCATTAACTTTTTGGATTACTTCATAAATTTTACCAAGACAATTATCAATTGCTTTAACCGCTTTAATTACGGCGGGTAGCATTCCAGTATGCCCAACCATATCACAATTAGCAAAATTTAAAATAATAACATCAAATTCATTGCTTTGAAGTTTGGTAATTAATTTATCAGTAATTTCATATACTGACATTTCTGGTTTTAAATCATATGTGGATACTTTTGGTGATGGGATTAAATCTGCTGAGGCCCCAGGTAAAGTAATTTCTGCTTGAGTCGCTAAACCATTTTTAAAATAATCTTTTCCCCCATCAAAGAAAAATGTAACATGCGCAATTTTTTCTGTTTCAGCAATTCGTAATTGACGATAACCTTTTTTGCTTAATCATTCGCCTAACCCATTAACAACTTCAATTGGTTTAAAAGCAACATGTTTTGAAGCAACTGTTTCGGCATATTCCATCATTGAAACAAAATAAATATCTTTTAATTTTAGCGTAAAATAAGTTTCTGCTTCATTGCCTGGAAAAGCAGGATTTGTTAATGCTGAAGCAATGGCAATCGCACGATCAGGGCGAAAATTAGCAAAAAAGACCCCATCACCCGCTTTAATATATCCTTTTGGCGCATTAACATTATACGCTGGCATTAAAAATTCATCATTACGTCCAGCAGCATATTCGCGATCAATATATTCGATTGGATCACTAAATTCTGCCCCTTTTCTGGCAACTAAAACATCATAAGCCACTTGTACACGGTCATATTTTTTATCACGATCCATCGCATAATAACGTCCCGCAATTGTGGCAATAACCCCAACTTTTAATTGTTCCTGTAATTGTTGAAATTGTTCAAGATAAATTTTAATACATTCTGGTTTAGTATCACGACCATCACCGAAAACATGTAAATATATTTCTTTTAAGCCTTCTTGCACCGCTAATTGATACGCAGCAAAAATATGGTTAACGTATGAATGAACACCACCATCCGAAAATAATCCCATAATATGAAAAGCCCCATTATTTTTTTTCGCAAAATTAATTGCTGCTAAAATTTCTGGGTTTTGCTTAAATGTTCCATCTTTAATTGCTTTATTAATTAAAGTTAATGATTCATATTTAATCCGCCCGGCTCCCAAATGAATATGGCCAACTTCAGAATTTCCCATTTGTCCTTCTGGCAAGCCCACTCATTCTCCCGAGGCATGCGCTGATACTAATGGATATTTTGCCTTTAACATTTCAACATTCACCATATGTCCTTGCGTAATAGCGTTCCCTTCCGCATCAGGGGCAATTCCTCACCCATCAAGAATTACCAATAAAATCGGTTGTTTTTCTTTCATTCTCCTCTTTCTCCTTTTTTCCTAAACAATTATATAATTATTTTTTATCATTGAGAACATATTTTTCAATTATTTTTGCCACACCACCTGTTTCAACGCTACTTGTTACTTCCTTGGCAATGGCTTTAATTTGTTCTTGTCCATTACCCATTGCAATTCCTAAACCAACACTTTTAATCATTCAATAGTCATTCATACTGTCCCCAATTGCCATCATTTCCGATAAAGCAATCTTTCATTGGGTTGAAATTCATTTTAGTCCAGCTAATTTACTAATTCCAGGAGCATTTATTTCTGCTGTCTTTGCTACATTAATTGCAATCTCAATTTTCTCGGCACGAGCAGCAATAATAAATTGATCGTTTTCATCAACATCCATCACAATACATTTGTAACTTGTGTTCTGAATTTCAACTGCCGAATCATACTGAATAAACTCCCCGTTAAAAAAGACTAATTCAGGATTTTGTTCCGCAACAGGATCAAAATTAACAATAACTTTTGTTAAATCATCAATATAACATCATAATTTCTTATAATATTTCTCTGCTAATTGAAATAAAAAATTAACTTGCAACACTGATAAAATTTGTTGATAAGCTATTTTATTGGCTTTAATATCATAAATACACGCCCCATTGAAACCAATAAAGTATTGCTGAAAATAATCCATTTTCACTCGTAATGCTTCAGATAAGGAAGTCAATACTGGCCGCCCTGTTGCAAAAACAACTCGTACTCCCATTTCTTGTGCTTTAATAATTGGTTCAATATTTATTGCATGAATCTCTTGGTAAAAAGAACAAGCAGTACCATCCATATCCAATGCAATTAATTTAATCTTAGTCATAATTCCCTACTTTCTATTTTAAAAAACTTATAATTATATTGTAAAAAAACCCATATTTGAAAATATGATTTAAAAGTTAATTAATAATCCATACAATTACTCCCTAATTGCTGTTTTAATTTCAGTGGCAGTTTCTGCTTTAAGTAATCAATCTTTAATTTGGGGACGAAAACCATAAATAGCTCCGACACAACTGCCTAAAATAATTAACACCCCAAACAGAGTAAGAAAAACAACTAACCCTGAGCGTGATTTTTTAGTTCAATTTTTACATTGACATTTAACCTCGGTAGAATTAGCATCAATATTTAATTGATGACTTGTTTTGTTTCTTCCTGGTTGATTTTTATCATTGTTAATTAAATCTGCCGCTTTAACTGAATTACCATTTTTAATATTAGCAATTTTTTCCGCAATTGTTTGATTTTGGACTCCTTGTCCTGTTGTTTGTTGGCCATTTCCTGGCGAAGAATTTAAACCCTGACTATTTTGTTGTTCGTAGCAATTAACATTCCCGTGTTGTTGATATTGTTGTTGGAATGATGTTCCACTCTGATTAACATTATTGATTGCATTATAATTCTGAGCCCCAATATTTTGTTGATATTGTTGCACCCCAGAATTTTTTTGTGGTCCAAATTGTGGTGGACGTTGCATTAAATTTTGTTGTTGCAAATATTGTTGTGATTGCCCTCTTTCTGAAGTAGTTATCGGATGATAATTTTGATTAGAATTGTTTGGTTGATATTGTTGCACCCCAGAATTTTTTTGTTGTGAATATTGTTGTGATGAAACATTTTGTCCTAAATGTTGACCATATTGTTGTGCAATTTGTCCTCCTTCGACAGAATTCATTGGATTATAATTCTGATTAGAATTATTTTGTTGATATTGTTGTTGCGATGAAGCATTAAAAATATTTCCCTGGTTAAGAGAAACTTGTTGTTGATTACTTTCTGGTTTGTTGCCTAAACCATTATTAAAAGAATGTTTAAAATTCATTTTGTGCCCTTCCATTTTATTCATAATTACATACTCTTTATTTTCATATACTTTATACTATGATTATACCATAAAAGGCCCCCTTTTAAGATAATATTGCCTTTGTAAAAACATTGTTAATGATAATGCTTGGGCGTTTACAATTATATAAAATATCATATAAAGTTTCAAACAACGGTAAAGTAATATTATTAGCTTGCGCGTCTAACACAATTGTTTTACAAGTTAAAACTCCTTCGACTGTTTTTGGATAACTCGCTAAAACTTTTTCCGCATCATCAGCTTGGCCAATTTCAAAACCAAGAGTATAATTTCGTGATTTTTTAGAAGTAACCGTTAAAATTAAATCCGCTAAGCCGGCAAAGTTTAAAAAAGTTTCAATCCGGGCTCCTTTTGCATTTGCAAAAAGTTTAATCTCATTTAATCCCATCGTAATTAATGATGCTTTAGCATTATCTGATTCATAAAGACCATTAAAGATTCCTGAAGCAATAGCAACAGCATTTTTCAAGGCAACAGCATATTCAGCGCCAATCACATCAGTGTCAGCAAAAGTAACAAAATATTCATTATTAAACAATCCTTGAACTTCTTGGGCAATACCAAGATCATTGGAAACTGCCATAATGCAAGTCGGTTTTCGTTGTAATACTTCCTTAGCAATACTTGGTCCATAAATACCAGCATATGCTTTTAAAATGCTTGGACTAATTAATTTAACAATTGATTTTGATAAAATTTCATGTGTTTCAGGGTCTAAGCCCTTTGCAACATTAATGATAACAACGGGTTTTTTCACTGTTTGATTAATTTTATCAATAATTGGTTTAATTGCCACAACAGGAATTCCTAAAATAATATATTCGGCATCTTCCACTGCTTCACCAAAATTTGTTGTTGCTTTAATTTCTTTATTAATTTTTAAATCCGCAAAAAAATGACGATTTAAATGATCATCATTAATATCATTAACTTCTTTGTTTTCAATACCATACATAATAACATTATGGTCGTTATCTGTTAAAACATTTGCTAAGACAGTTCCGTATGCACCGGTTCCAATAATAGTGATATTCTTTTGTTCTTTTTTCATCATAATCTACCTCATTACTTTCTCTCTCTAAATAATATTTTCATTGGGACCCCATCAAAACCAAAATACTCACGAATTTGATTTTCAAAAAACCTTTTATAAGAAAAATGAATATATTTTGGATTATTACAAAACATAATAAAAGTCGGAATCATACTCTCGGGTTGTGTTGCATAATAGATTTTTAAACGACCACCATTAAAATCTGGCGGGGGATTTAATAATTGAACTTTAACTAAAATTTCATTTAAAACACTAGTTTTAACCCGCTGGGTTAACCCAGCATAAACTTCATCAATTGTTTGAAATAAAAGATGCAAACGTTTTTTTTCTAATGCCGAAACAAAAACCATTTTAGCATAATTTAAATATTTAAAATAACCGCGGATACTTTTTTCAATTTTTTGCATTGACTGATCATCTTTTTCAGCTACCGCATCTCATTTATTAACAACTAAAATAATTGGTTTATTTTGTTCAAAGGCAATTCCAGCAATATTAGTATCTTGATCAGTAATAGGAATTGTACCATCAATAATTAGTAAAACAAGATCACTTCGTTCAATAGCACTAACAGCCCGTAGAACACTATATTTTTCGAGCTTTTCATAAACCTTTCCCTTGCGGCGAATACCAGCCGTATCAATTACAGTATAAAGTTGGGTATTTCGTTTAAAACTGGTATCAATTGAATCGGTAGTTGTTCCCGCAATTGGTGAAACAATTACACGTTCTTCACCTAAAATGGCATTTGTTAAGGAAGATTTCCCAACATTTGGTTTTCCAATTAATGAAAAATGAATCCCTTCTGTTTTTGGTTGAACGGGAATTTGATCTAAATGCGAAATTACTTGGTCTAATAAATCTCCCACCCCAATTCCATGGACTGCTGACACCGCAATTGGCTCGCCAAATCCTAATGTCATATATTCATACAATTCACTTTCTTTTTCTTGTTTATCATATTTATTAATAACTAAAAGAACTGTTTTTTTTGCTCGATATAAAATTTTAGCAATCATCTCATCATCGGAAGTAATCCCTTCTTTGTATGATAAAACAAAAATAATAATATCTGCTTCTTCAATTGCAATTTCAGCTTGCATTTTAATTTTTTGGGCAAACATTGCTATATTATTTAACGTAATTCCACCAGTATCAATAATTAAAAATTCACGGGTCAATCATTCTGAAAAAGCATAAATGCGGTCACGCGTCACACCAGGAGTATCTTCAACAATGGCAAGCCGATTTTTAATGATACGATTAAATAATGTTGATTTCCCAACATTTGGCCGTCCTATAATTGCAACAGTTCCTTTTTGTGCCATTTATTTCCCTGCTTTCTGATAAGTACTTACTACTTGATAAATTTTTGCTACTGTTTCAGCAAATGTTAATCCACTACTATCAATAACAATTGCGCCCGGGGCAATTGTTAATGGCCCTACTGTTCGGGTTGTATCAACATAATCCCGTTCAGTTAATTTTGCTGTAATTTTTACTAAACTATTAGGAGTAATATGATTTTCCTTATTTTGATTTCATCGTCGTTCCGCACGCGCGACAATACTAGCTGTTAAATAAATTTTTACTTCAGCATCAGGTACTATAACCGTTGTAATATCACGGCCAACAACAACATTCCCTTTCTTAATAACTAATTTTCGTTGCAAACAAACCATTGTTGTGCGAATAAAATCAATCCCCGTAATTTTGTTGATATTATCAAGAACGATATTGGTTTGTAACTTGTCAGTAACATCAACATTATTAACATAAACTTGATTATTAATAACTTGATATTTAAAGTGTGCTAATTGTGCTTGCAATTGATGATGGTTTGTAAAATCAACGTCCCCTTTGACACAAAAATAAGTAAAGGCACGATAAGTTAAACCAGTATCAATAAACTGATAATTTAATTTTTTAGCCAATTCATAACCAGCAGAGGATTTACCACTACCAGCTGGCCCATCAATCGCAATATTTATTTTCATCATCTTCTCCTATTTTCTATAACATAAAGATTAAAGCTATACAAACTATCAATAAAACAATTAGTAAAACCATCGTACTAAATAAAACTTTATATCGTGGTTTTATCTTGCGATAAACAACTAACACATTATTATGTTTTTCCTCTAACAACGCGCTTGAGTCTTTTAACATTTCTGCTGTTGGTCGTTGATCATTTTTACGCATATACGCAATTGTACTAAATTCAATATTAGCAGAATTAATTTTAAAATCATTATTTTCTGCTTGAATTTTATCGCTTATGCGATGATATGTAATTTTTTCCGCTAAAATACTTTCTAAAATTGCTTGATATTTCTGATAAGTTGGTTTATTTAACAAAGTTTCCGTAATTAAAATATTATGCATAATATCACCAGCATCTTGTTCATTTTTTTGATTAGTTTGAATTGTTGCCTTTGTTGTATTAACAACTTGTTCTAACAATTGTTGCAAATCATATTTAAAGTCAGATGCATAAGGTTGTTCATCCGGATTTTTGTCCAAATATACTTTTTCTCAACTAAATTCTTGTTCAAAGTTTAATTTAACACTACCAAAAAAAGTCTCATCAATAGCATTTAATTTCGTCATATAACTATTAATGATCTGATTTGTTTGATTAATTTCTTGATCTATTTCAATCTCCTTCTTAATCATTTCACGTAGCTGGGCGAATTTCTCCATTCTAGTTTCCATATTAAACCTCCAACATTGTATACTGTAAAACTAAATCAGTCAAAAATTGACTGATTTTCAAATAATTCTATTTTTTACTTTTATCTAAAATATCATGAATTGTTAATTGTAATTCTTTTGTTTCTTCAACTGCTAAGTCTTTTTTAGATTTTTTTGTAATGCCCTGCTTTGGCATTTGATTAAAATTAACCCTTTGAAGAGTTTGCTCATGATTATTTGAATTAACATTTTTTAAACCGACTTTAATTGCCCCCGCGGGGGCTTGTTCAATTGCTTTTAATCATTCTGTTCGTGATTTAGCTTTTACAATCGGTTTTGTTACTGTTTCTTCATAACCCTCATTATTATTAAATTTAAAATCAATTTGTTGTTGATGTTTATCTTTCAAAAGAACTTCAACAGTAGTAACTACTTTCCCAAAAGTTGGTTTTGTTGGATGAAAAAAAGTTTCCGTTATTTGCTCATTTTTTGATGGCTGGTTTTGTTGTGCTTGGGCTTTTACTAATACTACTTTCGCTTGTTCACGTTGTTTCTTTTCAATCAACATATCGGCCGTTGTTTTTATTTTCCCAAAAGTTTTACGAACAAACAAGGTCGGTTGTTGTGGTGGTGGGGCCGGGGGTAATATTTTCGTTTCGCTAACTTCGCCTACTTTTGGTGGTGGTAATTGTTCTTTTTCATATTTTGCTTTTAAGTATTTTTTTTTATTACTTTCATATTTTTCTTTTTTTGCCACATTTTTTCTCCGCGTGGTTTAACCACAGTTTTTTCTTTAAGCGCTTTGCTTTTTTTAATATTCTTTTCAAGTGTCTTAATCGGTTCTGCTGTTGCAATAACTTGTTCCGCGTGATAAATTTCATTCGTTGGAATCATTAGAGCTACTTTAACAGTGAGATCACTTTCTTCATCACTATTACTATCTGGTGAACTTGTTCCTTGTTCATATTTTTTTTCATCTGAAACAGTTTTATTAATTGGAACATTATTAGGCTTATTTGTTGCTTCAATTATGCGTTTAACACTATTAGTATTTTCATGTTCATGATGATTACCATATTTCTTACCAATAATATTACTGTTTTCCAAACTTTTTTTCGAAGGAATTACTTTTAAATCATAGTATTGGGGAATCACAATATCAACAATGTTTTCAAATCCTAACACATGATTAGCCATAACTAATTTGTGAACAGCCATTTTATCAGTATTAAATAATTCAATTTTATCACTTTGATTTAACATATGTAAAGTGTCTTTCCCTTTTATTAAAAAAGCTCAGCGGACAAGTTCGTTCATATCTTTATTTAATTTATACAAGCGAGTCCCTCGAACTGGTCGAGTCGATGTTGGAATTTCGGTTAAAGATATCTTTTTCCCAGTATTAAGGCTCGTAATGAAAACTAAATCATCTTCTTCACAATAACCAACACTAATAACAACATCATTTCGTAAATTGATTGATTTAACCCCCGCTGTGCGTAATCCTAAGATTGGAATTTGTTTTATCCGATATTTAACAATAAAACCATTCGCTGTTATTATCACAACATAAGGATAATGACCAACTAGCTGACTAGCAACAACTTCATCATCATTTTTTAAGTTAATCGCTTTAATCGCTTTACTAATTCGCGTCGCTTCAAAATCCTTAACTGCCGTCTTTTTAATCATTCCGTTTTTAGTTGCTAACATAATATATTGTTCTTTTTTATTAAAATCATTTAGTAAAAAAGAACTAATAATTTTTTCTTCTCCTGGTAATTCGGAAATTGTATTAACATGTTCACCAATATCGCGTAAACGAACGGTTTTAATTTTATAGACTGGAATAATAACATAATTTCCTTTTGAAGTAATTAATAAAATTTTATCAGAAGTACTTGCTTGTAAATCAGCAATTCATAAATCCCCTGGTTTTCGCTTAAATTCTTCGTATGCTAAGCGGACTAATTGATTATTTTCTAACGCTTTTAAATACCCATCGCGAGAAATTCAAATACTCAAATCTTTTTCAATAATTGTTTCTGTCTTTTGAATTTCAATTGTTTCAATTTCATTTTCAATAACACTCCGACGACGAGAAGCAAACTTTTTCTTAATTAATTCTAATTGATTAATAATAACATGATTTAATTTGTTGATATCTCTTAAAATTGCTTTTAATTCCTCAATTATGGCAATTAATTCTTTTTGTTCAGCTTTTAATTGCAAAATATCAGTTGAAGTTAAACGATATAAACGTAATTGTACAATCGCTTCTGTTTGAATTTTCGTAAAAGAAAACTTTTTCACTAAATTATGGATTGCATCACTACGATCTTTAGAATGGCGAATAACAGCAATAACTTCATCTAAAATACTAATTGTTTTAATTAATCCCGCTACAATTTCAGAACGTTTTTGGGCACGAGCTAATTCAAAACGTGAACGATTAGTAACAACTTCTTGCTGATGTTCAACATAGTATGCTAAAATTGCTTGTAAACCTAATTGATGTGGCTGTTTTTTGGCAATTGCAACCATATTAAAATTATAAGAAATTTGCAAATTAGTATTTTTTAATAAAAATTTCCGAACAGTTTCAACATTTGCTTGTTTCCCTAATTCAATGACAATCCGTAACCCTTCTCGGTCTGTTTCATCGCGGACTTCTTTAATATTTAAGCCTGGTTCATTATATTTAATATCATCAATCTTTTTAACTAAGTCTTGTTTAATAACTTCATACGGGATTTCGGTAATAACTAAGGCATTATTCTCATAAGCAATCTTACTACGAACAATAATTTTTCCTTTTCCTGTTTCATACGCTTCTAAAATCCCGCTTTTTCCTTGGATAATCCCCCCCGTTGGAAAATCAGGGCCCTTAACGTATTTTACTAATTCTTTAACGGTACTGTCTGGTTTTTTAATAAAATGAATTGTTGCATTAATAATTTCATGTAAATTATGGGGAGGAATATTTGTGGCATATCCAGCCGCAATTCCGGTTGAACCATTAACTAATAAATTTGGAAATAAGGCTGGTAAAACAACCGGTTCTTGTTCTGAATCATCAAAATTAGGAGTAAAAGCAACTGTTTTTTTATCAAGATCTTGTAATAAAAATGATGAAATTTCACTTAAACGAGTTTCAGTATAACGCATCGCTGCTGCTGAATCACCATCAATTGAACCATTGTTTCCATGCATATCAATTAAGGGATAACGAACTTTTCAATCTTGCGATAATCTGACCATTGCGTCGTAAACAGAAGTATCACCATGGGGATGATATTTCCCAATTACTTCTCCAACAATCCGCGCTGATTTCTTATAACTAATATTAAAAATTAACCGTAACTCATTCATCGCAAATAAAATTCGGCGTTGAACGGGTTTTAATCCATCACGAACATCGGGTAAGGCACGATCTTGAATAATATATTTTGCATAACGACCAAATCGTTCTGACATAATATCATTTAAAGTATAAATTAATTCATTTTCTTTTTCATTATTACTCATTTTTAAATCCCTCTCTATAAATGAACTTTCATTATTTCTGTCTTAATTATAAATTTTTTATAATCAATTTGACAAAATAACTTTTGCCCTAATTTTGTTAATATTCAATAATCCTGTTCTTTATCATAGTCAAAAAGTTGTTGATGATGAGTTAATAATAACAATATTCGATAATATTCTAATATTTGGCTGTTAAGTGCATTACATATCGTAATTAACTGTAAAAGTTGAAATAAAATATCTGTTCTTATTGCAAATTCTTGTTGATAATAAATTATTGCTCCTGATGTAATTATATACATTCCTTTTTGTGATAATCAATCAATTTCATATTGATAAGCTAATGTTCCTTCAATTAAGGATAATTTATAAATTGTTTGGTTTAAAGCATTTAATTGTTGTTTAATTTTTGCCTATAAATTCGGAACATTAATTAATCCAGGTTTTGAAAAGTCTACACTCATATTAATTTTTTGGTAAGCAATCAAAATTATTAAAATATTATAATTATAGTAATTTAACTTAAGCGCATTAGCATTATCATTAAAAAAATGAAGGCCTCTTTTGGTTAATACGTATAAGTTACTACTGCTTTCTAATTGATAAAGTGGTTCTGGCTGTTGTATTATTTTTTTTCAAAAACTTCTTTTTGAACAGTTTGTTGTTCCGATAATAATAAACTTTCATAACTTCATCTTAACGCTGTTTCATCCAGTTATTGGGAAATCAATTGTTGCTACAATAATATTATCACTATTTTCACTACCACTAGTTGTTGATATTTCTAATGTTAAAATCGCACTTATTTTTTTGTTTTAATAAGTCATAACTGAAAATTTTGGTATTGACTAAGTACTAGATTTATTTGATTTAGGTTATCAATTACTTTTTAATTGATTGTTACAACACCCTAATCCTTGTTAACTAATGATTGCTTGAAAATTGTCTTCTAAAGTGAATTTAACATTTTCATCAATTCAATCTTTCCGTTTTTTAGCATCATCTCCCATTAAGATTACAATCCGTTTTTCAGCCATAACAGCGTCATCAATTGTTACCAAAATTAACTGACGAGTTTGCGGATCCATCGTGGTTTCCCATAATTGTTCGGCATTCATCTCCCCTAATCCTTTATAGCGCTGTAATTCAAATTTACCATTAAATTGACTTAATTTATTTTTTAATTCATTTTCATCTCACGCATATTCAATATGCTTATTTTTGGTACTAGTAATTTTAAATAAAGGGGGTAAGGCAATAAATACCCGATGATTTTCAATTAATGGCCGCATGTAACGGTAAAAAAATGTTAATAATAAAGTTTGAATATGCGCACCATCAGTATCAGCATCAGTCATTATAATTACTTTTCCATAATTTGCATCATTAATATCAAACCCATTTCCAACACCAGCGCCAATGGCATTAATCATAACATTAATCTCTTCATTATTCATTAAATCCTGCAGTTTTGCCTTTTCGGCATTAATTACTTTTCCTCGTAATGGTAAGATTGCTTGAAAACGACGATCACGCCCTAACTTTGCACTACCACCAGCTGAATCTCCTTCAACCAGAAAAATCTCATTATTAAATTTATTGCGACTTTGGGCGGGGGTTAACTTCCCTGTTAATAAACGGTCACTATTCCCGCGTTTTTTATTACTCCGCTCTGCTTCCCGCGTTTTACGAGCTTCTTCGCGAACATTACGAGCTAATAATGCTTTTTCAATAATAGTATAAGCATTTGTTTTATTTTCGGTTAATCAAAAGCCAAATTGTTTCGCAACAATGTTTTCAACCGCTGTGCGAGCTTCATAAGTTCCTAATTTTCCTTTTGTTTGTCCTTCATATTGAATTAAATTTTCGGGAATTTTTACGGAAATAATTGCTGTTAAGCCCTCACGAGTATCAACTGAATCAAGGTTCTTATCTTTTTCTTTTAACAATCCTTCTTTTCGGGCATAATCATTAATAACTTTTGTTAATCCTGTTCGAAACCCAGCAACATGGCTTCCACCTTCACTTGTTTTAACATTATTAGCAAAACTAAGTAAATTTTCATTAAATTCGGTTGAATATTGCAAAGCGATTTCAACTTCAATTTGTTTTTCTACCCCTTTTAGCATCACAATTGGGTTAATACTTTTTTTTCCTTCATTCATATATGTAATAAATTCTTCTAAACCATTATTAAATAAATATGATACTTTTTTATCAGTTCGTTGATCATGTAACGTAAGTTTTAAACCACTATTTAAAAAGGCTGATTCACGAATTCGTTCAGCAATTGTTGAAAAGGAAAAATCAACTATTTTAAAAATCTTATGGTCAGGTAAAAAAGTAATTGTTGTTCCAATTTTAGTTGTTGTTCCAATTTTAGTTAATGGTTCTTTTACTTGTCCCCCATTAGCAAATTTAATATTTCAAACCTTTTGGTCACGATAAATTGTCACATCAAATGCTGATGATAAAGCATTAACAACCGAAGAACCAACCCCATGTAATCCTCCCGATGTTTTATAACCGTCACCACCAAATTTCCCCCCCGCATGTAAAACAGAAAAAATTACTTCTGGCGTTGACTTTCCTGAAGCATGAATTCCGGTTGGAACACCACGGCCATTATCAGCAACGGTAATGGCATTATTTTTATAAATGGTAATATTAATTTCATCGCAATAGCCTGCCAATGCTTCATCAATTGAATTATCAATAATTTCTCAAACCAAATGATGTAAGCCACGAACATCAGTTGACCCAATATACATCCCTGGTCGTTTTCGAACAGCGTCTAATCCTTCTAAAATTTGAATTGATGATTCATCATACTTTAATCTTTTATCTTCAATACTCATATTCTCTATCATCCCTTTTACTTATAATTTCACTATTAATATCTTATATTATAACGGTTTTATTTACAATTATTTACTAAATTATTTCTAATTACTATAATATGTAAATTGTAAATACCAAATCATAAAAAGTTAATTATTAATTTAGTTAACTTTTTTTAAGTTAATTTTTAAATTAATTATAGGAGGTTGAAATTATGCAAATAAATCACTATTTAATTTTGTGGTCTTAGTGAAAAAGTATGGTAAAGATATTGTTATTAATACTGTCAATAAGATTGTAAATGATATTGAAATTAAAAAGTAAAGAATAAATTATCCCGCGTAATTTACAATTTTCAATTAACTTTCAATTACTTCCAACTGGTGGTTGTTGTGGTTTGGGTTCTGGTTTATTACTCCCCGTTTTCACTATTATTTGGTTTTTCGCAACTAATTAATGATATTGTACTTGTTGCTTTTAATCCGATTGCCCCTAAAATATTTAAAATGTTATAATTATTGCAAATAAATTATAACATTTTAAATATTTTAGGAGGTAAAGTGTGAAAAAATATGAAAGATTAGATTTTAATGAAAGAGTAAATTTGGAAAAATTAAAAGATAATGAATTATTTAAAAAGGAAAATGGAATAATTAATATTCGAAAAATTGCTAAGCAAATGAATAGAGATTATAGAGCTATTTGGCAAGAGTTAAATATGTTTGATAATATTAATGATTATAATGCTGCAAAAGCACAAAAAATACATGATAAAAATAAAAAACAATGTCGTAAATATTCAATGTTAAATTCACAAGAATTAAGTCATTTTTCTAATGAATATAATAATTTTGGTCGTTCGCCACAAAATATTATTACTTCGTATGAATTACAATATAATGTAAAATTTGGTGTATGTTTTAAAACAATGTATAAATATATTAAATTAGGTTATTTTAATTTAAAAAAAGAAATGTTATATTTTAAAAATAAAAAAAGAAAAACAAAAAATGGGGAACAAAATGATAATCGTGGAAAATTACTTAATATTAGAGATTATAAGCAATTTTAAAATGATTATGGAAATGATTTAAGTTTTAGTGGAATTTGAGAAATGGATACTCTTGATTGTGGTAATTTTTATTTGTTAGTTTTAGTAAATCGTAAATCAAAAATACTTTTTTATCATATTTTATTTAGTAAAAAGGCAAGTATTGTATTAACAATTTTAATGAAAATGATTAAATAAATTGGTATTAGTAAATTTAGTTGTATTTTAACCGATAGAGGAAAAGAATTTTATAGATGAAAAACAATAGAAAAACATTTTAAAATAAGAGTTTATTTTTGTGATCCTGGTAAACTTCGCCAGAAAGCATTAGTAGAAAGAATAAATAAGAGATATAAGGCGTTGATTGACTCAAAATGAGCCATTAATTAATATTCGTAGTAGATTAAAATCTATTTTAGATATAATTAAATACCACAATTAGACCTTGCTTGGAAAATTTTACATCAAGACAATATTTTAAAAAAATTTTTTTAAATTAAATTAGTGTTTGTTAAGATTAGTAAAATTTATTTTTTTGTTGTGTTTAATTTTATAATTTTAAAAATAAATATTAAAAACAATATTTTTAATTTAATATTTTTTGTGATTATTGTTTTTTATTTTTAATTTGTTATAATGTTATTAACTTTTTATGATTTAGTTTTACAGTATACAATAGTAAAAGAGGGGTGAAGCAATGACATTATATGGATATTTAGGAACAGCTATTACTGCAATAATCGGATACTTAATTGGTTCTTTTAGTTGATCAATTTTTATTAGTAAAACAATTTATAAGATTGATGTGCGTGATTATCATTCGAAAAATGCTGGTGCTACAAATATTAGCCGTGTCTTAGGAAAAAAGTGGGGTTTTGCAATTATGTTTTTAGATATGTTGAAAGTTACAATTACAATGTTTATTGCATTCGGTATTAGTTGTATTAATATTAATGGTGTTAATTTTGGTTCAACTAGTTATTATATTCCAGCTTTTTTTGTTTTAATTAGTCATTCTTATCCAATTTATTATAAATTTAAAGGTGGTAAAGTAGTTTCTTCTTTTTTAGGATTATTATGGATGACTAATCCATATTACTTTTTAATTGCAACAGTTATTTGATGAAGTACAATTTTTATTTGAAATCGAGTCTCTGTTTCTTCAATTTTAGCAGCGTTGTTGACAGGAGCATTATGTTGGATTCCCCAATTAAGTGGTATTGATGTCATTAATTTCAATGGTGAATTATTCCAAGATTCTCATCTTGTTTGAGTCAATTACTTACATTATGTTAATTACGATAATTACTATGATAGTTTAGCTTTAATTAATATTATTGTTACTTTAAGTGCATACTTCCTAATCCTAAAACATCATAAAAATATTGCTCGTTTATTAAAAGGAACCGAAAAACCTTATGATTTTAAGGGGAAATCTGATTTAGAAACTGGAAATATTTCAACAAATAGTAAAAAAATAAGCAATAATTAAATTGGAACGATACCCAAAAAGTAGACATAAAATAAAAAACATTTGGTATTAATATTCTACACGATATGTTTGTTTAAAATTCATTCATTTATGAATTAAATTAATCATATCGTGTTTTGTTTTGATAAATAGTTTCTTTCTTTAAAATTGAATGAAAACTTTCTATAACTGCATTATCTAAAGGAGTACCTTTTCTTGACATTGATATACGTATTCCAAGATTTTCACAAAATTTATTATATTTAGTGGTTCTATATTGAATTCCTTGATCAGAATGTAATATTAAACCATTTAATTTTTTATTTTTTACAGCTTTTAAAAGAGTATTCATTACTAGCTCTGTATTGTTTTTAAAACTAATTTCATATGCAATAATTCTTTTATCATATAAATCAATAATAGTACTTAAATAAAGAAAATATTTTTGTTTATAAATTTTAATATAAGTAATATCAGTAACTCATTTTTGATTAATTTTTTCAGCTCTAAAATTTCTTTGTAATAAATTATATTTAGCATCTAATAAATTTTCATAACTACGATCAGTATTTTTTCTGTGAATATATTTTACTCAATTAGCTCTAATATTATAATTTTTAATTAATTTTAATAATTTTTTATGATTAATAATTCATCTAACTTCCTTCTCAATAGCAATTTTTAGTCTCCTATACCCGTAACATTTCTTTTTTTTCAAAAATTTTTTAATACTATTTATTTCTTTAAAATCATTTTTATTATTAAATCTTTGTTTATAATAATTAGCAAGATTAACATTAAGAATTTTACATAATACTTTTATTGAGTATTTATTTTTATATAAATTAATAAAATTTATTTTATATTTTGTTGTTGTCTTGAGAAGGAAAGAAACTTTTTTAGAATTTCATTTTCTAATCTTAAATATTCAAGCTCACTATAATTTTCCTTATGAATTTTTCTTTCAAAATTTAAATTTTTATTTTTATTTTTATAAAGTCACTGACTAATAGTATTGCGAGAAATATTATATTTTTCAGCTAAATAACTATAACTACATCCTTCTTTTAGATGTTCATTAACAATTTTAATAATTAATTCTTTACTTCTATGAATTTTTTTCCATTGTAAATTGTAAATACTAAATCATAAAAAGTTAACTAAATCAATAGTTAACTTTTTATGATTTAGTATTTACAATTTACACTTAAATATTTTAATAATTTATATATTCGTACTTAATAATTTATATTCTTAATTAATATGAGATTATTTTATCATTCCTAAATATTTTTGTTAAGACTGCTCTAATTTTTGGCCCCAAAATAAAAAATGTTTCAAAAACAGTTTTTATCGTAGTAGTTAATTAAAGCCCATTCCGCTTAAACCACCCATCCCAGGAATATTTGGCATTCGCCCAGATTTAATTTGACGAGCAATTTCATCAACTTGTTTTTTTGTTTTTTCAAATTGATTAATTAATTCATTATATTCTTTCTCAGTTCGCCCTGATCCTTTTACAATGCGGTTTTTACGAGATAAATGCTTTAAGAGGCGGGGTTCGCGCCGTTCTTTCACAGTCATTGAAGATAGTAATACTTCAGTTACTTTTAATTTGCGTTCAGCATCAGCAATCTTTTCATCACTTAACTTTGGCATTCCGGGTAGTAATTTCATAACCCCCCCCATTTTCCCCATTTTTGAAATTTGGTGCATTTGGTTTAACAAGTCTTGCATATCAAACTGCCCCATCATCATCCGGTTCATTGTTTTTTTCATATCGCGTTCATCTAAAACGTCTTTTGCTTTTTCAACTAAGGTTTGAACATCACCCATTCCAAGAATCCGGTCCGCCATTCTATCAGGATAAAAGATTTGTAAATTGCTCATTCCTTCACCAGTTCCAATAAAAGTAATTGGTAATTTCGTTAAATGCGTAATTGATAAGGCTGCCCCCCCCCGAGCATCACCATCTAACTTCGTTACAATTACGCCGGTTAATTTTAATAGCTGGTTAAATTCAGTTGTAATATTAATAATGTCTTGTCCAGTCATTCCATCAACAACTAATAAGATTTCATCGGGAGTAATATGATTTTTAATTTCTTTTAATTCTTGCATTAATTCAGCATCAATATGTAAGCGCCCAGCAGTATCAATTAAAATAACATCGTTTTTCTTTGCTTTGCCATATGCAATTGCTTCTTGTGCCGTAGCAATGGGATTTTGAGTTCCCTGTTCAAAAACTTCAATATTTAAATTTTTTCCAATAGTTTTTAACTGGTCAATCGCCGCTGGCCGGTAAATATCACAAGCAACTAATAACGGTTTTTTATGATATTTCTTTTCCACTAACTTCGCAATTTTTCCAGTTGTTGTTGTTTTCCCACTTCCTTGTAATCCAACCATCATTACAATTGTTGGTTTTGAAGCAAAAGATAATTCTTTCGTGGTTTTCCCAAAAATATTAACTAATTCTTCATGCACAATTTTAACCATCATCTGTGATGCATTTAATCCGTCTAAAATATATTCCCCACGAGTTTTAGCTTCAACAGCTTTAATAAAATCTTTCACAACTTCATTATTAACATCCGCTTCTAACAACGCTAAGCGAATTTCACGCATTGTTTCAGTAATAGCATCGGTTGTTAAAGTTGATTTTTTCATATTTTTCTCGATTGATTTCTTCAATCGATTTGCTAAAAAATCTCCAATCATATCTTTTTCTCCTTTATTTTGTATACTGTAAAACTAAATCATAAAAAGTTAATAAAATTATAACAAATTAAAAATAAAAAACAATAATCACAAAAAATATTAAATTAAAAATGCCATTTTTAATTTAATATTTTTTGTGATTATTGTTTTTTATTTTTAATTTGTTATAATTTTATTAACTTTTTATGATTTAGTTTTACAGTATACAAAATAAAGGATATAATTAATATATAGTTCTAAATTTGGTTTGAAGTGGGTGCTTATAATGCGAAGTGATGATATTAAAATTTTAAAAATTAAACCAATTAAAAGAAGTGTTCTTAAAGACCAAAATAATGATCAACAAGACCTTTTTTTAAGCAATAAAAAAGCAACTTTTTTGCAAAATGAAAATAGTCATTTTTTTAAAAATAATTATTATTCATCATTTGCTTTGCCTCAAAATCAAATTGCTGACCAAAATAATGATTTAAATGCTGTAATACAACAAGCTCGTAACATAACTTTAAATTTAGATAATCCTGATGCTTTAAATATTTTACATAATCAAACGGAGAAATTAAAACAAGAAAAGATAAATTTTCATCAGCGCTTAAATAAGATTAAATCAACTTTTGATGAAAAAGATCCTTTGTATAATGAAAAATATTTGCATGAACCCCCAGTAATAATAAAAAAGATTAATTTAATAAATTTTAATAATAAGAATAATACTGTTGTTGGGAATGACCCTGCGGAAAAAAAAATTGAACGAGTAGTTTTGGAAGAACAAGCTCGTGCTGTTGCTCAGAAAATAATGCAAAAGGATCAGCAAAAAAAGAGTCAGTCATTAACTAATCCTGTTGATAATAATCAAAGAAGAGCATCAAAGCCTCTTTTTCCAAAACATTTGTCTAATTTTTCTTCATCAAAAGCAACACAAAAAAAAGATGTTTTTTTTACCCAGAGTTATAATAAGCCCCCCTTACCAAAAGCAATTATTTTGCCAAAAGAAGAAGATAAAATATCATCTAAGTTATTAAAAGGGGCAGGTGAATTAAATCAAGATAATAGTTTTGCTGTTACGGGGAAAGAAATGTTAAAAGCAAAGCAAGACATTAATTTTCTTATGCCTTCAGAACAAAATAGACAATTGTATGATGAGACTGAGACAATGGAATGAGATATCACAAAGCGTCCCAATTTAGGTGTAGAGCAGACAACTAATAAATATTATCATCAGGAAGAAAAGAAACCCCAACAAGCAGAAACTTTCCAAATGTTACAAGGAAAGGAAAATTATCAAAAAGAAATTCTGCGAGCAGTAGAACTTGAAGAAATAGATGGAACTTATCAGATTGATAATTTTTATGCGAAGTTATTTAATTCTAATATTAATGAACATGCATTAAACCAAAAAGGAAAAATTAAAACTAAGAAAATTAGGGGAAAAAAGAAAAAACAGCTTAATCCTAATGAGGAAAAGTTAGCAAAGAAACAAGCAAAATTTTCTGTGCAAGCAACAACAATATTTAATAATAATTATCAAGTTCAACAATTATCAAATGGTCGCCAGCGAATTACTAAAATTAATAAAAATAACATTATTAAGTGACGATATCCAATTATTTTAGCCGCCCGTTTGATGGCGATTATTGGTTTAATTGCATTATGCAGTACTTTTTTATTATTTAATAATTGAGTTAATAATTCAGCATTAGATTTATATAATTTTATTGAAGTTAATTTTGGGAAACTTGATTTTATTGCTGTTAAGCACCATTATTTTTTCATAAATCGAATTTTTATGTTAACTTTAATTGGCATTTATGCGGTGATTGGTATTTTTCCATTTTGTTTGGTATCGAATTTTAAGATGCAACTTTATTGCTTTTTACCATTAAATTTAATATTTTTGTGTGGGGTGATTGGTATCGCTTTATATGGGTATTTTTTTATGAATATTAACTTTAATTGAATTAACAATATTCTGCAAATTATTAGTTATAGTTTTTTACTGTTAGCAAATCTTTTAATGGTGATCGGAATTTTTAGTTGTATACTGTAAAACTAAATGATAAAAAGTTAATAAAATTATAAAAAATTAAAAATAAAAAACAATAATCACAAAAAATAGTAAATTAAAAATATTGTTTTTAATATTTATTTTTAAAATTATAAAATTAAATACAACAAAAAATAAATTTTACTAATCTTAACAAATACTAATTTAATTTAAAAAAATTTTTTTAAAATATTGTCTTGATGTAAAATTTTCCAAGCAAGGTCTAACTGTGGTATTTAATATATCTAAAATAGATTTTAATCTACTACGAATATTAATTAATGGCTCATTTTGACCCAATCAACGCCTTATATCTCTATTTATTCTTTCTACTAATGCTTTCTGGCGAAGTTTACCAGGATCACAAAAATAAACTCTTATTTTAAAATGTTTTTCTATTGTTTTTCATCTATAAAATTCTTTTCCTATATCGGTTAAAATACAACTAAATTTACTAATACCAATTTATTTAATCATTTTCATTAAAATTGTTAATTAGACTGCACCCTGTTTAGTAAGTATTAATAAAAAGGTTTACAAACTTTCATTTATTATATATTTTTCTTTTTGGTTTGAATATCATTTATTTAATTTTTTAACATCATTAATATATTCATTATGAGATTTATAATTTTTATTATGGATTGTTCCTTTTTTAAGTAATGAATGAAAACTCTCAATAATAATGTTGTCTGCACAATGATAATTTTTACCCATTGAAATTATAATTTTGTTATCTAAACATTTACTATTGTAATCTTTAGATGTATATTGATATCCGTGATCTGAATGAATTATTATTTTATTTAAATCTTTTTTTATTTTTTTAATTTTATTAATTGCATCATTTAAATTATCAATTACAAGTTTGTTATTATTAAATTTTGATCATTTTACATCAATAATTTCTTTAGTATATCCATCAAGTATTGTTGATTGATAATGTTTTTTACCATTTCAAATTAAATAAGTTACATCAGTAAATAAAATTGAAAATCTTTCTTTAATATCATTAAAATTACGATTTACTAAATCAGGATATTTAATTATATTTTTATTTCTATTTTGTTTTATTAATATTTTTCTACGCATACGCTTTACATATTCAGCTTGAATATTATTTTCTTTCATAATTCGCAATACTTTCTTAGCATTATAAACAATGCCATAATCTTCTTTTAAATATTTGGTAATTCGACGATAACCAAATTGTTTTAAATTTTCTTCATAGACTTTTACAATATTTTTTAATGATTCGCTATCCTTACCATTACTTGAATAATTTTTATATTTATCTCAATAACTACGCTTTAAATCTGTTATATCAAGTAATAAATTTAGTGGATATTTATTAATGTTTTCTTTGATAAAAGATACAATTTTTCTTTTATTTAATTGTAAAAGTCATGAAGCTTTTTTAGTAATTCATACCTAACTTTGTAATAGTTTAAATCTCTTTTTTCAAATGATTCTTTTGGACCTTTATTGGTGTTTAAAATTCCTTTCTTAAAATTTTCATACCATGAAGCAACAGTTTTTTTATTAATTTGATATTTTTTTGCAATAAAACTTATACTATTATTTTTAACCTCTTGTACTATCATTTTTCGAAAATATGCTGTATATTTATTAAATTTTTGTCCTTTTCTTGCCATATAAAAATGCACCTTCTTTAAAAAAAGTAGACTGCACCCTGTTTAGTAAGTATTAATAAAAAGGTTTACAAACTTTCATTTATTATATATTTTTCTTTTTGGTTTGAATATCATTTATTTCATTTTTTAACATCATTAATATATTCATTATGAGATTTATAATTTTTATTATGGATTGTTCCTTTTTTAAGTAATGAATGAAAACTTTCAATAATAATGTTGTCTGCACAATGATAATTTTTACCCATTGAAATTATAATTTTGTTATCTAAACATTTACTATTGTAATCTTTAGATGTATATTGATATTCGTGATCTGAATGAATTATTATTTTATTTAAATCTTTTTTTATTTTTTTAATTTTATTAATTGCATCATTTAAATTATCAATTACAAGTTTGTTATTATTAAATTTTGATCATTTTACATCAATAATTTTTTTAGTATATCCATCAAGTATTGTTGATTGATAATGTTTTTTACCATTTCAAATTAAATAAGTTACATCAGTAAATAAAATTGAAAATCTTTCTTTAATATCATTAAAATTACGATTTACTAAATCAGGATATTTAATTATATTTTTATTTCTATTTTGTTTTATTAATATTTTTCTACGCATACGCTTTACATATTCAGCTTGAATATTATTTTCTTTCATAATTCGCAATACTTTCTTAGCATTATAAACAATGCCATAATCTTCTTTTAAATATTTGGTAATTCGACGATAACCAAATTGTTTTAAATTTTCTTCATAGACTTTTACAATATTTTTTAATGATTCGCTATCCTTACCATTATTTGAATAATTTTTATATTTATCTCAATAACTACGCTTTAAATCTGTTATATCAAGTAATAAATTTAGTGGATATTTATTAATGTTTTCTTTGATAAAAGATACAATTTTTCTTTTATTTAATTGTAAAAGTCATGAAGCTTTTTTAGTAATTCATACCTAATTTTGTAATAGTTTAAATCTCTTTTTTCAAATGATTCTTTTGGACCTTTATTGGTGTTTAAAATTCCTTTCTTAAAATTTTCATACCATGAAGCAACAGTTTTTTATTAATTTGATATTTTTTTGCAATAAAACTTATACTATTATTTTTAACCTCGTGTACTATCATTTTTCGAAAATATGCTGTATATTTATTAAATTTTTGTCCTTTTCTTGCCATATAAAAATGCACCTCCTTTAAAGTTTAGCAAAGACTTTTTTTCTTTACTTACTCTTTTGGGTGCAGTCTAAAGTTAGCAAAGACTTTTTTTCTTTACTTACTTTTTTGGGTGCAGTCTAGTGAGTCTATAAAAAAATTCATTATCTTTTAATTTTTCCAAATTTACTCTTTCATTAAAATCTAATCTTTCATATTTTTTCATACTTTACCTCCTAAAATATTTAAAATGCTATAATTATTGTACATAAATTATAACATTTTAAATATTTTAGGAGTAATCGGATTAACAGCAACAAGTACAACATCATTAATTAGTTGCGAAAAACCAAATAATAGTGAAAACGGGGGGGTAATAAACCAGAACCCAAACCACAACAACCACCAGTTGGAAGTAATTGAAAGTTAATTGAAGATTGTAAATTAGGCGGGATAATTTATTCTTTATTTTTTAATTTCAATATCATTTGCAATCTTATTGACAGTATTAATAACAATATCTTTACCATGCTTTTTACTAACGACCGCAAAATTAAATATTGCTTTATTTGCATAATTTCAACCTCCTATAATTAATTTAAAAATTAACTTAAAAAAAGTTAACTAAATTAATAGTTAACTTTTTATGATTTGGTATTTACAATTTACACACTTTAAATAAAAAATTACATTTCTACTTGCTTTTAATTTAAAAATTAGTTACTATTTTATAGTATATAGATATAAAGGAGTGAAATTATGGCAAGAAAATGTGAAATTACTGGTAAAAGAGCTTTATCAGGAAATAAAAGATCACACGCTTTAAACGCAACCCATCGTAAATGAAATGTTAATTTACAAAAAGTAAAGATTGTTGTTGATGGTGAAGTTAAAACATTACGTGTTGCAACAAGAACTTTAAAAACATTAAAGCGTAAAGGTCAAATTGCGAAATAAATAAAGCTCACAGAAACAATTAAGACATAATAAAAAAGTAAGGATAAAATTAAAAAGATACAAAATGCCCATGTGGCGGAATAGGCAGACGCAGTAGACTCAAAATCTACCGAAGAAATTCGTATCGGTTCGAGTCCGATCATGGGCACCATTTTAAGAGAAAAAAATAATGATTTGGTATTTACAATTTACAAAATTGTTAATACAATACTTGCCTTTTTACTAAATAAAATATGTAAATTGTAAATACCAAATCATAAAAAGTTAACTATTAATTTAGTTAACTTTTTTAAGTTAATTTTTAAGTTAATTATAGGGGGTTGAAATTATGCAAATAAAGAAATATTTAATTTTGCGGTCGTTAGTGAAAAAGTATGGTAAAGATATTGTAATTAATACTTACTAAACAGGGTGCAGTCTATATCATTAAAATTACGATTTACTAAATCAGGATATTTAATTATATTTTTATTTCTATTTTGTTTTATTAATATTTTTCTACGCATACGCTTTACATATTCAGCTTGAATATTATTTTCTTTCATAATTCGCAATACTTTCTTAGCATTATAAACAATGCCATAATCTTCTTTTAAATATTTGGTAATTCGACAATAATCAAATTGTTTTAAATTTTCTTCATAGACTTTTACAATATTTTTTAATGATTCGCTATCCTTACCATTACTTGAATAATTTTTATATTTATCTCAATAACTACGCTTTAAATCTGTTATATCAAGTAATAAATTTAGTGGATATTTATTAATGTTTTCTTTGATAAAAGATACAATTTTTCTTTTATTTAATTGTAAAAGTCATGAAGCTTTTTTAGTAATTCATACCTAACTTTGTAATAGTTTAAATCTCTTTTTTCAAATGATTCTTTTGGACCTTTATTGGTGTTTAAAATTCCTTTCTTAAAATTTTCATACTATGAAGCAACAGTTTTTTTATTAATTTGATATTTTTTTGCAATAAAACTTATACTATTATTTTTAACCTCTTATACTATCATTTTTCGAAAATATGCTGTATATTTATTAAATTTTTGTCCTTTTCTTGCCATATAAAAATGCACCTCCTTTAAAGTTTAGCAAAGACTTTTTTTCTTTACTTACTCTTTTGGGTGCAGTCTATTTAATAACCAACAACAACACTATCAAAAAAAAGAAAAATATTTATTACCAAGAAAGAAAAAAATTTAACAAAATAAAAATTTTTAAATAACAAAGGAGGACGAAAATATGAAAGCAAACACAGTAAATTTAAGTGGAATAATTGATGTTGCCATAATGTGAACTAATATTGTTTTGGGAGTAATTCTGACATTGGAAGTTATATTTGCAGGTTGAAAATTAATTATTATTTTAATTTCAATAATGCGAAATACCGATAACCCAGAGGCAAGAGCAAATGATTTGGGCGCTTTAAAATGACCAATTATAGTAATTATTGCTTCGTTGGTAGTAATTGCCCATAATTAATTTAATTTTACAGTATACAAAAATTGTTATAATAAATATAAATGATAAATTCATGGGAGGAGGACTTATTAAATGGAAACACCATTAAATTATTATGATGAGTTAATTTATGAAATTAAGGAATTAATTAATAATAATAATTATGATGGAGCCTTTATGAAAATTAATGATGAATTAATGATGCCTTATGTTCCACAACATATTGAAAAAAAATTAACAACCTTATTAGAAGAAGTTAATGCAAAAATCCGTGAACAAAAATCTAGCGAAACGGCTGTTTGAACATTAGCAAAAATTAGTGCTATTTTAGCAAATCCACCTAATGAAGAAACACAATTATTAGCTTTTCAATATTTAAAAGATCAAAATTTACGTCAAATTCTGCCAGTCATTCGTAAATATTTCCTTAATAAAAAGGTTTCTGATTTTGCTAAAATTTATTTATTATATCTTTTAAAAAAACAAGAAATCACTGAAGTATTTCAAGTTCAAAAAACAAATGGTGTTTTTAATTTAGATCCAACCAAAATTATCCCATATAAAGAGAATGACCAAGTTAAAGTTGTTATGAAATTATTAGATCAATGAGTTTATAACGATAATTCTAGTTTATATCATACTTGTTTGTATTTATTAGAAACATATTATTATAATTTATATCCTTATTTTTTAAAACATAACGAAACAAGAGAATTAGCGATTGCGATTATATATCAAGGGCATCAGATGTATGGTGAAAACATAACATTACAAGTGTTGGCTGATCAATTTAAAGTGCAAGACAAAATAGTGAAAAAATATGTTCTTTATTTGGCATTTGCCAATTTACACCACAATTAGACCTTGCTTGGAAAATTTTACATCAAAACAATATTTTAAAAAAATTTTTTTAAATTAAATTAGTGTTTGTTAAGATTAGTAAAATTTATTTTTTTTGTTGTGTTTAATTTTATAATTTTAAAAATAAATATTAAAAAAATATTTTTAATTTAATATTTTTTGTGATTATTGTTTTTTATTTTTAATTTATTATAATCTTATTAACTTTTTATGATTTAGTTTTACAGTATACAACTTGACCTAATCCTTTTTCTTTTCAAATTTTCATCACAGTGTCTTTGCCTTTAGTATTTAAAATATCTTTATATTCTAAATAACGGTCTTGACATTCTTTAATTTCTTTTAAAGCTTGGTCTAAGCCACTTCAACCGTTAATTTTAACTTCTTTTTTTTGTAAAGCTTTATATTGTAAAAAGAAGTTTTCAATTTCATCGCGAATAGCTTGTGGTACATCTTCTAAAGTTTGAATATGATTAAAACGAGGGTCATCGGCAACAACAGCCATTAATTTTGTGTCAATTTCCCCATTATCAATCATATTAATTGCTCCTAAAATTCGAACATTAATTTGACAACCTGGTACAGTTGGATAAGTGATTAATGAAATCACATCAAGCGGATCCCCATCTCAGTCTAATGTATTTTCAATAAAACCATATTCGCCAGGATAAAAGTTAGCACCATATAACACTCGATCTAATATGATTCGTCCCGTTTTAAGATCATATTCGTATTTATTGCTAGATCCTTTTGGGATTTCAACAACAATTGGTAAAATATTATTTTTACTCATTATTTTTTCTTCCTTTCATTAATTTTGTATACTGTATCGGGGGCATTCCATGTTAACACTAGTATTTTTTATTATAATTTTATGCTCCCTAATCAATTAGCTTCTCAGAAATTATGGCAACAATCTCTTCTGGTGTTTTATGATTGGCATCAATAACTAAAAAATTAAACTTATCTTTTGAACGTTCATATCATTCCTCATACTTCTGGTTCAATAATGTTCAATAAGCGCTACCAACATTTTGCTCACTAGCACGGCCTCTTTTACTAATTCGCTCCATTGCTATTTCTGGATCAACCCGTAAATAAACAACTAATTCTGGTTTGATATTTTCATCTAAATATAAACTTTGTAATACAACAACAACATAAAATTCTTTATAAACTTTATAGTCGGTCTTATTCATATATCCTAGTTCATACAAAACATCAACAAAAATTGGGTCTTCTAAAATACTACGATCAAAAATAATATTTGATGTTATTTTTGCTTGTTTTAATTGCTTACTGCGGGCCATAATCATATAAACTTGCATTTTAAAAGCCATCCCTTTTGGATCAGCATAATACTGATCTAAATATGGATTTTCTTCGACTGGTTCATCCATTACCAGATATTTATGCTTTTCCCCCAACATTTTACTAACAGTTGATTTTCCAACTCCAACAACTCCTGCTAATGTAATTCGCATTGTTTTTTTCTCTCCTTTATTTTGTTTTTAAATGTGATGCTATTCCAAAAAAACGTTTAATCTCTTTCGGTTTTAAATAACGTCATTCACCAGGTTTTAATGCTTCATCTAATTGTAAAAAACCAATTGCAACGCGTTTTAATTTAATAACTTCATGTCCAATCGCTTGAATCATTTTTTTAACTTGATGCTTTCGTCCTTCATGAATTGTCAATAAAAGAATGGAAGCATCCTTTGTTTCTTCGTATTTTATTAATTTTGCTTGCGCTTGACTTGTTATAATTCCTGGCTCAATTTCAACGCCAGCTGCTAACTGTTGTAATTCTTGTTTTGTAAGATAACGAGAAACTAATACATGATATGTCTTATTAATAATATGACTTGGGTGCGTAATAATATTAGTAAATTCCCCATCATTAGTCAATAGTAAAAGACCACTAGTATCATAGTCTAATCGTCCGACTGGATAAATTCGTTGTGGTACCCCTTTAATATAACTTAACACCATTTTTCGATGTTGAGGGTCATGCATTGTTGAAACACAATTACGGGGCTTATTTAACATTAAATAAACCTTACTTGAATTTTCATCAGTAAGGATTTTATTATCAATCTGAATTTGATCATATTTATCGATTTTTGTTCCTAATGTTATCACAATAACATTATTAACTTTAACTCGACCCTGTGTAATTAATTCTTCTGCTTTTCGGCGTGAACAATAACCTTTTGCAGCAATAACTTTTTGTAATCGTTCCATTATTTAAATAAATCCTGTTCATTATCCACCACAGTTTCTTTAATTTGTGGCAGCTCCGATAAAGAAGTTAAATTAAAAGCTTTTAAAAATTCTTCGGTAATGTGATAAGTCATTGGTTTCCCTGGTAATTCACTTTTTCCAGCTTCATCAATTAAATCACGAGCGCGTAATTTGGCAATAACACTATCTGAATTAACACCACGTAATTCTTCAATTTCTGGTTTACTAATTGGTCCCCGATATGCAACAATAGCTAATGTTTCTAATGCTGCTTGTGATAATCGTGCTTCCATTTTATTATTAGCTAATTTTAAATAAAATTGGTAATATTCTTGTTTCGTTGTTAAACGATATTTATCCGCAAAAGGCGTTATTGTCAACCCTCGCTGCTCATTAGTTTGATATTTTGTTTGTAATTTTGTTAAAACTTCTTCACATTCAACAACAGAAATTTCAAGAATATAAGCGATTTCTTTTAAACTAATTCCTTCATCGCCCCTAATAAATAAGAGCCCCTCTAAAACAGCCATTTTTTTATTTACATTCATTAATCTTAATTCCCCTCTTTCTGTAAATATGGTCTAATATAAATTTCTTCTAAATGGTGGTATTGCTCAATTTCAATTTTTTGGTGCCGAGCTAAATCTAACAACGCAATAAAACAAGCAATAAAAACTTGCAATGATAACGTAAAATTACCTAATAATTCTTCTAATGTCCATTCTTTATCATCTTGGGCTAATAAAGCCATAATGCGCTCAGCCATTTCCTCTGGTGAAAATTCAGTAATAACAACTTTTGATTCTAACGGTTTTGTTGCATTAACTCGTTCTAACATTTTTAAAAAACTATTCGTTAATTTATCAATATTAATTTTGGGTGATAATAGTAAATCCTCGTCTTTAATGGGATTACCCTTAATAATTGTCCGTGGTTTTGATAAATAACGAATTCCTTCTTGATGCTGATCTTTGAAATATTGACTAACTTCTTTAATTTTTTTATATTCTAATAAACGACTAATTAACTCATTCCGGGCATCTTTTTCATAATTATCATCAATTTTAACTTCTTCTTTTGGTAACACTAACTTTGTTTTTGTTTCCACTAAATAACTTGCCATTGTTAAATATTCCGAGGCAATTTCAATATTTAATTGTTCCATGGCCCCAATATATGCTAAAAATTGGTCAGTAATTTCTGTTAACTTAATTGTAAAAAGATCCATTTCTTTTTCCTTAACTAAATGTAACAACAAATCTAATGGTCCTGAAAAATTATCAAGTTTTACTTCATAACGCGGTAAATGTAACATTATTATTTCTCTCCCATTTTCATTTTCTTAGTTAATAAGACCGCTATTTTTAAAAAAATTAAAGTCATTAAAACAAAAAAGTGATTAACTTAAAGCATGACTTTTACTGAATTATTTCATAAACTAACTCTTCTTCTTGTGGTTTTGTTGCAACAATCCGGAAAGTCCGTTTTGCTCAATTATAAACTGGGGTCGTAATATACCGATTAGTATATAATGTCATTATAACCTCATCCTTGGCTACTTCCTCGCCGGCTTTTTTATTTAAATAAATTCCTGCATGATAGTCAATTGTTTCTTCCTTAGTATTACGCCCAACTCCTAAACGCCCAGCTAATAATCCTAATTAATTAGTATCAATAATTTCCATAAAGCCAGCTTGGTTGGCTTTAATTTCAATAATATTTTTTACTTTTAAAATATCTTTTAAAGGTAAATTATTATCAATAAAACTTAAATCTCCTCCTGCACTTTAACAAAAGAACGGAAGCAATTTAATGGTTCTTTAGTTTTTAATTTTTCCTGACAAGCTTGAACTGCCGATGGCAAATCATTAAAAAGACCTGCTTGGGTTAAGGGTTAAACTTAAAGCCGCAGCTTCACAAACAATATAATTTAAATCATCCGGTCCTTGTCCTTGCAATGTTTGTAATGCTTCATAAATTTCAATCGCATTACCAATTGTTCGCCCTAATGATTGGGTCATATTCGTAATTTCAGCGGCAATTTTCTTGTTAAATTTAATCCCTAATTCAACCATAATTTGGTCTAATTTACGAGCATCAGAAATTGTTTTCATAAAAGCACCGTTTCCACATTTAACATCTAGGGCAATGCCACCCCCACCAGTTGCAATTTTTTACACATAATACTGGTAGCCACTAATGGTAATGAATCAACCGTCCCCGTTACATCCCGTAAAGCATAAATTTTTTTATCCGCAGGTACTAGATTATCTGACTGGGCCATGATTGATAAATTTATTTTATTAATAATATCCTGAAATTCAACAAAAGAAAGTTCAACTTTAAAACCAGGAATACTTTCTAGTTTATCAATTGTTCCCCCTGTTTGTCCTAATCCCCATCCTGACATTTTCGCTACTTTTAACCCAAAAGCAACCACTAACGGCCCATAAATTAAGCTAACTTTATCACACCAACCCCGCGCCTGACGAATGTTTATCAACTTTAAAACCTGGGATCCCACTTAAATCATATACTTCCCCAGATTCAATCATTGCTTCGATTAAAAACAAAATTTCGGAAATTGACATTGACTGAAAATAAATTGCCATTAAAAAAGCTGAAATTTGATAATCAGGAATAATCCCTGTCGTATAACCTTTAATAACAAAGTTAATTTCTTCACATAATAATTCTTGTCCATTTTTCTTTTTATCAATTAATTGTAAAATATTCACTATTAGATACCTTCTTTTTTTAAGTATTTTTTTTCTTTAATGAAGCTTTATATTCAATATAAGCTTTTTTATGATCCACATCTTGATATTGCTCAATTCCTTTTTGAATAATTTGTTTAACATTATTAGCAATTAACTCCGTTGGTTTTGTCATAAATGTATCGGGTTTAATTGGTTTATGAAACACAACATGCACATACTTCTTCCCACGTTTTTTAAATTTTTTATTAAAAATTAGATAAGAATTGACAATTGAAACAGGAATAATTGGTGCATGAGCTTTTTGGGCAATTTTAAAACTTCCCGCATGGAATTCACCAATTTCTTGGCTAGGATTACGTGTTCCCTCGGGAAAAACAACCATTGTTCGCGGTACACGAATTAAGTCATTAGCTTCTTTAATAACTTCTAGGGCTTGACGAGGATTTTCACGGTCTAAAAATAAAACATCAATTAATGTTAAAAAATTCTTATATGGCCGATCATTTGCTAATTCTTTTTTAGCAATAAAAGCACATGGCGCTATTTTATTAAAATCATTTAAAGCATACAATAACACTGGATCAACATTTGACTGATGATTTGCAATCATTAAACAACCTTTATCAATTCAATTATCCCGATCATGGGCAATTATTTTAACATCATATACTCATAACATATAACGTGTTCGTTTTTGCAATCAATGATAACGATATTCTTCTGAAACAATATTTGGATCATGTTTAATCTTTTTACTAATACTTCTTGCCTTAGTAATTGTTCGCAAAAATCTTGGTCATGTTAGAATAATTTTTCAAATATTTACCATTTTAATTTTGTTCCTTTCTCTTATAATATTTTATTACAAATTGTTGATATTCGGCTGTTTTAATTAACGTAAATTGTATTAAATCAAATTTCGGAAAATAAGTATCTCCTTTGTAATTTCCTTTAATATAACTAATAATTAATTCATCAGCAACTGGTAATGTTACCTGATAAATCTGTTTACCCCCACAAATATAAATATCCTCTGTTGGCTTTTGATAATAAAAATTAATAATTGCTGATAAATCAGTTACCACTTTAACATCCGGATGGTTAATTTGATAATCTGGTTGGGTTGTTAAAACTAATGTTTTGCGGTTTAGAAGCAGATGACCAATTCCTTCATAAGTTAAACGCCCAAATAAAATTGTTTGTCCACGAGTTGTTGCTTTAAAATGTTGCAATTCTTCATTGATATGTCATGGTAATCGATTATTTTTCCCAATTAAATTATTTTTATCCATTGCTCATAATAACTTAATCATTATACTGCAACAGTTCCTTTAATCAATGGGGCTGGGTCATAATCCACCAGTGAGATATCTTCAAATTTAAAATCAAATAAGGAAGTAATTGCTGGATTTAATTTTAAAGTTGGTAATTTTCGTGGTGTTCGTGTTAATTGTTCTTTAATTTGATCAAAATGATTTTTATAAATATGATAATCCCCAAAAGTATGGACAAAATCGCCAACGTCTAAACCAACAACTTGGGCAATCAAATGAGTTAATAAAGCATAATTGGCAATATTAAAAGGAACACCTAAAAAAACATCAGCACTACGTTGATATAATTGACAACTCAATTTATTATCTTTTGAAACATAAAATTGCATCAAAGTATGGCATGGTGGCAAAGCCATTTCATCAACTTCCGTTGGATTTCAAGCACTAATAATATGACGACGAGAATAAGGATTCTTTTTTAAATTCGTTAGTAATTTTGCTAACTGGTCCACTCTATCAAAGTTTCGTCATTGTTTCCCATATACTGGTCCTAAATCACCAAACTCCGCAGCAAAATTTGGATCAGTCTTAATTTTTTCTACAAATTCAGCTAATGTTTCATGATTATATTTTGCTGATGCTTTATATTTTTCATATGGTCATTCATTTCAAATTCGAATATCATGATCAACCAAATATTTAATATTAGTATCGCCTTTAATAAATCATAGCAATTCATAAACAACTGATTTAAAATGAACTTTTTTTGTTGTTAAAATTGGAAAACCTTCTTTTAAATTAAAGCGCATTTGATAACCAAAAGCAGAAATTGTTCCAGTGTTTGTCCGATCATCTTTTTCTTGCCCATGCTCTAAAATAAAACGAGCCATTTTATGATATTGTTCCATCCTTTTCACCCTATTTTCTATTCTCACATACTTAAATCTTACCTTATTTAAAAATAAAATCATATGAAAAAATAAAAAAATTCTTAACAAGATTATTTTTTTATGTGTATACTGTAAAACTAAATCATAAAAAGTTAATAAAATTATAACAAATTAAAAAACTAACATCAATTTATTAGTTTTTGCTTTATATTTAAAATAACTCTGAACTGCTTTAAATGCTTGGGTGTAGAGTTACTGATTTATATAGCTGTTAATAACCCCAAACACACCTTAACGTTATTATAAACGTATATAACTGTCCTTGCGGACAAGTTATATTTTATCACATTTTCTTTCTTTTCAAGAAGAATAACAAATGTAAATTATTCTAACTCTAATAGATCAGCAACAACAAAGTTCCCAATTAAATAATTCGATACGGTTCCATACTTATCAGAAATAACTAATTTAACACCAATGATTTGTTTAATTGGTAAAATTGGTAAGTTTTCAAAAAGATTATCGTTACTCTTAACAACGGGACGGTCATCAACAAAATGCTTTGTTCACTTTTCTGAATCTCATACTGTGAAAGCTAATGTAATTTTTGCATTGGAACTGTAAATTGTAAATACCAAATCATAAAAAATTAACTTAAAAAAGTTAACTAAATTTAGACTGCACCCTGTTTAGTAAGTATTAATAAAAAGGTTTACAAACTTTCATTTATTATATATTTTTCTTTTTGGTTTGAATATCATTTATTTCATTTTTTAACATCATTAATATATTCATTATGAGATTTATAATTTTTATTATGGATTGTTCCTTTTTTAAGTAATGAATGAAAACTTTCAATAATAATGTTGTCTGCATAATGATAATTTTTACCCATTGAAATTATAATTTTGTTATCTAAACATTTACTATTGTAATCTTTAGATGTATATTGATATCCGTGATCTGAATGAATTATTATTTTATTTAAATCTTTTTTTATTTTTTTAATTTTATTAATTGCATCATTTAAATTATCAATTACAAGTTTGTTATTATTAAATTTTGATCATTTTACATCAATAATTTCTTTAGTATATCCATCAAGTATTGTTGATTGATAATGTTTTTTACCATTTCAAATTAAATAAGTTACATCAGTAAATAAAATTGAAAATCTTTCTTTAATATCATTAAAATTACGATTTACTAAATCAGGATATTTAATTATATTTTTATTTCTATTTTGTTTTATTAATATTTTTCTACGCATACGCTTTACATATTCAGCTTGAATATTATTTTCTTTCATAATTCGCAATACTTTCTTAGCATTATAAATAATGCCATAATCTTCTTTTAAATATTTGGTAATTCGACGATAACCAAATTGTTTTAAATTTTCTTCATAGACTTTTACAATATTTTTTAATGATTCGCTATCCTTACCATTACTTGAATAATTTTTATATTTATCTCAATAACTACGCTTTAAATCTGTTATATCAAGTAATAAATTTAGTGGATATTTATTAATGTTTTCTTTGATAAAAGATACAATTTTTCTTTTATTTAATTGTAAAAGTCATGAAGCTTTTTTAGTAATTCATACCTAACTTTGTAATAGTTTAAATCTCTTTTTTCAAATGATTCTTTTGGACCTTTATTGGTGTTTAAAATTCCTTTCTTAAAATTTTCATACCATGAAGCAACAGTTTTTTTATTAATTTGATATTTTTTTGCAATAAAACTTATACTATTATTTTTAACCTCTTGTACTATCATTTTTCGAAAATATGCTGTATATTTATTAAATTTTTGTCCTTTTCTTGCCATATAAAAATGCACCTCCTTTAAAGTTTAGCAAAGACTTTTTTTCTTTACTTACTTTTTTGGGTGCAGTCTAAAGTTTAGCAAAGACTTTTTTCTTTACTTACTTTTTTGGGTGCAGTCTATAATAATACTTATTCTCCTTTTTCTTATATATAAATTTAACCTTTATTATTGCATAATACAAGGATATTTTTTTAATTAATTAAGTTTCTTAATAATTCGGCTAAATTATTAGGCTCTTTTTTAATTAAACCATTATCGTAACCATAATGTGAAATTATCGTTGTATTATTGTTAATTAAAAAATCAATAATTTTAGCATATAACCCCGTTTCTTTAATAACTTCTTCAAAAACAATAATTTGTCAATATTTTGCTGTCTTAATTTGCACTAGCATTTGTTTATCAAGTCGATTAATAAATCGTGCGTTGATAAGATTAATTTTTTTTGTTGCTAACTTCATAATAATTGTTTGGGCTTTCACGACATTATTCCCATATGTTATTAATAAAATTGGTGCTTTAGCATTT
Organism: Spiroplasma endosymbiont of Polydrusus cervinus; assembly: GCF_964019755.1. Taxonomy (NCBI): domain Bacteria; kingdom Bacillati; phylum Mycoplasmatota; class Mollicutes; order Entomoplasmatales; family Spiroplasmataceae; genus Spiroplasma; species Spiroplasma endosymbiont of Polydrusus cervinus. The sequence continues at coordinate 155,855 of NZ_OZ026469.1, forward strand.
TGAATAACATATTCTCATTGCCCAATTTGAAATGCCCCCCCCGCACAAGCTTGATGCGTAATTCCACCCTTTGGATAACGAATAAAAAAAGGATTTGTTTGATTTGCTAACGCTAACTTTAATAATTGCTCAAATTCACCACTAGTTGCTGGTTGACTAATAATTGGGATATCACCCATACTATTTAAAAAACCAACATCATAAATCCCATGGTGACTATCGCCGTCCCCCAGTGATAAACTAGCCCGGTCAATTAAAAAGATCACTGGTAAATGATTACGAATAACATCATGTAAAACTTGATCATAAGTCCGTTGTAAAAAAGTAGCATACATATTCACAATTACTTTATGATGGTCTAAGGCAAAACCAGCTGCTAATGTCACAGCATGCTCCTCTGCTAATCCAACATCAAAACAATATTGGGGATTTTGTAACATAAATTCTTCCAAATGAACGGAAGCTTGCATTGCCGCTGAAATAAAATAAAATTTTTCGGGGGCAGTTTGGAAGAATTTTCCCACTGTTTGAGCAACATAATAACTTCATTCATTATTTTTATTCTCGGTTAAACTATAAGAATGATATTTTTCTTGCTCTGCTTGTGATAATCCATAACCATGTCCTTTTTTTGTTTTAACATGTAAGACAACACTGGCACTGCGTTTTTTTGCCTGCCGCAAACTTTTTGTTAACTTACGAAAATTATGCCCATCAACAGTCCCAATATAATCCAAATTAAAACCAGCAAATAAACTCGGAATAACAAAACTACGAATAATTTTTTCCACTAATAAATGTCCTAATCATAACAATGTTAATGGTGGAATATAACGTAAAACTCGCGCAATTTTACTAGCCCCCCGGTATAATCACCCAGTTCGAACTTTACTAACTGCTGTATGTAAAATATTAACATTTTTTGAAATACTCATCGCATTATCATTTAGAATAATAATAATTTTATTCGAAATTGTTCCTAAATAAGTTAAAGCTTCTAAAGTTAACCCATTGGTAAAAGCAGCATCACCAATTACACAAATAATATTATGATACTTTTGATTATAACTATAAGCAATAGCCGTTGATAAGCCCGTTCCAGCATGGCCATTTGAAAGATAATCATATTTACTTTCATCAACATGTTGAAAAGCAACTAACCCTTCTGGCAAGCGAATTGTTGTAAAATGGGTTTTTCGATCAGTTAAAATCTTATATGCATAAGTTTGATGACCAGTATCAAAAATAATCACATCATTATTATCAATATCAAAAGTTTGCAATAAACTAATTGTTAACTCAACTACTCCTAAATTGCTAGCTAAATGACCACCATTTTTCGTCACTGTTGCAATAATAATACGGCGAACATCCTCTGCTAATTCAATTAAAGCTTTTGTTTTTAAATTTTTTAAATCCTGATGACTCTGATAATCTTGCAATTTCATCTTTTAACCCCACTTAATATTTTTGTAAAAAATAATTAATTTGTTGAACAAAATTATTGAAATATAATGGCGTAATTTCACCAATTAAATAATGACAATTAGCAGTTACGGCTAATTTTATTTTATAAATTTCAACATTACTGCTATCTTTTAAAACCTTTTTCATTACAGTTAAATTAATTAAAAAGACAAGATAATAACTATAGTCAAAATATAACTTATGATTTTCCAATTTAGTAAATGGTTGGTAAAAAATATTAGCAATAATATTATAAAGCAAATTAAACTTATAATACATTTTAATTTTTGGATTAGTAATATCACTATCCGCAAAAATTTCTGTTTCATAATTAGTATCAAGCTGGTTAACAAAAATTTTTGTTTTTAATTCCTTAATTACTTTTAAAATTCGTTCCCCTTCTCGTTTTACCCCCGAATGACGAATATATTGCATATGATAATAAATTAAAACTAACTTGATTAAAATAATGCTATCAAAATATTCTTGTTCATCTAAATTATTTAACCGTAATAAGTAAACAAAGTTTTTAATTAAAATTCCTTTTTCATCAAAAGTTTTAAAATCTTTTAAAATAACTCGATTTAATTTTAATTCATTTAATTTTTTTCAAATTTTAATATTATTCTTTTTAACTGAGCCACTACGTTCAAAAATTTGTCCTGCCATTATAAACTAGTCTTCATCAACTTTAAAATCAGTGGCATTATTATCTTTAACAATTTTAGTGACTTTATCTTTAATATCTTGTAACTTAGTTTCAGCTACTTTCGTTAATTTAATGCCAGTTTCAAAAGCATCAATTGCTTGATCTAATGGTAATTGATTATTTTCTAAATCATTAACGATTTGTTTTAATTTTTCTAAAATTTGTTCAAATGATTTATTATTTGTCATTTTTTTCACCATCCTTATTAATTGATTGCACGATTGATTGAATAATTCCATCTTGCACACGTGTTATAATTATATCATTATTCTTAATATCTTGAGTTGTTATTACGACATTTTTATTATTATTGTAGGTAATACTATATCCTCGTGTTAATGTTTTTAACGGACTTAATAAGTCTAATTTACTTAATAAATTATTTTTAATATGTTCAATTGTTAATATTTGTTGCTGAATTGTACTTATTAAAGTTTGATAATACGTTTTAATCATATTCTTATTTGCTAAAAAAAAAGTCTCTTGTAAGATATTAAATTTATTTAATAACAATTGATAAACATGCTGCTGATTAGTATACAAAGCTTGTGGCTTTGTTAACACATAACTATGTTTTAAATCATTTAACTTATCTCCGACCTTATCAACCTTGCTTTTAATAATATTAATTAAACTACACCGTTGTTGTTGTAAATAAGTTCCTAATTCTTTTTGATCAGGGGTTGCTAATTCAGCCGCAGCAGTTGGGGTTGGTGCTCGTAAATCACTAACAAAATCAGTCAACGTAAAATCAACCTCATGCCCAACAGCAGCAATAATTGGAATCGTTGCTTGATAAATTGCCTCAATAACTTCAATTTCATTAAAGGCTCATAAATCTTCAATACTACCACCACCACGGCCAACAATTAAGGTATCAATTTGTGGTTTAAAAGCTTGGGCTGCCTTAATTTTTGTGCGAATATCATGTTTCGCCTCAGATCCTTGCACTAAACTAGGAAATAAATAAATATTTGCTTGTGAAAAACGACGATGAATGGTGGTAATAATATCGCGAATGACAGCTCCGGTTGGCGCTGTTATAACCCCAATATTATTTGGAAAGCGAGGAATTGGTTTTTTTAAGGATTGATCAAACCATCCTTTTTTATTTAATTCTTGCTTTAATGCTTCGTATTTTAAAAATAAATCACCAACACCTTGTAAAGACAATGCAACAACTTGCAAACTATATGTCCCTTGTGGTTCATATACTTTAATCGAACCTGTTGCCACAATTTTTAAGCCCTCTTTTAATTTAAATTTTAAATTTTTAGCACTAAAAGCGAACATAATTGCCCGAATTTGGGCTTTATCATCTTTAATTGTAAAATAAATATGCCCTGAAGAATGATTTGTAATATTAGAAATTTCTCCCTGCAAAGAAATATTAATTAAATTTGGTTCTTGTTCAATCATTGTTTTTAAATAATAATTAACTTCACTAACCGTATAAATATTTTTACTCATATGCCCCCTCCAATTGTTGTCATGCTCCTCCAATTAATAATATTGTATAATGTAAAACTAAATCATAAAAAGTTAATAAAATTATAACAAATTAAAAATAAAAAACAATAATCACAAAAAATAGTAAATTAAATGGAACGATACCCAAAAAGTAAACATAAAATAAAAAACATTTGGTATTAATATTCTACACGATATGTTTGTTTAAAATTCATTCATTTATGAATTAAATTAATCATATCGTGTTTTGTTTTGATAATATTATTGTAAATAGTTTCTTTCTTTAAAATTGAATGAAAACTTTCTATAACTGCATTATCTAAAGGAGTGCTTAGACTGCACCCCGTTTAGTAAGTATTAATAAAAAGGTTTACAAACTTTCATTTATTATATATTTTTCTTTTTGGTTTGAATATCATTTATTTCATTTTTTAACATCATTAATATATTCATTATGAGATTTATAATTTTTATTTATGGATTGTTCCTTTTTTAAGTAATGAATGAAAACTTTCAATAATAATGTTGTCTGCACAATGATAATTTTTACCCATTGAAATTATAATTTTGTTATCTAAACATTTACTATTGTAATTTTTAGATGTATATTGATATCCGTGATCTGAATGAATTATTATTTTATTTAAATCTTTTTTTATTTTTTTAATTTTATTAATTGCATCATTTAAATTATCAATTACAAGTTTGTTATTATTAAATTTTGATCATTTTACATCAATAATTTCTTTAGTATATCCATCAAGTATTGTTGATTGATAATGTTTTTTACCATTTCAAATTAAATAAGTTACATCAGTAAATAAAATTGAAAATCTTTCTTTAATATCATTAAAATTACGATTTACTAAATCAGGATATTTAATTATATTTTTATTTCTATTTTTTTTTATTAATATTTTTCTACGCATACGCTTTACATATTCAGCTTGAATATTATTTTCTTTCATAATTCGCAATACTTTCTTAGCATTATAAACAATGCCATAATCTTCTTTTAAATATTTGGTAATTCGACGATAACCAAATTGTTTTAAATTTTCTTCATAGACTTTTACAATATTTTTTAATGATTCGCTATCCTTACCATTACTTGAATAATTTTTATATTTATCTCAATAACTACGCTTTAAATCTGTTATATCAAGTAATAAATTTAGTGGATATTTATTAATGTTTTCTTTGATAAAAGATACAATTTTTCTTTTATTTAATTGTAAAAGTCATGAAGCTTTTTTAGTAATTCATACCTAACTTTGTAATAGTTTAAATCTCTTTTTTCAAATGATTCTTTTGGACCTTTATTGGTGTTTAAAATTCCTTTCTTAAAATTTTCATACCATGAAGCAACAGTTTTTTTATTAATTTGATATTTTTTTGCAATAAAACTTATACTATTATTTTTAACCTCTTGTACTATCATTTTTCGAAAATATGCTGTATATTTATTAAATTTTTGTCCTTTTCTTGCCATATAAAAATGCACCTCCTTTAAAGTTTAGCAAAGACTTTTTTTCTTTACTTACTCTTTTGGGTGCAGTCTATCCTTAAAGTTTAGCAAAGACTTTTTTTCTTTACTTACTTTTTTGGGTGCAGTCTATATTTGTATTAATAATTTTAATGAAAATGATTAAACAAATTTGTATTAGTAAATTTAGTTGTATTTTAACCGATAGAGGAAAAGAATTTTATAGATGAAAAACAATAGAAAAACACTTTAAAATAAGAGTTTATTTTTGTGATCCTGGTAAACCTCGTCAGAAAGCATTAGTAGAAAGAATAAATAGAGATATAAGGCGTTGATTTGGATTAAAATGAGCCATTAATTAATATTCGTAGTAGATTAAAATCTATTTTAGATATATTAAATACCACAATTAGACCTTGCTTGGAAAATTTTACATCAAGACAATATTTTAAAAAAATTTTTTTAAATTAAATTAGTGTTTGTTAAGATTAGTAAAATTTATTTTTTGTTGTGTTTAATTTTATAATTTTAAAAATAAATATTAAAAACAATATTTTTAATTTAATATTTTTTGTGATTATTGTTTTTTATTTTTAATTTGTTATAATTTTATTAGCTTTTTATGATTTAGTTTTATAGTATACAGTTTAAAAGATAGGTGAAAAAAATGAAGAAATTACGAAGAGTTTCATTAATTTTCTTAACAATTGGAGGAATTTTTAGTACGTTACTATTTGGATTATTAATTATTTTAAAAAATAAAATTAGTAGTCAAATGTTTCTTTATAATGCTGCATACATGTTATTAGAAGATATTCGGCGTTTAGTTTTACAGTTTTCAAATAGAAGAGTATATAATAATATGATGGCAAAACCAGAAGTAGTCGGTGGTATTTTAATAGCAATTTCTTCTTTTTTAGTGTCAATGTATTTAATTCCAAATTATTTAAGAAAAAATAATGCTTATAAAGGATTTGGAGCTAGTTTAGCTTTTATTATTGGTCTAGCGAGTGTTATTTTATTATCAATGGCTGTTTTTCTTGCTGGACAACCAGAGAATTTAAACAAAAGTTTAAATATTTTTAAATTAGGTCGTAACTTTAATACGGGAATTATTTTATTATTTATTGGACCAGTTTTAACTTTCCTTGGTGGTGTTTTAGCAATAGTTTATTATGGAAAAACTCAAAAAATGAAAGTATTAACCCAAGATCAACAAAATCGTTTGTCAGCAATTAATTTAAAAACTGATAAAATTGGAGCACTTGGCGTAACACTACAAAAAGAGATGGTAAGTTCTGCTGAGCTTTCTAACGTTAAAGAACGAACACCAGCGGTTAATAAAACAGTTTCATCAATGAATGATTTAAAAGCGAAGATGGCTCGTAATGCTCTTTTACATGAAGAAGGTGAGGCCCATCTTCTTTCAGAAGAAGAAAATAATAGTAATATTCATAATTCAAATGGAGCAATGCGTATTGGCAAAGAGGGTCAATATTTACGTACAATTAAAGATGGCGAAGGAATCGTTGATGAATCACCAGCAGGTTTATTGCTTGAAAAAGAAGGTAATTTTGTACAAAAAAGCGATATTATTAAACACCACGATTATTCAGCACCAATTTTTAGTGCGGGGACAGGATCATCAAGAGGACGTTCATCTTCGCATAGTTCAATTATTATTCCAAAATCAAAGCAACATATGCCATTAGATACAACAGAATTAGCTGAACGAATTGGTTCAGTTCCACAGCCAAGTAGAAAACAACGAATTAATCCGAATGCGCGTGTTGATAGTTCGTATTATGGGAAAGTTTTTTTAGGTGATATTGATAAAATTTGAACTGCCGGGAAAAAATATCGCGAAGATATTACTAAAAAACCAGCAACAAAGCATTCTTTTCAATCATCAAATTTAGATGATAATCTTGATGATTATAATGAAAATGATGACAAAATAGATAATAATCATTAATTAAGGCAAATTATGATAGGGGGGCGGGACAGCATGGCATTGCAAAAAGTGCTACCGTATCAGGGAAATTTAATTAAATATGATTTAATTATTAAAGAACAAAAGAATATTGTGTTGAATGTTAATAATGGCAAAATTAAAGTATCAGCCCCTAGCTATGCGTATGATTGGGAAATTGAAGCTTTAATTTATAAAAATATTAAAAAAATTATTACCGTAATTAATGTTCACGATAATTATCGGAAAATTGTTATTAACCCTAATGGCATGGGTTATGTTTATGTTTTTAATGAAAAATATACATTGCAATTGACCCAAGAAAATATCCATACAAAAATCATTAATCGCCAAGTATTCTTATTAAAAGACGCTGGTAGTTATGATGAAAATGTTAAAAAGTTACATAGTTTTTTAAAACAAAAATTTAGTTATAAATTTGAACAATTATTAAATAAATGAGCAAAAACGATGAATTTCTCTTATAAAAATTTAACAATTAAAACAATGATTCGCAAATGAGGTGTTTGTTATCCCCAAACTGAAAAAATTGTTTTAAATACCAAATTAATTCATTTTAATCCAATGGTATTAGAATATGTTATTATTCATGAGTTATCCCATTTAGTTCATCATAATCATTCGAAATCATTTTGATATCATGTTGAAAAATATATGCCAAATTATCGCGAAAAGGTTGAAATTTTAAAAAAACCAGGAATTTAAAATGGTTTTCTTTTTAATTTATATTTTAACTAAGTAAGGAGATGAAAAATGTGCTTTATATTTAGTGTAAATTGTAAATACCAAATCATAAAAAGTTAACTATTAATTTAGTTAACTTTTTAAGTTAATTTTTAAGTTAATTATAGGAGGTTAAAATTATGCAAATAAAGCAATATTTAATTTTGCGATCGTTAGTAAAAAGTATGGTAAAGATATTGTTATTAATACTGTCAATAAGATTGCAAATGATATTGAAATTAAAAAGTAAAGAATAAATTATCCCGCGTAATTTACAATTTTCAATTAACTTTCAATTACTTTCAACTGGTGGTTGTTGTGATTTGGGTTCTGGTTTACTACTCCCCGCTTTCACTATTATTTGGTTTTTTGCAACTAATTAATGATGTTGTACTTGTTGCTTTTAATCCGATTACCTCCTAAAATATTTAAAATGTTATAATTTATGTGCAATAATTATAACATTTTAAATATTTTAGGAGGTAAAGTATGAAAAAATATGAAAGATTAGATTTTAATGAAAGAGTAAATTTGGAAAAATTAAAAAATAATGAATTATTTAAAAAGAAAAATGAAACAATTAATATTCAAAAAATTGCTAAACAAATGAATAGAGACTATAGAACTATTTGGCAAGAGTTAAATATGTTTGATAATATTAATGATTATAATGCTGCAAAAGCACAAAAAATACATGATAAAAATAAAAAACAATGTCGTAAATATTCAATGTTAAATTCACAAGAATTAAGTCATTTTTCTAATGAATATAATAATTTTGGTCGTTCGCCACAAAATATTATTACTTCGTATGAATTACAATATAATGTAAAATTTGGTGTATGTTTTAAAACAATGTATAAATATATTAAATTAGGTTATTTTAATTTAAAAAAAGAAATGTTATATATTAAAAATAAAAAAAGAAAAACAAAAAAATAGGGAACAAAATGATAATCGTGGAAAATTACTTAATATTAGAGATTATAAGCAATTTTTAAATGATTATGGAAATGATTTAAGTTTTAGTGGAATTTGAAAAATGGATACTCTTGATTGTGATAATTTTTATTTGTTAGTTTTAGTAAATCGTAAATCAAAAATACTTTTTTATCATATTTTATTTAGTAAAAAGGCAAGTATTGTATTAACAATTTTAATGAAAATGATTAAACAAATTGGTATTAATAAATTTAGTTATATTTTAACCGATAGAGGAAAAGAATTTTATAGATGAAAAACAATAGAAAAAAACTTTAAAATAAGAGTTTATTTTTGTGATCCTGGTAAACCTTGCCAGAAAGCATTAGTAGAAAGAATAAGTAGAGATATAAGGCGTTGATTGGGTCAAAATGAGCCATTAATTAATATTCGTAGTAGATTAAAATCTATTTTAGATATATTAAATACCACAATTAGACCTTGCTTGGAAAATTTTACATCAAGAAAATATTTTAAAAAAATTTTTTTAAATTAAATTAGTGTTTGTTAAGATTAATAAAATTTATTTTTTGTTGTGTTTAATTTTATAATTTTAAAAATAAATATTAAAAACAATATTTTTAATTTACTATTTTTTGTGATTATTGCTTTTTATTTTTAATTTGTTATAATTTTATTAACTTTTTATGATTTAGTTTTACAATATACAACACCTGTTGAATTTAGAAAACAACAGTCCATATAAAAAGTGTCCTAAAAAGGGTTGCCAATCCAATTTATTTTTTTACTGGTAGTTTTATAAAAAGAAAACTAAAACTAAAAAGTAACATTCCAATGATAATACTGTAAATAATAATATAAGTTAATATATTTGCATAAAAATTGATCATATTTGGCATAATAATGATACTTAATAATAAACTAAAGATAGCACGGCCAAAGACATGTTCAATCATTAATCCTAATGTTAAATGTTCAGAACCAACTAAATTAATAATATTATTTTTTTGAATCCGACTTAAATTTCCTAAACAACACCCAATTAAAAATTGACTACCCCCTAACCCAATTGTTAAGTATAAAGTATATGATAACTGAGTTTGGAACGGAAAATAGGAAATTGTTAATCCTAATAATAAGCCAATTACGACGATAGCAATCGTAGTGTTACAAATAATTTGTTGTTTAATATTTTGATTTGTTTTAATTAAATATCCAAATAGATAACTTAATTTACGAATAACATATAAACTACCAATTATGATGATTATCATTGGCATATTATTTTTATTAAAAACTAAAATCGGTAAAATATAACCCAAAAGTTCATTAATACTATATAAAAAACTTGATGAATATAAATAACTTCAAAATTGTTTATTTTTTCGCAACATTTTTCAACTAGCCGGATTAATTTTAAAGGTAATTTCTTCTGTTTGTAAATTATGGTTAAAGAAAATTAAACTAAAATTAATTAATGTAAACAAACTAAAATATGCTTGTAAGCTAATTTTAGCTGCTAAGTCTTTTAAAAAGTATTGTAATAAAAATGGAATTATAATTGTCACAACACTCCCCATAATAAAATAAAGACTAGGGTTTGTTTTTAAATGATGTTCATGAGCATAACTCCGAATAATTTCCATTGAGAAGGGAACCATTCCAGCAACAAACATTTCTGTGCAAAAAAGCAACAGGGGATAAAAATAAATAATTAAATTATTATCAAAAAAATTAATAGTCATTAATAATGATAGAAAAATAAATAGAAAAAAACTATTAATTTGAAGAATAAAAGTATTACTTTTTTTCTTTTTAACTTTTGCTCATAACGGGGTAAAAAAGAACATTGCAATTGGAATTAATAAGAAGAATCAAATTTTTGTTACACCAAATTTGTCAAAAATTTGAAATGGAATAAATGAAAATAATGCTCCCATTAAAATCCCTTGAATGATCATTATTATTTTTCAATTTCGTAATGTATTTGTCATTTTTTATTATCACATCCTGTATACTGTAAAAATAAATCATAAAAATCTAATAAAATTATAACAAATTAAAAATAAAAAACAATAATTACAAAAAATATTAAATTAAAAATATCATTTTTAGACTGCACCCTGTTTAGTAAGTATTAATAAAAAGGTTTACAAACTTTCATTTATTATATATTTTTCTTTTTGGTTTGAATATCATTTATTTCATTTTTTAACATCATTAATATATTTATTATGAGATTTATAATTTTTATTATGGATTGTTCCTTTTTTAAGTAATGAATGAAAACTTTCAATAATAATGTTGTCTGCACAATGATAATTTTTACCCATTGAAATTATAATTTTGTTATCTAAACATTTACTATTGTAATCTTTAGATGTATATTGATATTCGTGATCTGAATGAATTATTATTTTATTTAAATCTTTTTTTATTTTTTTAATTTTATTAATTGCATCATTTAAATTATCAATTACAAGTTTGTTATTATTAAATTTTGATCATTTTACATCAATAATTTCTTTAGTATATCCATCAAGTATTGTTGATTGATAATGTTTTTTACCATTTCAAATTAAATAAGTTACATCAGTAAATAAAATTGAAAATCTTTCTTTAATATCATTAAAATTACGATTTACTAAATCAGGATATTTAATTATATTTTTATTTCTATTTTGTTTTATTAATATTTTTCTACGCATACGCTTTACATATTCAGCTTGAATATTATTTTATTTCATAATTCGCAATACTTTCTTAGCATTATAAACAATGCCATAATCTTCTTTTAAATATTTGGTAATTCGACGATAACCAAATTGTTTTAAATTTTCTTCATAGACTTTTACAATATTTTTTAATGATTCGCTATCCTTACCATTACTTGAATAATTTTTATATTTATCTCAATAACTACGCTTTAAATCTGTTATATCAAGTAATAAATTTAGTGGATATTTATTAATGTTTTCTTTGATAAAAGATACAATTTTTCTTTTATTTAATTGTAAAAGTCATGAAGCTTTTTAGTAATTCATACCTAACTTTGTAATAGTTTAAATCTCTTTTTTCAAATGATTCTTGTGGACCTTTATTGGTGTTTAAAATTCCTTTCTTAAAATTTTCATACCATGAAGCAACAGTTTTTTATTAATTTGATATTTTTTTGCAATAAAACTTATACTATTATTTTTAACCTCTTGTACTATCATTTTTCGAAAATATGCTGTATATTTATTAAATTTTTGTCCTTTTCTTGCCATATAAAAATGCACCTCCTTTAAAGTTTAGCAAAGGCTTTTTTCTTTACTTACTTTTTTGGGTGCAGTCTATTTAATTTAATATTTTTTGTAATTATTGTTTTTTATTTTTAATTTGTTATAATTTTATTAGATTTTTATGATTTATTTTTACAGTATACATTGGAAAAAGAAAAAAGGCGACTAATTTAATTATAAATAATTCTTGGCGACAAAAACAAGCATACGAAGAACTGGATCAAGGAAATAAAATAGCAAATATATAAAAAATACCCTATCTATAAAGAGTATAGTAAAATAATAGTAGTGAGTGATTTGGCTTCCTTACTTCTTAAAATTATACAAAGTGATACTAAGTTGTTTGTAAAACAATTTAGTATCGTGGAAACGCTAGCGTTTTCATAGACAATTTTAACATATTTTACTTGGGTATTTTGTTTATTATACTCTTGTGAAATGTTTTGAAAATTGCTTGTGGGAATAGTGTGCAGTGGTGCTGTTCTCTTTTTAATAAAAAAAGAGAACAGAAGGGAAACAAAGGAAATGAAAAAATTACTAAGCTTATTAACTATAACTACGCTGGCAACGAGTGTTCCGGCTCCGTTATTAGCCAACACAGTACAAACTCGCACCAAACGCGATGTTGGAACAACTGAAAAAGATGTCACAGATGGATTACAAATAAAAATGGAAAACGGCAAAAATTTAAATTTTAATTGAAAATTAATTTCCAAAACAATTGGTGGGAGAGAAATAGAAAAAAAATACGATAAGTGATATTTTTTTATAGTCCCATACAATTATATTCCCAACAATGTTGTTAAATTTAATTCAAAATGAGATGTTTTAACTTTAGGTGGTAACATAAAATTTAATGGTTATTACTTTCCCTTCAAACATGTTAAAAAAATGTATCGCTGGGATGGCGTTGGCGAACCTAATTTACCCGAAATAAATTCTAGTACTGGTGAAATAACAGATTGAAAAGATAGTTCTTTATTTCAAAAAGGAATTTCGTTTTCACTTGCTGATGGTTCTAAAACGGCGACTTGGTCTAATGTTGGAATGCGGTTGACTGTGGATGGCGAAACAAACATCAATATCAATAATCCGAATGTTGAAGAAGTTTATTGAGATAGTGCTAAACAAAATATGTTAGAATACAAAGTAAATATCAATGTGAAATCATCAACAAGTGAAAAGACTCATAAATTAGTTATCAAATATAATATAAATGGCACTAAATACACAAGTGAAGATATTGATGTTGTTGTGGCAGCAAAAATTAACCAACCAAGTCCAATAGTTCCAAAACAGTTAAGCGAGTTAATTAATAACACTACCTTAGGAAATATTACCAATAACAATGATGACACTATCAAGGCAAAAATAATTAAAAATAATTCGCTTGATATTGATTTTTCTCAAATTGCAATTGAAAAAAAAGATATGCATTCGGCAACTTTAAAAGCACGCGATGTTAGCAGAAGTTATCAAGGTTCAGTTGTTGTAATTTACAACGTTGTACCAGCAACAGTGGTTGATTTAAAAATTTATTTAACATCATTGGCAAGTGGTGTTCAAATTGATAAAGATTATTTAGCACAACTTGGCAAAAGTAAAATGACAAACAAAGTTGATACATTTTATTATGCGAATGGGAAAAGTGTTATTAAAATCAAACAACCACCAACTGGCAATAACATAACTGGGGTTGTGTATGGCTGTGATGAGCAATGAAATAAAACAGCACAATCAAGTACTATTGACCAAACAAATGGTTTAGAGATTGATAAGGGACAATATGGTTCAGTTGATGGTCGTTATTTAGTTGAATTACAACATAAAGATTTACCAACGCATACTAAAACTATTTATCTGCAAGTATCAGATAAACAAAAAGTGCCTCATTATTTTGACACTGATAATGGCAAACAGTTTGAACAATGAGCAGAAGATAACGGATATAAAAATATCCGTGGTTCTAGTGCTAGTCAGTTAAATAATTTGTTTGAGTTGTCGAAGACTTGAAAGCAGAGCTTAGCCCACTTAGACCTAAAATTAGATAACTTTGTTGTTTATAACATTCAAAATGTTACCCAAGATGAAATTGATACTTATAAAACAAAACTCCTTGCTAGTGTAAAAGCACAAGTTGAAAAGTATGTCCCTGATGTTGTAGAAAACATCGATTATGCTATTAACGCAAATAATCTTGTTGCGGGTGATTGAACTACGGGCAAAGATGTCAAAATTCAAGCGGTCGATGATAGCACAAAACTGTTGAGTTTTACTACCAAAACTATTCCAACACAAATAAAACACCAACCAACAACACCTGAGTCAACACTAAACAATGACAAAAAAGGATTAACAGGTTGAGCGATTGTTGGTATTATTGTTGGTTCTTTATCGGGACTACTGCTTCTTGGTTGATTATTGAAAAAATTTGTAATTACACCATTTATTTGTGAACCAATCCGCAAGAAAAAAGCGAAAGCGTTTGCTGAAAAAACCGCAAAAGACATCGCTCAAATGAAAGCTGACGAAGCTGACGAAGAAGCCAAACGAAAAGGAGAAAAATAAATATGAACTGTAAATTGTAAATAAAATTATATAAAAAAATATATTTTATTGTTAATTTAGCCCTTAAAACGCGTAATAAGAGCTATTTTTCAAGATAAAATTCTTAAAATAATTCGTAATTTTGCTTGTATATATATAATGCAGGTAAATCTTGATAAAAAGTTTCAAGATTAAGAAAAGGAGAAAAACAAGGATGAAAAAATTACTTAGTTTATTGAGTGTATTAACAATTAGTGGAACTGCTGTACCAATAACAATTGCTGCTAGTCCGTATCAGAAACAAGAAAAATTAAATATTGAAACTAATTATAAACAAATAAATAATTTAAAAAGATGTAAATTGTATACTGTAAAACTAAATCATAAAAAGTTAATAAAATTATAACAAATTAAAAATAAAAAAAACAATTTTTAAAAATTGTTAAAAAGTTGAAAAAACTGCTAAACCGACACTATAATCACATTCATGGCTAAGTGAAACATGCACAATTTCATTTTGGGCTAAAGATAATCCTTCAACCAATAAATTATTATCATCCTTTAAATAAATCGTCACTTCGTTTAAAATTACCCTAATATCAAGGGCTTTAACTACGGCCTCTTTGACCACTCAACGTCCAGCTAAAAATTGGCGTCGGGCATTTTTATCAAAAAAAGTTGTATATTGCTTTAATTCAACTGGACTTAATAA
The DNA here is from genome assembly GCF_964019755.1 of Spiroplasma endosymbiont of Polydrusus cervinus. NCBI lineage: Bacteria > Bacillati > Mycoplasmatota > Mollicutes > Entomoplasmatales > Spiroplasmataceae > Spiroplasma > Spiroplasma endosymbiont of Polydrusus cervinus. Next base: position 171,188 of record NZ_OZ026469.1, read on the forward strand.
TTTTTTAACGAATGCGGTTGATAACTTGATTCGTTTATTTTGAACAATATCAATCCCAACATTTTTAATCATAATTTTTTCCTCCGTTTTATATCTATTAAGATGTATACTGTAAAACTAAATCATAAAAAGTTAATAAAATTATAACAAATTAAAAATAAAAAAACAATAATCACAAAAAATATTAAATTAAAAATATTGTTTTTAATATTAATTTTATAATTGGCATTATGTACGATGAACCTCCAAAAAATAAATTTTACTAATCTTAACAAACACTAATTTAATTTAAAAAAATTTTTTTAAAATATTGTCTTGATGTAAAATTTTCCAAGCAAGGTCTAATTGTGGTATTTAATATTTCTAAAATAGATGTTAATCTACTAAAAATATTAATTAATGGCTCATTTTAACCCAAATCAACGCCTTATATCTCTATTTATTCTTTCTACTAATTCTTTCTGACAAGGTTTACCAGAATCACAAAAATAAACTCTTATTTGAAAATGTTTTTCTATTGATTTTCATCTATAAAATTCTTTTCCTCTATCGGTTAAAATACAACTAAATTTACTAATACCAATTTGTTTAATTATTTCCATAATCATTTAAAAATTGCTTATAATCTCTAATATTAAGCAATTTTCCACGATTATCATTTTGTTTCCTATTTTTGTTGGTCGCATGGAAAAAAGAAGGGTTTTGAAAAAAACTAAGAAATTGAATAAGAATAATAAACCATTTTAGTAAGTGGTATATTTATTTATAAAACCATAATTATAGATTAATTTAATTGAAATAGAGAAAAGACAGCATCTTATTTATAAAACAAAAAACTTTATAGCAACTTTTTGATGTCCTCTTTAAGTTGTTTGAATATTTATTAAATATCTTAGAAGTCTTTATAAAAAATGTACCTGTTTTTTCTCCTAATTTAAGGTGTTGTCTTTTCTCTGTTCCATTTATATTAATTTCTATTGGCACACTTAATTATTTATTAAAAAATTAATATTTAATATACGATCTTTGAAAACTTAATAGTATTTTTCAGTGTGCCAATTTTTACTATTTTGCATATTTTAAATGTTCCAAAATTTATTTTTACTATATATTTAATATATTTATTTAAAAGACAGAGAGATAAAGAGATAAAAAATAAAATATTAATATTTCTCTCACTCTCTCTCATAAATAATTAGTTAATAACAAAATTAATATATTTGTTAATAAATAAATTAGAGTAAAAGTAAGTAAAAAGTATTAATAATATATTTATTTCAATCTCTATCATAAACAAACAATATAAATATATTAAATTAAATATTTTTGATAAACATATCTTAAAATTATATATAAAAAATAATGTTAAAAAAATATTTAATAATTTTAGTTAAATAAAAAATAGGATGATAATTTAATGAAAGAATTTAAGACTAATTTAGGTAAGTTAATAAATAATGATGCTTTATCTTTTGTCAAAACATTAGAAAATGATAGCGTTGATTTAATATTAACTGATCCACCTTATTTATATGATTTACCAACAAGAAAAAAAGAACAAATAAATTATGGCGAAATATCAAAAAGTATAAATAAATATATTAACGCTATATATGATAATAATTTACATAATTCATTTGATATAAATACTTATTTAGATGAATTTTATCGAATTTCAAAAAATAAATTTATGTTAATTTGAATGAATAGAAGACAAATTAAAGCTTACTTAGATTGAGTTTATAAAAATAATATGAATTTTGATTTTTATTTTTGAGAAAAAACAAATCCAATGCCAACTAATAATTTTATTTTTCAAGATAAAGAATATTGTATGATTATTTATTCTAAAAAAAATCCAATATCAAACTATATAAAAAACTATGAAAATAAAAAAACAATATTTAAAAACCCAATAGGTTCATCTTATAAAAAAACAGAACACCCAACAGAAAAACCATTAAATATATTTGGCGATTTGATTAAAAAACATAGCAAAGAAAATGATATAATTTTAGATCCTTTTATGGGAAGTGGTACAACCGCATATGCTTGTGAACAATTAAAGAGAAAATGACTAGGTTGTGAAATAAATAATAATTATTTTGCAATTATAGAAAAAAGATTAAATAAAATAGAACTTAAATTAAATTTTTAAAAAATGAATAACTTTCAATTAATTAAAAAAATAAATTATGTGGTAATTTTAATTGCCATGACGGTTGTATTATCACAAGTAATGCAAATACAAGTTATTTCAAGAACATCAATTCCATTATTTTTAATCCCCATTTTTGTAGGCGGATTTATTTTAAATTGATATTGGTGTTTCTTAATTGGATTTATGGGACATTTATTTTCTATCTGATTTAACATTATGAGGTTTTACTTTGGGATCATTATGTTGAAATATTGGTACGGGTTTATTGGCAATTTTAATTAAACTAATTAATTGAATAAAAATAAATCATATTATTAAAATTATTCTAATTTTATTAGTAAACATAATTATTTATTTTCCGATTGATTTTATACTTTTTTGATTAAATCTTGCGATTTTAAATATAGAACAAATAATTATCGGAATATTAATTACAAATACCATATGTTTACCAATTTTCTATTTTATAACATTAAAAATAATCAAACTATTTAATAGTAAATAACGAAAGGAAGAAATAAAAAATATGGAATTAATAACTATAAAAGAATTAATAACTAAAAATGATATTGAAGATGAAAAAATAAAACTAAGGAATTCACTTAATGATTCTTTAAATTGTTTGAAAGATTTTATATCAAAAATAACTGATAAAAATAATATTGATTATTTTAATTCTTTACAAAATAAAATCATTAATTACACAATTAATAATAAAAAAGATGCAGATAATGGTAGCGAATTAAAGTCTATTTTAAAAATAGAAGAAAAAAAATACTTAAATCCACTTTCTTCATCAAAAAATATTTTAAATCAAGTAAGAAGAATTTTATTATTATTTGAAAAAGAAATTAGCAATAAATTTAAAGATTTAACAGATGAAATTTTACAAAAACAAATTTATTGGTATGAAAAACAACAACAACTAATTTTAGAAAATAAGAATTTAACTAATAATGTTGGAATTATTGATCAATTAATTAGTGAAAATGAATTAAAAATTAGAGGATTAAAACAAAAAAAGAATATAATATTAAAATAATTGACATTGATAAAGTTCCTAATAAATTTATTAAAAAAGAACTTGATACGACTAGACTGCACCCTGTTTAGTAAGTATTAATAAAAAGGTCAATAGACTGCACCCTGTTTAGTAAGTATTAATAAAAAGGTTTACAAACTTTCATTTATTATATATTTTTCTTTTTGGTTTGAATATTATTTATTTCATTTTTTAACATCATTAATATATTCATTATGAGATTTATAATTTTTATTATGGATTGTTCCTTTTTTAAGTAATGAATGAAAACTCTCAATAATAATATTGTCTGCACAATGATAATTTTTACCCATTGAAATTATAATTTTGTTATCTAAACATTTACTATTGTAATCTTTAGATGTATATTGATATTCGTGATCTGAATGAATTATTATTTTATTTAAATCTTTTTTTATTTTTTTAATTTTATTAATTGCATCATTTAAATTATCAATTACAAGTTTGTTATTATTAAATTTTGATCATTTTACATCAATAATTTCTTTAGTATATCCATCAAGTATTGTTGATTGATAATGTTTTTTACCATTTCAAATTAAATAAGTTACATCAGTAAATAAATTGAAAATCTTTCTTTAATATCATTAAAATTACGATTTATTAAATCAGGATATTTAATTATATTTTTATTTCTATTTTGTTTTATTAATATTTTTCTACGCATACGCTTTACATATTCAGCTTGAATATTATTTTCTTTCATAATTCGCAATACTTTCTTAGCATTATAAACAATGCCATAATCTTCTTTTAAATATTTGGTAATTCGACGATAACCAAATTGTTTTAAATTTTCTTCATAGACTTTTACAATATTTTTTAATGATTCGCTATCCTTACCATTACTTGAATAATTTTTATATTTATCTCAATAACTACGCTTTAAATCTGTTATATCAAGTAATAAATTTAGTGGATATTTATTAATGTTTTCTTTGATAAAAGATACAATTTTTCTTTTATTTAATTGTAAAAGTCATGAAGCTTTTTTAGTAATTCATACCTAACTTTGTAATAGTTTAAATCTCTTTTTTCAAATGATTCTTTTGGACCTTTATTGGTGTTTAAAATTCCTTTCTTAAAATTTTCATACCATGAAGCAACAGTTTTTTATTAATTTGATATTTTTTTGCAATAAAACTTATACTATTATTTTTAACCTCTTATACTATCATTTTTCGAAAATATGCTGTATATTTATTAAATTTTTGTCCTTTTCTTGCCATATAAAAATGCACCTCCTTTAAAGTTTAGCAAAGACTTTTTTTCTTTACTTACTCTTTTGGGTGCAGTCTACTATATATATATTGCATTTTCCTTTTTAAATAATTCATTATCTTTTAATTTTTCCAAATTTACTCTTTTATTAAAATCTAATCTTTCATATTTTTTCACACTTTACCTCCTAAAATACTTAAAATGTTATAATTATTGTGCAATAATTATAACATTTTAAGTATTTTAGGAGCAATCGGATTAACAGCAACAAGTACAACATCATTAATTAGTTGCGAAAAACCAAATAATAGTGAAAACGGGGAGTAATAAAAACCAGAACCCAAACCACAACAACCACCAGTTGGAAGTAATTGAAAGTTAATTGAAAATTGTAAATTACGCGGGATAATTTATTCTTTACTTTTTAATTTCAATATCATTTGCAATCTTATTGACAGTATTAATAATAATATCTTTACCATACTTTTTCACTAACAACCGCAAAATTAAATATTGCTTTATTTGCATAATTTCAACCTCCTATAATTAACTTAAAAATTAACTTATAAAAAGTTAACTATTAATTTAGTTAACTTTTTGTGATTATTGTTTTTTATTTTTAATTTGTTATAATTTTATTAACTTTTTATGATTTAGTTTTACAGTATACATATCTTAAAAGACGAAAGGAGGTAAAAATGGCTAATATTAAATCACAAATTAAAAGAGTTAAAACTAATGCAAAAGCTAATTTAGCAAATAAATCTTTTAAATCATCAGTAAAAAAAGCAATTAAAAAAGCTGAAATTGCAATTAACGCTCAAGAAACAAACACACCAGAATTAGTTAATACTGCAATTAGTTTAGTTGACAAAGCAGTTACTAAAGGAATTTATCATGCTAATAAAGCCGCTCGTGTTAAAAGTAAATTAATGCTTAAAGCACAATAATTTTAAAGCCTTTTTAACAAAAATAATAAGTTTGTATACTGTAAAACTAAATCATAAAAAGTTAATAAAATTATAACAAATTAAAAATAAAAAACAATAATCACAAAAAATATTAAATTAAAAATATTGTTTTTAATATTTATTTTTAAAATTATAAAATTAAACACAACAAAAAATAAATTTTACTAATCTTAACAAACACTAATTTAATTTAAAAAAATTTTTTTAAAATATTGTCTTGATGTAAAATTTTCCAAGCAAGGTCTAATTGTGGTATTTAATATTTCTAAAATAGATTTTAATCTACTACGAATATTAATTAATGGCTCATTTTGACCCAATCAACGCCTTATATCTCTATTTATTCTTTCTACTAATGCTTTTCTGGCGAGGTTTACCAGGATCACAAAAATAAACTCTTATTTTAAAATGTTTTTCTATTGTTTTTCATCTATAAAATTCTTTTCCTCTATCGGTTAAAATACAACTAAATTTACTAATACCAATTTGTTTAATCATTTGGCGTTCTGTGCGATTAACCGGCAAAAAATAATCTCACAAGAATTGTTTTTTGCCGGTTCATCGCACAGAACAGGACGCCCATCAATAATGTTCCTTTCCAATTAAAAATTATGATGTTTATTAGGATTTATACAAATAAATTATACTATATCTTGACTAAGAGCACCATTAAAATTAAAAAAGTTTGCTCACTATTAATTAATAGTGAGCAAACTTTAAAAACACAATTATTTCTTCATTTTTTCAATTAATTTTTTTATTTTTTCATTACAACTTGAATAAACATCAGATAAACTACGTTTTTCAATCATCGCCTTAATCATTTGTGAAATTAAATCAGCAATAGAAATAATTTCTAAACCATCAAATAAACGATTCTCATTAATATCAATTGTATTTGTAACAATAACTTTTTTAACTGTCCCATCTTTAATAACTTCAGTTAAACGCTCTTTTGCTGGTGGTGAAAATACCCCATGACAAGCTAGTAAATACAATGCTTTTGCCCCATTTTGTTTCAATGCTTTCGCTGCATTGCAAATTGTTCCAGCCGTATCAATCATATCATCAACAATAAAACAAACACGATCTTTAACATCCCCTAAAATAAATTGAACCTCGCTAACATTTGATTTTGGTCGGCGCTTATCAATTACCGCAATATTCCCAGCTAAATTCGCTAAGCGATCAGCGACATTCCGTGCCCGAACTAATCCGCCATGATCTGGTGAAACAATTGTTACCTCTTCTTTAATGTGGTCTTCTTCAATTTTCCGCATAATTCTTTTTACTAGTTCTTGAGTTAAACGTAAATCATCAACTGGTACATCAAAAAATCCCATTGATTGTGACGAATGTAAATCAACAGTCATTACCCTTGTTGCCCCAGCTGTTGTTAACATATTTGCTACTAATTTACACGTAATTGGTTGACGACCACGGGCCTTACGATCTTGACGAGCATACCCAAAGTAAGGGATTATCACATTAATACTTTGAGCGCTGCCACGTTTTAACGCATCAATGGCAATTAATAACTCCATTAAATTTTCATTAACTGGTCAAGATGTTGATTGAATAATATAAACATCCTTCCCGCGTACCGAATTCATTGCACGTACCAGAATCTCACCATCAGCAAAACGAATTGTTTCCATTTCTTGCCTTTTAACACGTAAAATTTTACAAATTTCATCAGTTAATTTTATTCCCGCGGATAGGCCATATATACTAAAACTTTTTTCTTCCATTAGTCCTCCTTTAAACATTTAAGCTCCAATAAAAAATTATAAATTGAATTTATACCTATTATTATATACATTTCCATAATGAATTAAACAAACTTTTATCATAAAAATGCTATAATTAAAAAAGAAGGTGATAAAATGACACAAAAAAAACAAGCAAAAGATATTATTGATAATCTTCGCCCTTACATTAATCAAGATGGTGGTGATATTGAATTTGTAGAAGTTAAAGATGATGTTGTTTATGTTCGTTTAGCAGGAGCATGTGTTGGCTGTGGTTTAATTGATTCAACAATTAAAGATGGCGTAGAACAAATTGTTAAACAAGAAATTCCTGATATTAAAGCTGTTGAAGTTATTATGTAACTTCTTTTTTTGTATTGTAAAATATTACTTAAAAAAATAATGAGGCATAGAACCTCATCCTAAAGTTTATTAAGTTTATCAACACGAAGATTATGACGTCCAGCATCAAATGCAGTATTTAAAAACATTTCAACAATTCAAATCGCATTTTGATTGGCAATAACTTTAGCCCCCTGATGCTAAAACATTAACATTATTGTGTTCGCGAGCTAATTTTGCTAACACTGTTTCATTACATAATGCTGCTCGAATCCCCTTTACTTTATTTGCTGCAATTGAAATTCCAATGCCTGTTTCACAAATCACAATTCCAATACTATCTTGCTCTTGGATTACTCTTTCCCCAACAGCTTGACCAATATCAGGATAGTCAACTGCCGTCACACTATCTGTTCCCAAGTTAATAATTTGATGCTTTTGTTCGGTTAAATATTTAAAAATTGTGTTTTTTATTTTTAATTTGTTATAATTTTATTAACTTTTTATGATTTACTTTTACAGTATACAAAATATTTTATTATTAATCTAGCAAGATATAAATTTGCCGTTTGTATCTACACAGCGCCACTTATTTATCAAAACAACAATTAAAAGAATATTTAATTGAAATAGAAAATTATAATTTAAAATTTGAATTAATAATTTATAGAAAAACAAATGATGCACTTAGTAATAATATATATCGTAAAGATAAAGAATTATGTTTATATATTTATAATAAACCAATTTCTTTGGATAGGTTACAATAAGTTGGACCATATTTATGTGGACTTTCAAATAAAATATAATTATGAAGAAAGTGGGAATTGATCTACTGGTTACTAATATCACGAAAGGACAAAAAAAATAAAATACCTTTTACTTTTTTATTTTTAAAATAATTAGTCGGAAGATTGATATAATTAAAGAACAGGGAACAAAGGCGTAAAGGAGTAGTGAGACAATGTTTAAATTAACATCAAATTATTTACCAGCAGGTGATCAACCATTAGCAATTGAAAAATTAACTACCAATTTATTAGCAAATAAAAAGCATCAAGTTTTATTAGGAGCAACTGGAACGGGAAAAACATTTACGATGGCTAATGTTATTGAAAATTATCAAAAGCCAACGTTAGTAATGGCCCATAATAAGACATTAGCAATGCAATTATATGTTGAATTAAAAGAAATGTTTCCCAATAATCGTGTTGAGTATTTTGTTTCAAACTTTGATTTTTATCAACCAGAAGCTTATTTACCAGGGAAAGATTTATATATTGATAAAGATGCTCGCCAAAATATGGAATTAGATATGATGCGGTTAAGTGCTTTTAATGCGTTAACAACACGTAAAGATGTGATTGTTGTCGCATCGGTTGCTGCGATCTATGGGGCGCAAGATCCAAATGAATATAAAAAATCTTTTCTTCAAATTGATCGTAATCAAAAAATTAGTAAAAAGGATTTAGCTAATTTTTTAGTATCATCAGGATATGCCCGTAATGATATTGAATTAATTCCCGGTAGTTTTAGTGCAAAAGGGGATGTTATTAAAATTGTTCCAGGATGAAATATTAAAACTTTTATCCGCATTGATTTGTTTGGTGATGAAATTGATGATTTAGCTTATATTGATGGAATAACAGGTGATGTTACCCAACGGTTATCAACGGTAACAATTTTTCCAGCGCAAGATTATATTATTTCACCAGAACGGTTAGTCAAAGGAATTAAACGAATTGAAGCGGAGTTAAAAGTTGGGTTAGAAGAATTAAAAGCAGATGGAAAAATTGTTGAGTTTCAACGATTAAAACAACGGACAGAATATGACTTAGATTCCTTACGAGAAAGTGGCATATGTTCAGGGATTGAAAATTACTCGCGTCATTTAGATTTACGTTCAGAAGGGGAAGCCCCTTATACTTTGATTGATTTTTTTGGTGATGATTTTTTAACTATTATTGATGAGTCCCATATGTCATTACCCCAAATTCGGGCAATGTATAATACTGATCGAAGTCGAAAAGAAACATTAGTAAATTATGGCTTTCGTTTAAAAAGTGCATTGGATAATCGTCCTTTAAATTTTGATGAATTTAATCAGAAATTAAAAAATATTATTTATGTTTCAGCAACACCCGGTGATTATGAGGTCCAATTGGTTGATCACAAAGTTGCTGAACAAATTATTCGACCAACGGGTTTATTAGATCCAACTGTCGAAGTAAAATCAACAACAGGGCAAATTGATGATATTATTGAACAAGTAAAAATCCGTTGGAAAAAGAATGAACGGGTGTTTATTACAGCGTTAACAATTCGAATGTCTGAAGATTTAACAAGTTATTTACAAGAACAAAATGTTAAAGTTGCCTACTTACACAGTGAATTAAAAACCTTAGAGCGTACTCAAATCTTACTTGATTTACGAAAAGGTGTTTATGATTGTATTGTGGGTGTTAACTTAATTCGAGAAGGAATTGATATTCCAGAAGTTTCGTTAATTTGTATTCTTGATGCGGATAAGCAAGGCTTTTTACGTAATGAACGTAGTTTAGTTCAAACAATTGGTCGGGCAGCGCGGAATGCGGAAGGGCATGTTATTTTATATGCTGATACTATTTCTGATGCAATGCAAAAAGCAATGCAAGAGACAGCTCGTCGTCGTCAAATTCAGGAAGCATATAATTTAAAATATCATATTACGCCAACAACAATTATTAAAAGTATTCGTGATTATAGTAATATTAAACGCCAAGAAGATAAATTACAGAAGATTAAAAATAAAAAATCAAAAGAATATCAAACAGCGAAAACAGCATTATTAGCTGATTTACGAAAAGAAATGTATGAAGCAAGTAAGAAACTTGATTTTGAACGCGCCGCGGAATTACGCGATATTATTATTGAAATTGAAGCAGAATAACAATTTGTGATAGTATTAATTTACAGGGAGAAACTGGGAATGACAAAGTTTATTGTAAAAGATATTGTTGATAAATTTTGCTATGAGGTTTTAGCAGGGAAAGATGGCATTAATCGGGCTGTTAAAATTTATGGCCTTAACCGGCCAGGGTTAGAATTAGCTGGCTTTGATTTTGAAAAAAATAATATTAATCGTCGGGTAATTTTATTATCAAATAAAGAACAATTATTTGTAAACACCTTAAGTGAAAAAGTAAAAAGAGAACGGTATGAATATATTTTAAATGAAAACATTCCGATGATTATTTTAACGGAAAAGTTTACGGATAAAATATTATTAGAAATTGCGGAAAAACATAGTTGTCCCGTTGCCCGTGCTAGCAATATTACAACAAGTCGTTTATACCAACTAATCTTAGAATTTTTTGATGAATATTTTGCTCCAGTAACAGAAGAGCATGCTTCGTTAATTAATGTTTTTGGGAAAGGAATTTTATTAAGAGGAAAATCTGGGATTGGAAAATCAGAAATGACATTGGAATTAATTAAAAAGAATCATTTATTTGTTGGGGATGATCGTATTATTATTCAGCAGCGAAATAATCGTTTATATGGGCAATCCCATGAAATGTTAAAAAATTTAATTGAAGTTCGTGGCTTAGGAATTTTAGATTTAAGTAAAATTTATGGTTTACAAGTGTTATTAGATGAAACAAAAATTGATTTAGTGATTGAATTAATTCATTTAGACGATGAACAATATAAATCAATTGATCGGTTAGGGACTGAATATAAATATATTAAAATTTTAGATACAAAAATCCCAATTATTACGATTCCAGTTACCTATGGTCGGAATGTTAGTGAATTGGTTGAGACGGCAGTTTCAAAATTGAAGTTAGATGAAGCGGGAATTTCTTCCCTAAAAAAATAGACTGCACCCAAAAGAGTAAGTAAAGAAAAAAAGTCTTTGCTAAACTTTAAAGGAGGTGTATTTTTATATGGCAAGAAAAGGACAAAAATTTAATAAATATACAGCATATTTTCGAAAAATGATAGTACAAGAGGTTAAAAATAATAGTATAAGTTTTATTGCAAAAAAATATCAAATTAATAAAAAAACTGTTGCTTCATGGTATGAAAATTTTAAGAAAGGAATTTTAAACACCAATAAAGGTCCAAAAGAATCATTTGAAAAAAGAGATTTAAACTATTACAAAGTTAGGTATGAATTACTAAAAAAGCTTCATGACTTTTACAATTAAATAAAAGAAAAATTGTATCTTTTATCAAAGAAAACATTAATAAATATCCACTAAATTTATTACTTGATATAACAGATTTAAAGCGTAGTTATTGAGATAAATATAAAAATTATTCAAGTAATGGTAAGGATAGCGAATTATTAAAAAATATTGTAAAAGTCTATGAAGAAAATTTAAAACAATTTGGTTATCGTCGAATTACCAAATATTTAAAAGAAGATTATGGCATTGTTTATAATGCTAAGAAAGTATTGCGAATTATGAAAGAAAATAATATTCAAGCTGAATATGTAAAGCGTATGCGTAGAAAAATATTAATAAAACAAAATAGAAATAAAAATATAATTAAATATCCTGATTTAGTAAATCGTAATTTTAATGATATTAAAGAAAGATTTTCAATTTTATTTACTGATGTAACTTATTTAATTTGAAATGGTAAAAAACATTATCAATCAACAATACTTGATGGATATACTAAAGAAATTATTGATGTAAAATGATCAAAATTTAATAATAACAAACTTGTAATTGATAATTTAAATGATGCAATTAATAAAATTAAAAAAATAAAAAAAGATTTAAATAAAATAATAATTCATTCAGATCACGGATATCAATATACATCTAAAGATTACAATAGTAAATGTTTAGATAACAAAATTATAATTTCAATGGGTAAAAATTATCATTGTGCAGACAACATTATTATTGAAAGTTTTCATTCATTACTTAAAAAAGGAACAATCCATAATAAAAATTATAAATCTCATAATGAATATATTAATGATGTTAAAAAATGAAATAAATGATATTCAAACCAAAAAGAAAAATATATAATAAATGAAAGTTTGTAAACCTTTTTATTAATACTTACTAAACAGGGTGCAGTCTACTATAGTTTAGCAAAGACTTTTTTTCTTTACTTACTTTTTTGGGTGCAGTATAATAAAAAAAATTTTTTTAAATTAAATTAGTGTTTGTTAAGATTAGTAAAATTTATTTTTTATTGTGTTTAATTTTATAATTTTAAAAATAAATATTAAAAACAATATTTTTAATTTAATATTTTTTGTGATTATTGTTTTTTATTTTTAATTTGTTATAATTTTATTAACTTTTTATGATTTAGTTTTACAGTATACAATAAAAATGTATTTTTGTCGTGGAAAAATTTAAAAAAATAAAAAAATATATTGATAATAAAATTAAAAGTAATATAATTTGAGTAATTAAGTGGTATATTATCCCACAATTTCTAAGATATTAATTAAAACCCTTAAATAATAAATACAATCTATTTATTGTTGCAACATTTTAATTTGATAAATTAAAATAGCCGCTGCAACGGATACATTTAAAGAATCAAGATGACCTGTCGTTGGAATATAAATATTAAAATCAGAATGCTTTAATAATTTTGAACTAATACCGGTTGCTTCATTTCCAACAATTAAACAAACTGGTGTATCATATTTTAATTTCCCTACTTTTTGGGCTTTTGTTGTTAAATTTGTCGCATAAATTCAAAAACCTTGTTTTTTTAAAGATTCAATCCCAGTAGTTAAATTATTTACCCGACAAACTGGAACATAATTAAAAGCTCCGGCAGAAGTTTTTGCAACCGTAGCATTAATATCAACTTGTCGTTTATCTAAAATAATAACACCATCAACATTAAACAAATCACAAGTTCGTAAAATTGCTCCAAAATTATGTGGATCAGAAATTTGATCAAGTACTAATAAAAAAGGATGTTTGCTTTGTAATGCTTTTTCAGTCAGTGTTATCAAAGAATAATTTTCTGGTTTGCAAATTTCTAATACTAAATTTTGGTGTTTGTTTGTTTCAACCAGGGTTGTCATTTTATCTGTTGAACAAAAAATAACCTCAAGGTGGCGCTCTTGAGCTAATTTTAAATAATAGTCATTATGCTTCCCGGTTAACAATAAATATAGTTTATTAAGTTTCATTGTCGGATTTAATAACGATTCCATAACAGGATTAATTCCATAAATGTATATATATTTTTGCATGCTTTCTTCCTTTTCCTGGATTGGAAACCCTTTTTAGGACACTTTTTTATATGAAGTGTTGTTTTCTAAATTCAACAGGTGTTAAATAATTTAAGCTATCGTAAATTCGAATATTATTATATCAATGCACAAAGTCAAATAATTTGTATTTTAATTGGGTTAAATTTATAATTTTTTCCCTCCTGTATACTGTAAAACTAAATCATAAAAAGTTAATAAGATTATAACAAATTAAAAATAAAAAACAATAATCACAAAAAATATTAAATTAAAAATATTGTTCTTAATATTTTTTGTGATTATTGTTTTTTATTTTTAATTTGTTATAATCTTATTAACTTTTTATGATTTAGTTTTACAGTATACAGGAGATTAAAATGAAAAAAATAATGAAAGTTTTAATGATGGTACAAATACTAACAACATCGACGAGTTTTACCGTGTCTTGTGCGAAAAAATATCAGTATCTGTGTGATGTGTGAGTAATTAGTAGTGGTGGTCCCATTAATGATAAGTCTTTTATTCAGTCAGCATGAGAAGGAGCAAGTAAATTTATTGTTTCACAAGCAGCAAGTAGTCCTGCTTTAGCGAAGTGACAAGATAGTTCTTTATGGGCTAGTTATTATGAACCAAGTGGGATTACCCCCAGTGAATTTCAAACGGCATATAAAGTGGCAACTATTGTTGGGGCAAAGACGCTAATTTTACCTGGCTTTAGTCATGGTCTTACGATTGGTTGAGCGGCCGCTTTAACCGATAACGTCATTTTTATTGATGGTAGTGGGCAAAATGTGCACGCTAAGATGGGCGCTAATGAACCAATAGTTGATAATATTATTGGAATTTTATTTCAAAAAGAAATTGCTGGGTTTTTAGCTGGTCTTGTGACAGCAATTTGACTTAATTTACACCAAGCAGAATTTAAGCAAGAATTAAATATTGCAACTTATGGTGGAATGGATAATCCAATTGGAGTTTCAAATTATTTATGAGGATTTTTACTAGCGGCTGATATTTTTAATGAAATTATTAAGCCAAATGCTTCATATCCTAATTTACAACAATTAATGCCAGATATTTTAGCAGTAATTAATAATAAGATTGATCCAACCATTAAGCATTTATTACCAATTAATAAAGTTCAAGATGTTTTAAATGCTAATGAATCATGATTCTCACAGTCTTTCAACCAAGGAGAAGGAAAAATAATTTCTGATTATTTAATTAGTAAGAAGGCAAGTATTATTTTCCCAGTTGCCGGACCACAAACACAAGATACAATTGATTACATTAAATATAAGCAAGTGAAAACCAAAGTTATTGGTGTCGATACTGCCCAATCGCAAATATATGGTGATGAACATATCATTACTAGTGGTTTACTAAATATTGCCCAAGCAACGGAGGATGCTTTAGCTAATATTTATTCATCAAAATGTAATTATAATAGTGTAACTAAACAATGAGATGACAGTAAAACCGCTCAAGAATGTTGAATTAATACTGATCAATCTTCTAAAACAAATCCTAATTGATTAGGAGTCGAGAAAACAAAATGAATTGATGATAGCGTTATTAATTATCTTAACAATAATGCAAAAATTGCTAAATTAACCACCACAATTGGGACAATTTATGAACAAATCAACCAAGCTCATTTTGCTGATACGTTAAGATTAACTTATCAAACGCAAAACCAACTAAAAAAAGACTTATTAGTAATGCTAGAAAATGGTTTAAAATAAAAATCATTTATTTTTTCATAAAATTTTAAAAAGTATAGTATAATTCTCATAGATAGTGTGGTGTTTATATGGAGGGCTTCTTGACGACGACTATAAAAATCTTAGATTTGGAAATATCAGTAATCGGGTTAATTGGTTTTTTTCTAGGGTTTGCAGCGCTATTATTATTTGTTTATTTTATTATTACTTTTTCTTTATTTCAAAGTAAAAAAAGTAGTAGTAATTGAACAAATATTATAAATCTAAAACAAGAAACTAGTTTTAAAGAAAACATTGAGTATTTTGAACAAGAAATTATGCTAGCTAAAAAAATGGGTGATAAAAACTAGCACTTTCTTTTTTCATACAATGTTATTCACATTTAGGGCAGGTGAAACAAAGAATGGGTTTTTTCAATACGGTTAAGTCTTTTATGGTAAAAGATAAACAACATCAGCAACCACCAATGCAATCAGAGCAACGTTTTGGTGATAGTTTTAATGTTGATTTAATTCAACATAATAATTCTGGCTTTACAGAAAACCGCCCATATCCGCATAATATGCTGCCAAATCAATATTTTCGTCCAAATGAAGCATATAAACAAAACCAATTAAATAATATGGAAATGTTATATCAAAATAATAATACAATTCATCCGTGCCGGATGAATTTAAGTAATCAATATAATTATTATGCTAATAATAATAAGCGACAATATCCACCAGAAGACCAGGATATTATGCATACAACCTCACCTCAAATGCGATCAGGGTATGTTGAACCATATTATAATCATGTTGCTGCGCAAAATCATCCACAATCAATGCCAATGCAGCAACAAATTTTTCCACGGCGAATTCAACAATATCCGGCAAGTGCTAATTATGATCAATATTGGGCCGGACCACAAAAACCAGAGCGTTATGATAATCCGGAATTTGTTGGATATCAAAATGACCATGAAGGGTATGAAAATAATGATAATTATTCACATCAGCATTGTCATCCTTATCAAGCTCGTGTTACACCGGCATATAATCAAATGCCTGTGAATGACCAATTTAATCGTTCGGAAGTAGGGTATGATTCGAAAGGATATTATCGTGGAGCAAATGCCGGCCAATATTTGGATGATAATCAAATGATGGGGAATAGGATGCTAGCGCCACCGTCATTTTATCAAAAGAATCATTTTATCCCCTCAACACAATTTGAAGCACCAGCGTTAACAAATAGTATTGAAAATAAACGCTATGCTTATCAACCACAATTATCCGAGAAACAACGCCACCGTCATTTTAGTAAAGATTATGCTAATCGATTGATTCCGTTAGAAATTGGGCGGGAAATTCGTTCGGAAAAAGTGCGCACTTTAATTATGATTATTGTTGGTTTCTTTGGCACAATGATAGCAAGTTTATTTATTGCTTTATATTTTATTTCGCATCAGCAAGAGTTAGAAGCAATTATGGGAATTAAAGCCAGATATATTCCCCATCCTTTTTTAACAATTACTTTTTTATTAATATCTTTAGGCTTATTGTTTGCTGGTATTTTTGATTTATCACGCGTTCGGATTGAAATAAATAGTTATCTTTCGAATTTAATACGGGGTAATCACACGATTCCTCATTTCTTAATTGATAATTATAAAAAGATGACCGTTCGTAGCATTGTTTTAAATTGATTGGCTTTTCCAACTTATTTCTTTGGCGGTATTATTTTAGGAATTTTATATGGTTTCCAACAACATTTCGGGGAAGAATTCCGCTTTGGTTTCTGGAGTTGAGGCATTGTTGATGATTTAACAGCCGCCATCACCATTACCATTATTATTTTAATTGTAACGTTAGGGGTTCATATTGCGAATATTGTTTTAGCGAAAAAAAGAAAAGCAAATATTATTGGCTATTATGGTTATGAAATTGTTCATCCCGAAGAATTAGCAGCGTTAAAGAAAAAAACAAACCGGATTTGTTTAGTTGTCTTTATTATTTTCCTAATTATTTTAACCCTAGTAATTTCAATTCCATGATTAATTGCTCGTCGTCGTAAATGAAGTGGGAAGTCTTTCCTTGACAGTTGATTTAATGGTAATTGTATACTGTAAAACTAAATCATAAAAAGTTAATAAAATTATAACAAATTAAAAATAAAAAACAATAATCACAAAAAATATTAAATTAAAAATATTGTTTTTAATATTTATTTTTAAAATTATAAAATTAAACACAACAAAAAATAAATTTTACTAATCTTAACAAACACTAATTTAATTTAAAAAAATTTTTTTATATTAGACTGCACCCAAAAAAGTAAGTAAAGAAAAAAAGTCTTTGCTAAACTTTAGACTGCACTCTGTTTAGTAAATATTAATAAAAAGGTTTACAAACTTTCATTTATTATATATTTTTCTTTTTGGTTTGAATATCATTTATTTCATTTTTTAACATCATTAATATATTCATTATGAGATTTATAATTTTTATTATGGATTGTTCCTTTTTTAAGTACTGAATGAAAACTTTCAATAATAATGTTGTCTGCACAATGATAATTTTTACCCATTGAAATTATAATTTTGTTATCTAAACATTTACTATTGTAATCTTTAGATGTATATTGATATCCGTGATCTGAATGAATTATTATTTTATTTAAATCTTTTTTTATTTTTTTAATTTTATTAATTTCATCATTTAAATTATCAAGTACAAGTTTGTTATTATTAAATTTTGATCATTTTACATCAATAATTTCTTTAGTATATCCATCAAGTATTGTTGATTGATAATGTTTTTTACCATTTCAAATTAAATAAGTTACATCAGTAAATAAAATTGAAAATCTTTCTTTAATATCATTAAAATTACGATTTACTAAATCAGGATATTTAATTATATTTTTATTTCTATTTTGTTTTATTAATATTTTTCTACGCATACGCTTTACATATTCAGCTTGAATATTATTTTCTTTCATAATTCGCAATACTTTCTTAGCATTATAAACAATGCCATAATCTTCTTTTAAATATTTGGTAATTCGACGATAACCAAATTGTTTTAAATTTTCTTCATAGACTTTTACAATATTTTTTAATGATTCGCTATCCTTACCATTACTTGAATAATTTTTATATTTATCTCAATAACTACGCTTTAAATCTGTTATATCAAGTAATAAATTTAGTGGATATTTATTAATGTTTTCTTTGATAAAAGATACAATTTTTCTTTTATTTAATTGTAAAAGTCATGAAGCTTTTTTAGTAATTCATACCTAACTTTGTAATAGTTTAAATCTCTTTTTTCAAATGATTCTTTTGGACCTTTATTGGTGTTTAAAATTCCTTTCTTAAAATTTTCATACCATGAAGCAACAGTTTTTTATTAATTTGATATTTTTTTGCAATAAAACTTATACTATTATTTTTAACCTCTTGTACTATCATTTTTCGAAAATATGCTGTATATTTATTAAATTTTTGTCCTTTTCTTGCCATATAAAAATGCACCTCCTCTAAAGTTTAGCAAAGACTTTTTTTCTTTACTTACTTTTTTGGGTGCAGTCTATTTGATTTACGATTTACTAAAACTAACAAATGAAAATTACCACAATCAAGAGTATCCATTTCTTAAATTCCACTAAAACTTAAATCATTTCCATAATCATTTAAAAATTGCTTATAATCTCTAAGATTAAGTAATTTTCCACGATTATCATTTTGTTCCCCATTTTTTGTTTTTCTTTTTTTATTTTTAAAATATAACATTTCTTTTTTTAAATTAAAATAACCTAATTTAATATATTTATACATTGTTTTAAACATACACCAAATTTTACATTATATTGTAATTCATACGAAGTAATAATATTTTGTGGCGAACGACCAAAATTATTATATTCATTAGAAAAATGACTTAATTCTTGTGAATTTAACATTGAATATTTACGACATTATTTTTTATTTTTATCATTTATTTTTTGTGCTTTTGCAGCATTATAATCATTAATATTATCAAACATATTTAACTCTTGCCAAATAGCTCTATAATCTCTATTCATTTGCTTAGCAATTTTTCGAATATTAATTGTTCCATTTTCCTTTTTAAATAATTCATTATCTTTTAATTTTTCCAAATTTACTCTTTCATTAAAATCTAATCTTTCATATTTTTTCACACTTTACCTCCTAAAATATTTAAAATGTTATAATTATTGCACATAAATTATAACATTTTAAATATTTTAGGAGCAGTCGGATTAACAGCAACAAGTACAACATCATTAATTTAGTTGCGAAAAACCAAATAATAGTGAAAACGGCGAGTAATAAACCAGAACCCAAACCACAACAACCACCAGTTGGAAGTAATTGAAAGTTAATTGAAGATTGTAAATTACGCGGGATAATTTATTCTTTACTTTTTAATTTCAATATCATTTGTAATCTTATTGACAGTATTAATAACAATATTTTTACCATACTTTTTCACTAACGACCGCAAAGTTAAATATTGCTTTATTTGCATAATTTCAACCTCCTATAATTAACTTAAAAAGTTAACTAAATTAATAGTTAACTTTTTATGATTTGGTATTTACAATTTACACTTTCTATGAATTTTTTTCATAATAAAATGCACCCCATTTCTAGTTTACACAAATGTTTTTATTTTTGTGTCTACTATATAGGGGGCATTCCACAGTATTTTTAATTTAATATTTTTTGTGATTATTGTTTTTTATTTTTAATTTGTTATAATTCTATTAGCTTTTTATGATTTAGTTTTACAGTATACATTTTTCATCGTGATGATGATAAATTAGAATTATACCAAAATGGTAAACCACTAGAAGTAAAAAAGAATAACAAAGTAGGGAAAAAATAAAATTACAGTTACTGGTGATAAAGAATAAATTACGAGTTTAAAACAAAAATTACCAAATAATTCTTTGAATAATATTGAGGAAAAAGATAATCTTACCATTACTTTATCTGTTAAATAATTTCAACAAGTTGTTCGTGATACAGTGGAAGATGTTTTAGTTGAGTTGGGAATTAAAAATAAAAATGAATAATTTTCCCTTTATTTTTGTTTATTTTAATTTTAGATTGGAGCGGAAAAATCGATGAAAATAGCGTTATTTGGTGGTAGTTTTGATCCTTTTCATACTGATCATTTAACAATGATTAATCTTGTTAAAATAAAAACAGATATTGATGAAATTTGAATTATTCCAACAAATCAAAATCCGTTTAAAACACGGAAACTATCACCAGTTAATGATCGCCTTGCAATGATTACTTTAGCAGTTAGTAGTTTACCATATGTTAAAATTAATGCAATTGAATTAGAAAATAAAAAGCCTAGTACTACTTATGATACTGTTTTAAAATTACAACACCAATTTTTTAACCATCAATTTTATTTTATGATTGGGTCTGATCAATTGGCGACGTTAGATAAATGAAATAATATTGAGGCATTAACAAAAATTCAAACTTTTATTATTTTTCAGCGAAATAAAAAGATTGATCAAGCAATTTTAAAACAATATCAAGCAATTTTAATTCCATTTCATGATAATTTACATTTATCATCAACAATGTTACGCGAAGGAAAAAATATCGCCTTGCAATTACCAATGATTACTAATTATATTAATAATAATTTATTATATTTGCCAGAACGTTTAAAACAAAATATGGATGCGAAACGTTATCAACATTGTTTAAATGTTGGTCAAAAAGCACAAGAATTAGCGTTAATTTATCATTTAGATTCGCAAAAAGCTTTAATTGCCGGGACTTATCATGATATCACAAAACAATGAACAGAAGAAAAACAACAGGCGTATTTAACAAAATATTTACCATCTTTTTTATCAGAGCCCTTGCCAACGTGACACTCTTATACTGGTTATTGTCATTTAAAATATGATTTATTATTTACTGATGAAGAAATTTTATCAGCAGTTAAGTGGCATACTGTTGGTTGACCACAGATGACAATGTTTGAAATGTTAATATTTATTACTGATAAAATTAGTTGTGAACGAGATTATCCGAAGGTTGATTATTATCGAACATTAGCCCAACAAGATTTAAAAAAAGCATTTCAAGAATTGTTAGTCGCTCAATTTGAGTGAGCAGTGGCTCAATATGGTCTTGAACATTTAGGAAAGAACATTCAATTAACTTATCAACATTGGAGAGAGGATAAATAAAGTGTAAATTGTAATTGAAATTATGGTGGAAAAATTTATATGTTGCTTTTGAGCGTTTTACTTCTAGTAAAACGATTTTTTGTAGCAAAATTAACTAGATAAGTTTATAATTATAATTAGAAGATAAAATCAGAGGAGATTTATTTTACAATGCAAAAAGGATTAGAAAAGCAGCTGGAAGATAGTTTAAAAAGCTCAGAACAAGCGATGTTTGATGCTTTATTAAAAAGTTATTATTTAGATGATGATCAATTAGATTATTTACACCAACATTATCGCCCAATTTTTACTTTTGATGATAATGAAGAATGTATTTGTTTAAGCAAGGAAAAATATGGAGTTTGTTGTAACCCAAAGGTCTTAAGTTCAATTAAAAACCGAACAGAATATATTTCAATTTTACAAGCGGTGGGGGATTCGACCTTAAAAGAATTTTATTTGCAACAAGAAACAAAACATTATCAACAAGCCTTAAAAAATTGTGCTAAACAAACATGTATTTTACCAGATTGTGATAATAAAGTTTCCCAATATGACTTGTATCCGCTTGAAATTAGTAAAAATAGGTATTATTTAAATCGTTATCATTCAAAGAATTTTTTTAAAAGTATTAAAATACCATTTTTAGATGCTACAAAGGATGATAAAACGGCGTATTATTTTAGTGTTTTTTGTCGTAAACATCTTAATGAGTATCTTAAAACAGATAAGGTCCTAGCACCACAATTAGAAGCATTATTAATGAATATAAATGATAATTTAATTGATCATAAAGAGCTTTATGAAACATATGTTAATTATTATCATGGGTTAAGTGTTGCTGAACAAGTAATTTTAACGATTAAACTTCGTCGTCTGATGAAATTAGCTTTAATTTATCAATTCGAGTTATCACGGTTACTTAATGATTTAGATAATCAACAACATAGATATGTTACTAAAAAAATTATTTTACCAAAGCCAATTCATTCGCTTGTTTTTAATGATATCTTATTAGCTCAATTAACACCAATTACTTTTCAAGCAATTAATTCACCAAATAATCCCTTTTTGCAAAATAAAATTTTATATGCATGATTAGTTAATAAGGATAAAAAGGGAGAAGTCCACTTTATTTATCATAAAAATAATCGAATCTTTAATACTTATTTTGCCGAATGAGACGAAAAGAATAAAAAAGAAAAACAATGAGAAAACTATATTTCAAGTATTATCCTTAACCAAGGAACCCATTTTTTAATTGATAAAAAATATTATGATAAATTGAACCAAAAAACAAAAGATTTAATTAATATTTATTATTATAATCGTTTTGAACAACCACGAAATTCGGCAGAAGAATTAATATTGCAAACTTTTATTAATAATTTTAATAATGGCATTAATATTTTAAAATAGGAAGTTAATGAAAATGACAATTGCAGGATGAATTATAATTGGTTTTTTCCTTAGTTTATTAATTATATTTAGTGGTTTTTTATGATGATTTTATCAAAAGAAACAACAACTTTTTTTTGAAATTTATAAACAATTAGAAATGGAAAATCAAGAATATATTAATAATAAATTAGCAGATTTACCTTTACAAGAAATTGCTGTTAAATTTAAGTTAGAACCTGGTGAAAAGGTTTTTAGTAATATTTCAGTAACAACTTATCGCCAAGGGCAAACGAAAAAGAATGCTGGTCAAACCCACTCAAAATATACTATTTCATTTGAAAATGGTATTAGTCTTGGTTATGGAAATGGTAAAAAAATTAAAGAAATGGTCCAAATTCCTTTTCAAAATGGTCATATGTTTATTATGAACCAACGAATTTTAATTATTAACGAGGAGATTACAACGATTTGACCGTTAACACAAATTAACAACTTTGAATTAAGTATCTTTCGCATTAATAATATCTTATGTCAGGGCTTTTTTTATTTATATGTGCAACTAAAGTGCTTTATAATCATTGTAAAAGGGTTAGAAACACCATATTTAATTTATAAGGTGTGAAAAAATGAACAATAGTTATTTAATTGCTTTTATTTTATTTGGCAGTATTTTAGGAAGTGCTACCATTATTGTGCTTATTTTAGCTTTGTTCCAACACCAAAAAATTAAGCATTTTAAACAAAAAAAACATGAATTACAAACGATGATTGATGATAATCAACCATTGTTAACTGATCCATTAAATGAAGTCCAAATTAAATATGAATTGCCAAAAGATGAAACATGTTATTATGAAGCAACAATTAGTGGCTATGAAATCACTAAGAAAAAAGAACTTAACCAAAATGCTTATTATTTAAGTCAACGAATGCAAAATAAATATTATGTTGAATACTTGGCGGGTTATTTAAACTTAACCACAAATAGGGGTGGGGAAACCCTGACCGGAACACTTTATGTAACAAACCAACGTTTAGTATGGCAAACTAAAGATCAAAATGTAATAATTTGATTAAAAGATGTCAGTTTTGCCTTACCAAGTGTTTTTAATCGGAATGGACTTTATCAACGTGGTTTTTTCATTAGTACCACTGAAAAAATTTATTGTTTTATAACAAATGATGTTAAAATATCAATAATAATTTTTAAAGCATGTGTATACTATAAAACTAAATCATAAAAAGTTAATAGAATTATAACAAATTAAAAATAAAAAACAATAATTACAAAAAATATTAAATTAAAAATATTGTTTTTAATATTTATTTTTAAAATTATAAAATTAAACACAACAAAAAATAAATTTTACTAATCTTAACAAACACTAATTTAATTTAAAAAAATTTTTTTAAATTATTGTCTTGATGTAAAATTTTCCAAGCAAGGTCTAATTGTGGTATTTAATATATCTAAAATAGATTTTAATCTACTACGAATATTAATTAATGGCTCATTTTGACCCAATCAACGCCTTATATCTCTATTTATTCTTTCTACTAATGCTTTCTTGCGAGGTTTACCAGGATCACAAAAATAAACTCTTATTTTAAAATGTTTTTCTATGGTTTAGACTGCACCCTGTTTAGTAAGTATTAATAACAATATCTTTACCATACTTTTTCACTAAGACCGCAAAATTAAATATTGCTTTATTTGCATAATTTCAACAGCCTATAATTAACTTAAAAATTAACTTATAAAAAGTTAACTAAATTAATAGTTAACTTTTTATAAGTTGGTATTTACAATTTACAGGGGAAATATTTTTTTATTTTACAAAAAATAGTGGTTTTCTAACGAAAAGTCACTTTAAAATGGAACAAATTCCTCATTTTCGGTATATAATAAAAATAGTTTTAGTAGAAAGAGAAGTGAGGATTTTTTATTATGTCAAAAAAACTACACGGGATAGGCGCTAGTAATGGAATTGCGATTGCAAAAGTTTTTAAGTTAGAAGAACCAAAATGTGAAATTTCAAATAATACGGTTTTTGACCCAGCAAAAGAAATTAAAATGTTAGAAGCAGCAATGCAAAAAGCAAGTACAGATATTGAAAAATTACAAAAGATTGCTTTGGAAAAATTAGGGGCAGAGAAAGCGGCCATTTTTGAAGCACACAAAGAAATATTGCATGATCCAGCAATGATTGATGAAGCAAAAAACATGATTAAGAATAATAACAATAATGCAGCGTATGCAATTCATACAGTTACCCAAAAATTTATTACAATGTTTGCCGGAATGGATGATACATATTTTAAAGAACGTGCTGCTGATGTTAAAGATGTAAAGGACCGTTTAATTAAGTACCTTTTAAATTTTCCAGTGTTAGATTTAGCAACTATTAATGAAGAAGTTATTATTGTTGCAGAAGATTTAACACCTTCCCAAACAGCGCAGTTAAATCCTAAATTTGTTAAAGGATTTAGTTGTGATATGGGGGGAAGAACTAGTCATGCGGCAATTATGGCGCGTAGTTTAGAAATTCCAGCTGTCTTAGGATTAAAAGATGTTACAAAACAAGTTAAACATAATGAAACAATTATGCTTGATGGAACAACGGGAGAAGTTATCTTAGATCCAACAACAGCAGAAGTTAAAGAATGAACAACCGCAAAAGAAAATTTTTTACAATTGCAACAAGAATTATTAGCATTTAAAGACAAACCAACTATTTCCAAAGATGATTATAAAAAATTTGTTTTAGAAGGAAATATTGGGGCGCCAAAAGATATTCAAGGGGTTTTAGATAACGGTGGCCAAGGAATTGGGCTGTTTAGAAGTGAATTCTTATACATGGATAATGATCATTTTCCAACTGAAGATGAACAATATGAAGCGTATAAAGGTGTCTTAGAAGGAATGCAAGGACGACCAGTTATTATTCGAACATTAGATATTGGGGGCGATAAAAAATTATCGTACTTTAAATTTCCCGAAGAAATGAACCCATTTTTAGGTTATCGTGCTATTCGTCTTTGCTTGGATAAAACAGATATTTTCCGTACACAATTACGGGCTTTATTACGTGCCAGTATGCATGGAAAAATGGGAATTATGTTTCCAATGATTGCAACAATTGATGAATTTAAATCCGCTAAAGAAATTACTTTAGAGGAAAAAGCCGCTTTAATCAAAGCAGGATATAAAGTTTCAGATAATATTGAAATTGGAATGATGATGGAAATTCCAGCAGCAGCAATGATAACTGACCAGTTTGCTAAACATGCTGATTTCTTTTCAATCGGAACTAATGATTTAATTCAATATACAATGGCAGCTGATCGTATGAGTCAATTTGTGGCATATTTATATCAACCATATAATCCGTCTGTTTTACGCTTAATTAAAAAAATTATTGATGGCGCACATAAAGAAGGAAAATGAGTTGGAATGTGTGGCGAAATGGCAGGAGAGGAACAAGCAATTCCACTTTTAATGGGAATGAAATTAGATTACTTTTCAATGTCAGCAACAAGAATTTTAAATGCTCGTCGCATTATTAGTAAATTAGAAGTTTCAGCAATGGAACAATTAGTATCAGAAGCATTAGCAGCAGAAACAGCTGATGAAGTTTTAACATTAGTTGAAAAAATAACAAAAGCTGCTTTAAACGCTTAAAATTTTGTTAAAATAACACTATAATTATATATAGTGTTATTTTTTATTAAATAGGTGGTTTGTATGAATTATTTAAATGTGTATACTGTAAAAATAAATCATAAAAAGTTAATAAAATTATAACAAATTGATGGAATGCCCCCTATATAGTAGACACAAAAATAAAAAATTTGTGTAAACTAGAAATGGGGGGCATTTTATTATGAAAAAAATTCATAGAAGTAAAGAATTAATTATTAAAATTGTTAATGAACATCTAAAATAAGGATGTAGTTATAATTATTTAGCTGAAAAATATAATATTTCTCGCAATACTATTAGTCAGACTAGACTGCACCCCGTTTAGTACGTATTAATAAAAAGGTTTACAAACTTTCATTTATTATATATTTTTCTTTTTGGTTTGAATATCATTTATTTCATTTTTTAACATCATTAATATATTCATTATGAGATTTATAATTTTTATTATGGATTGTTCCTTTTTTAAGTAATGAATGAAAACTTTCAATAATAATGTTGTCTGCACAATGATAATTTTTACCCATTGAAATTATAATTTTGTTATCTAAACATTTACTATTGTAATCTTTAGATGTATATTGATATCCGTGATCTGAATGAATTATTGTTTTATTTAGATCTTTTTTTATTTTTTTAATTTTATTAATTAATTGCATCATTTAAATTATCAATTACAAGTTTGTTATTATTAAATTTTGATCATTTTACATCAATAATTTCTTTAGTATATCCATCAAGTATTGTTGATTGATAATGTTTTTTACCATTTCAAATTAAATAAGTTACATCAGTAAATAAAATTGAAAATCTTTCTTTAATATCATTAAAATTACGATTTACTAAATCAGGATATTTAATTATATTTTTATTTCTATTTTGTTTTATTAATATTTTTCTACGCATACGCTTTACATATTCAGCTTGAATATTATTTTCTTTCATAATTCGCAATACTTTCTTAGCATTATAAACAATGCCATAATCTTCTTTTAAATATTTGATAATTCGACGATAACCAAATTATTTTAAATTTTCTTCATAGACTTTTACAATATTTTTTAATGATTCGCTATCCTTACCATTACTTGAATAATTTTTATATTTATCTCAATAACTACGCTTTAAATCTGTTATATCAAGTAATAAATTTAGTGGATATTTATTAATGTTTTCTTTGATAAAAGATACAATTTTTCTTTTATTTAATTGTAAAAGTCATGAAGCTTTTTTAGTAATTCATACCTAACTTTGTAATAGTTTAAATCTCTTTTTTCAAATGATTCTTTTGGACCTTTATTGGTGTTTAAAATTCCTTTCTTAAAATTTTCATACCATGAAGCAACAGTTTTTTTATTAATTTGATATTTTTTTGCAATAAAACTTATACTATTATTTTTAACCTCTTGTACTATCATTTTTCGAAAATATGCTGTATATTTATTAAATTTTTGTCCTTTTCTTGCCATATAAAAATGCACCTCCTTTAAAGTTTAGCAAATACTTTTTTTCTTTACTTACTTTTTTGGGTGCAGTCTAAAGAGCAAAGACTTTTTTTCTTTACTTACTTTTTTTGGGTGCAGTCTAGACTATAAACATAAAAATAAAAATTGAAATTTTGAAAGAAAAATTTATAAGGCAAATTATAGTGAGCTTGAATATTTAAGATTAGAAAATAAAATTCAAAAAAAGTTCCTTTCCTTCTCAAGACAACAACAAAATATAAAATAAATTTTATTAATTTATATAAAAATAAATACTCAATAAAAGTATTATGTAACATTCTTAATGTTAATCGTGCTAATTATTATAAACAAAGATTTAATAATAAAAATGATTTTAAAGAAATAAATAGTATTAAAAAATTTTTTGAAAAAAAAAGAAATGTTACGGGTATAGGAAACTAAAAACTGCTATTGAGAAGGAAGCTGGATGAATTATTAATCATAAAAAATTATTAAAATTAATGAAAAATTATAATATTAGAGCTAATTGAGTAAAACATATTCACAGAAAAAATACTGATCGTAGTTATGAAAATTTATTAGATGCTAAATATAATTTATTACAAATAAATTTTAGAGCTGAAAAAATTAATAAAAAATGAGTTATTGATATTACTTATATTAAAATTTATAAACAAAAATATTTTCTTTATTTAAGCACTATTATTGATTTATATGATAAAAGAATTATTGTATATGAAATTGGTTTTAAAAACAATACAGAGCTAGTAATGAATATTCTTTTAAAAGCTGTAAAAAATAAAAAATTAAATGGTTTAATATTACACTCTGATCAAGGAATTCAATATAGAACCACTAAATATAATAAATTTTGTGAAAATCTTGGAATACATATATCAATGTCAAGAAAAGATATTCCTTTAGATAATGCAGCTATAGAAAGGTTTCATTCAATTTTAAAGAAAGAAAATATTTACAATAATATTATCAAAATAAAACACGATATGATTAATTTAATTCATAAATGAATGAATTTTAAACAAACATATCGTGTAGAATATTAATACCAAATGTTTTTTATTTTATGTCTACTTTTTGGGTATCATTCCACAAATTGATGTTAGTTTTTTAATTTGCAAAAAATAGATTATCCGCTAAAATTGATAGTGAGATTAGTGAGGTTTTGGTAGTGAGTAAAAAAGTTATTTTAATTGTTGGACCAACAGGGAGTGGTAAGACTGACTTATCAATTAAGATTGCCCAAAAATTTCATGGGGGGGAGTGTGTTAATGTTGATGCAACCCAAATTTTTAATGGTTTAAATCTTGCCACCAATAAAATAACACCAACGGAACAAACGGGAATTCCACATCATTTATTATCAACAGTTGATTTAAAAGATAATTATTCAATTAAGACTTATCAACAAGAGGGACGTAAAATATTAGAGAAATTGTGAGCTAAAAATAAGCTTCCGATTGTTGTCGGGGGCAGTGGTTTATATATTAATGCATTATTAAAAAACTATTGCTTTTCTGATCAGGGGCGTGATTTAGAATTGGTTAAAAAATATGAGCAAGTTTCTAATGATACTTTATGAGAAAAGTTAGCCACAATTGATCCACAAGCAAGTGCAAAAATTCATCCGAATAATCGCAAACGAGTTTGACGGGCATTAGAATATTATTTCCAAACGGGGACCTTAAAATCATCGAATGATCATCATCACAATGACTGGTATGTTGAGCCATATATTATTGGATTATTACCCGATAAAATCGAACTTCACCAACGCTTACATGACCGGGTATTACAATTAATAGCGCGTGGTTTGTTTGCCGAAGTTACTGCAGCATATGAGTATTGTGACTATGATTTAACCAAGCAAAGTATGAAAATTATTGGTTGTCCGGAAATTGTTCGTTATTTAAACGGTGAACTTTCATATGAAGCAACATTAGATGCAATGGTACAAGCGAATAAGATTTATGCTAAAAAACAAGTAACATGGTTTAAACATCAATTAAAAAATGTTCATTGATATTCATTTCATTATGCACAATTTAATGATCTTTGCCAACAAATTATTCTTGATTGTATACTGTAAATACTAAATCATAAAAAGTTAACTATTGTTAATAGTTAACTTTTTATGATTTAGTATTTACAGTATACACATAAAATGCACCCCCTATAAAAATTTAGCAAAATCTTTTTTTATTTTACTTACTTTTTTGGGTGCAGTCTTACTTAGTCTTTTTTAATTTATTTTAATCTAATTACATTCCTAAATCAGGATAACTTGATGTTTTTGGTTGACTATCTTCTTCATTATTAACAACAATCGCTTCAGTTGTCAATAATAAGGCACTAACACTCCCTGCATGTTGTAAAGCATAGCGTGTTACTTTTACGGGATCAACAATACCTGCCTTAATCATATCTTCTCATACGCCTGTTGCTGCATTGTACCCAATATTATCTGGTTGTTCTTTTAATTTATTAACAATAACTGAACCTTCAACACCAGCATTAGCGGCAATTTGGCGAACTGGTTCTTCAATTGCCCGCAACACAATATTTAATCCTATTTTTTCTTCATCATTTAGTTTTAAATCTCCTAATTTTTTCCCAACCTGTACTAAGGCTGTTCCACCACCAGCAACAGTTCCTTCTTCTACTGCTGCTTTTGTTGAATTTAAGGCATCTTCAATTCGTAATTTTTTCTCTCTCATTTCGGTTTCGGTTGGAGCTCCAACTTTAATAATTCCAACACCCCCTGCAAGTTTTGCTAATCTTTTTTGTAATTTCTCTTGCTCAAATGATGATGATTCGCTTTTAATTTGGTTTCGAATGAATTCTTTTCTTGTCTCTAATTCCGCTTTTGTTCCTTTACCTTCAACAAGTGTTGTTGTATCTTTTGAAACAATTACTTTTTTTGCTGTTCCTAAATCAGCTAACGTTAATGTTTTGAAATCCATTCCTAAATCAGCGCTAACAAATCTTCCTTTTACTAATACAGCAATATCTTCTAATATTTTTTTACGGTTATCACCAAATTCTGGCGCTTTAACAACACAAATATTAAAAGCACCACGCATTTTGTTTAATAACAATGTTGGTAAAACATCTCCATCAACATCATCAGCAATAATTAATAAGGGGCATCCTTCTTCAACAATTTTTTCTAAAATTGGTAAAATTTCTTTCATATTACTAATCTTTTTATCAGTAATTAAAATATAAGGATTATCAAATTCTGTTAACATTTTTTCACTATCCGTTACCATATATTGTGATAAATATCCTTTATCAAATTGTAATCCTTCGGTTACACTTGTTTCAGTATTAATTGTTTTTGATTCTTCAATGGTAATAACCCCATCATTCCCAACCTTTTCCATAATTTCAGCAATTAAATTACCAATTTCTGGGTCTTTTGAACTAACACTTGCTACTTGAGCAATTTCTGCTTTTGATTTAATTTGGTTAGCAGATTGTTTTAATAACTCAACAATTTTGTTAACTGTTTTTTCAATTCCATTGCGAACTGCGACTGCATTAGCCCCTGCCGTAATATTTTTTAAGCCTTCTTTCACAATTGCTTGCGTTAAAACAATCGCCGTTGTTGTTCCGTCCCCAGCAACATCATTTGTTTTATTGGCAACTTCTGCTACTAATTTAGCCCCCATATTTTCAAAATGATTGCTTAATTCAATTTCTTTTGAAATTGTCACTCCATCATTAGTAATTAATGGTGAGCCATAATTTTTTTCTAATAAAACATATTTTCCTTTTGGTCCTAAAGTAACTTTCACTGTATCTGTTAATTTATTAATTCCATTAATTAACATCATTCTTGCTTCTTCAGCAAATTTAATTGATTTTGACATAATTCTATTCCTCCTTGAATCCTATTCTTCAATGACACCTAAGATATCATCTGCTGGAATTACAACTAATTTTTTATTATTGCATTCAATTTCAGTTCCGGCATATTCACGATAAAGAACTTTACTGTTCATCTTGCCTTCAAATGTTCCATCTTTACTAATTTCGGTACTAATTGCAATTATTTTCCCAATATGACTTTTGCTTTTCTCATCTTCTTGTAAATAAATTCCATTAATAAATGTTTCTTGTTTTTCTTCTTTTTCTAAGACAATATTTTTGCCTAATGGTTTGATCATATCTTGTCCCTCCTTATTAATATGAACTATTAGCAAATGGCATATGTAACTGCCAATAATATATTTAACAAATTTTAGAAAAAAATGCAAGTATTTTTAATTTGTTATAATTTTATTAACTTTTTATGATTTAGTTTTACAGTATACACTGTCAATAAGATTGCAAATGATATTGAAATTAAAAAGTAAAGAATAAATTATCCCGCGTAATTTACAATTTTCAATTAACTTTCAATTACTTTCAACTGGTGGTTGTTGTGGTTTGGGTTCTGGTTTATTACTCGCCGTTTTCACTATTATTTGGTTTTTCGCAACTAATTAATGATGTTGTACTTGTTGCTTTTAATCCGATTGCTCCTAAAATAATTAGCAACTTTTTCACACTTTACCTCCTAAAATATTTAAAATGTTATAATTTTATGTGCAATAATTATAACATTTTAAATATTTTAGGAGGTAAAGTGTGAAAAAATATGAAAGATTAGATTTTAATGAAAGAGTAAATTTGGAAAAATTAAAAGATAATGAATTATTTAAAAAGAAAAATGGAACAATTAATATTTGAAAAATTGCTAAGCAAATGAATAGAGATTATAGAACTATTTGGCAAGAGTTAAATATGTTTTTGATAATATTAATGATTATAATGCTGCAAAAGCACAAAAAAAATACATGATAAAAATAAAAAACAATGTCGTAAATATTTAATGTTAAATTCACAAGAATTAAGTCACTGTTCTAATGAATATAATAATTTTGGTCGTTCGCCACAAAATATTATTACTTCGTATGAATTACAATATAATGTAAAATTTGGTGTATATTTTAAAAAAATGTATAAATATATTAAATTAGGTTATTTTAATTTAAAAAAAGAAATGCTATATTTTAAAAATAAAAAAAGAAAAACAAAAAATGGGGAACAAAATGATAATCGTGGAAAATTACTTAATATTAGAGATTATAAGCAATTTTTAAATGATTATGGAAATGATTTAACTTTTAGTGGAATTTGAAAAATGGATACTCTTGATTGTGGTAATTTTTATTTGTTAGTTTTAGTAAATCGTAAATCAAAAATACTTTTTTATCATATTTTATTTAGTAAAAAGGCAAGTGTTGTATTTAGACTGCACCCAAAAAAGTAAGTAAAGAAAAAAGTCTTTGCTAAACTTTAGACTGCACCCAAAAAAGTAAGTAAAGAAAAAAAGTCTTTGCTAAACTTTAGAGGAGGTGCATTTTTATATGGCAAAAAAAGGACAAAAATTTAATAAATATACAGCATATTTTCGAAAAATAATAGTACAAGAGGTTAAAAATAATAGTATAAGTTTTATTGCAAAAAAATATCAAATTAATAAAAAAACTGTTGCTTCATGGTATGAAAATTTTAAGAAAGGAATTTTAAACACCAATAAAGGTCCAAAAGAATCATTTGAAAAAAAGAGATTTAAACTATTACAAAGTTAGGTATGAATTACTAAAAAAGCTTCATGACTTTTACAATTAAATAAAAGAAAAATTGTATCTTTTATCAAAGAAAACATTAATAAATATCCACTAAATTTATTACTTGATATAACAGATTTAAAGCGTAGTTATTGAGATAAATATAAAAATTATTCAAGTAATGGTAAGGATAGCGAATCATTAAAAAATATTGTAAAAGTCTATGAAGAAAATTTAAAACAATTTGGTTATCGTCGAATTACCAAATATTTAAAAGAAGATTATGGCATTATTTATAATGCTAAGAAAGTATTGCGAATTATGAAAGAAAATAATATTCAAGCTGAATATGTAAAGCGTATGCGTAGAAAAATATTAATAAAACAAAATAGAAATAAAAATATAATTAAATATCCTGATTTAGTAAATCGTAATTTTAATTATATTAAAGAAAGATTTTCAATTTTATTTACTGATGTAACTTATTTAATTTGAAATGGTAAAAAACATTATCAATCAACAATACTTGATGGATATACTAAAGAAATTATTGATGTAAAATGATCAAAATTTAATAATAACAAACTTGTAATTGATAATTTAAATGATGCAATTAATAAAATTAAAAAAATAAAAAAAGATCTAAATAAAATAATAATTCATTCAGATCACGGATATCAATATACATCTAAAGATTACAATAGTAAATGTTTAGATAACAAAATTATAATTTCAATGGGTAAAAATTATCATTGTGCAGACAACATTATTATTGAAAGTTTTCATTCATTACTTAAAAAAGGAACAATCCATAATAAAAATTATAAATCTCATAATGAATATATTAATGATGTTAAAAAATGAAATAAATGATATTCAAACCAAAAAGAAAAATATATAATAAATGAAAGTTTGTAAACCTTTTTATTAATACTTACTAAACGGGGTGCAGTCTAATTAACAATTTTAATGAAAATGATTAAACAAACTGGTATTAGTAAATTTAGTTGTATTTTAACCGATAGAGGAAAAGAATTTTATAGATGAAAAAGAATAGAAAAACATTTTAAAATAAGAGTTTATTTTTTGTGATCCTGGTAAACCTCGTCAGAAAGCATTAGTAGAAAGAATAAATAGAGATATAAGGCGTTGATTTGGGTTAAAATGAGCCATTAATTAATATTCGTAGTAGATTAAAATCTATTTTAGATATATTAAATACCAGAATTAGACCTTGCTTGGAAAATTTTACATCAAGAAAATATTTTAAAAAAATTTTTTTAAATTAAATTAGTGTTTGTTAAGATTAGTAAAATTTATTTTTTGTTGTGTTTAATTTTATAATTTTAAAAATAAATATTAAGAACAATATTTTTAATTTAATATTTTTTGTGATTATTGTTTTTTATTTTTAATTTGTTATAATGTTATTAACTTTTTATGATTTAGTTTTACATTATGCAAACTGTGGAAAATTAATAAAAATGACGAGGTGAAGATATGGAGAGAAAAAAAGCTCAAAAATATGGTTTTTTTATGTGCTTTTGTATGGTTGTTGGAACAGTTGTTGGAACAGGAATCTTTTTTAAAAACGAAGGTGTATATGGATTAACAAATGGAAATGGAATTTTAGGTTTAATTGCCTGAATAATTGGTGGTATTATGGCCCTTTCATTTGGGTTATCCTTTATGGAAATTTCATCAGCAAATCAAGATTCAAATTCTGGGATTGCTTTATATGCAAAAATATTTGGAGGAAAACAATTTGGATGCGTTGTGCGGAATGCGATGAACCACATTTATATTCCATTAATAACTTTTACTGTGGCGTATTACACAACAAAAGCGTCGATTTGAGCATTTGGTGGTGGTTTAGCAGCTGAAATTGCTTTTAGTGAAAAGGTTGGTGGTTATGCTAATTATCAATTAATTTTAACTAGTTTTTCCATTGTTTATACTATTTTATTGATTTATATTTGTACGTATTTAGAAAAAACAGGAAAATATATTCAAATGACAACCGTTGTTTTAAAGTTAATTCCATTAATTTTAGTTGGTTTAATTGGAATGTTCTTTTTTAGGAATGAGCCGAATGCATTAAGTAAGACTGGCTTAGGCGATCCAACAAAATATAAGTTAGTTGCCAATAAAACTGGCTTTGAAATGATTTTAATGGCTTTACCAGGAATTTTATTCTCATTTGATGGTTTTTTATCAACAACTTATATTCAAAAAGATGTTAAAAAACCAGAACGAAACATTCCTTTAGCTTTAGTATTAGGATTAGCTTCTGTAACGATCCTTTATTTACTTGTTTCTCTTGGAACTTTAAATTTAGATGCTCGTGGAAGTGTTGCCACCGCAGCGGGTAAAATCTTTAGTGATCCAGTTGTTAATAAAATTTTTGAACGGGTTGTTTTTTTCTTTATTTTAATTAGTGCCTTTGGCACATTAAATGGCTATAGTTTTTCATTAGTTAAGATAAGCCATTCCTCAATTGAAGATAATTTTTTCATTGGGGCAAAGTTATGAAATAAAATTATTGAAAAATATAATCTTAATTTAGCAATTTTTTTAGGCTCAGTGATGATAACGTTAGTATGGGGATTAATTATGGGAATTCCCACAATCTTGGCAACTGAGAATTATAATTTTTATGATTTTATTAGTAATGCGGGGGTTGTGATGGCCTTTTTAATGTATGGCACAATTATTATGTTGGGGATTTGCAATCGCTTTCGTCAGCGGATTACAACAGTTAAAAAATGGTATTTTCTTCCCGCAGCAATAATTAGTGTATTTTGTATTGTTACAATAATTGGTTATAATGTTTATTCATATTTTTTAAATGCGATTGTTATGGCGGAAAAAACTGGCCCTATTTTAGCAATTGTCTTATTATTATTAATCTTGCTTTTACCATGAGTTGGTGTATGAATGAAAGATAAAGATACAATTAATGTATACTGTAAAACTAAATCATAAAAAGTTAATAAAATTATAACAAATTAAAAATAAAAAACAATAATCACAAAAAATATTAAATTAAAAACATTTTTTTAATGGAACGATACCCAAAAAGTAGACATAAAATAAAAAATATTTGATATTAATATTCTATACGCTATGTTTGTTTAAAATTCATTCATTTATGAATTAAATTAATCATATCGTGTTTTGTTTTGATAATATTATTGTAAATAGTTTCTTTCTTTAAAATTGAATGAAAACTTTCTATAACTGCATTATCTAAAGGAGTACCTTTTCTTGACATTGATATACGTATTCCAAGATTTTCACAAAATTTATTATATTTAGTGGCTCTATATTGAATTCCTTGATCAGAATGTAATATTAAACCATTTAATTTTTTATTTTTTACAGCTTTTAAAAGAGTATTCATTACTAGCTCTGTATTGTTTTTAAAACTAATTTCATATGCAATAATTCTTTTATCATATAAATCAATAATAGTGCTTAAATAAAGAAAATCTTTTTGTTTATAAATTTTAATATAAGTAATATCAGTAACTCATTTTTGATTAATTTTTTCATCTCTAAAATTTCTTTGTAATAAATTATATTTAGCATCTAATAAATTTTCATAACTACGATCAGTATTTTTTCTGTGAATATGTTTTACTCAATTAGCTCTGATATTATAATTTTTCATTAATTTTAATAATTTTTTATGATTAATAATTCATCCAACTTCTTTCTCAATAGCAATTTTTAGTTTCCTATACCCGTAACATTTCTTGTGTTTTTCAAAAATTTTTTTAATAATATTTATTTCTTTAAAATAATTTTTATTATTAAATCTTTGTTTATAATAATTAGCATGATTAACATCAAGAATTTTACATAATATTTTTATTGAGTATTTATTTTTATATAAATTAATAAAATTTATTTTATATTTTGTTGTTGTCTTGAGAAGAAAAGGAACTTTTTTAGAATTTAATTTTCTAATCTTAAATATTCAAGCTCACTATAATTTGCCTTATGAATTTTTCTTTCAAAATTTCAATTTTTATTTTTATGTTTATAAAGTCACTGACTAATAGTATTGCGAGAAATATTATATTTTTCAGCTAAATAATTATAACTACATCCTTCTTTTAGATGCTCATTAACAATTTTAATAATTAATTCTTTACTTCTATGAATTTTTTTCATAATAAAATGCACCCCATTTCTAGTTTACACAAATGTTTTTATTTTTGTGTCTACTATATAGGGGGCATTCCATTTTAATATTTATTTTTAAAATTATAAAATTAAACACAACAAAAAAATTTTACTAATCTTAACAAACACTAATTTAATTTAAAAAAACTTTTTTAAAATATTGTCTTAATGTAAAATTTTCCAAGCAAGGTCTAATTGTGGTATTTAATATATCTAAAATAGATTTTAATCTACTACGAATATTAATTAATGGCTCATTTTGACCCAATCAACGCTTTATATCTTTATTTATTCTTTCTACTAATGCTTTCTGACGAGGTTTACCAGGATCACAAAAATAAACTCTTATTTTAAAGTGTTTTTCTATTGTTTTTCATCTATAAAATTCTTTTCCTCTATCGGTTAAAATACAACTAAATTTACTAATACCAATTTGTTTAATCATTTTTATTAAAATTGTTAATACAATACTTGCCTTTTTACTAAATAAAATATGATAAAAAAGTATTTTTGATTTACAATTTACACCTCCAAAAAATATTTTATTTATTTTTTCTTGTATTGGTTTTTTAGATAAATTGTTAACATCTTGATATCTTTCTGAATGTAAAGCGATAATATTTAAAAATTGTTTTAAGGTAAATAATTTTAAATCGCTAACTAAATAACGACATTCTTTAATTAAACAAATAAAAGTATGAGTTCAGTTTTTATTTAAATTTTGATTAACTACTTTTTTCATTAATATTATTATTTGAAATAAATACCTCTGCTATTAAATTATTTAATTTTGTTACAAATGCTTCATTCATAATTTCTGATAATGGGATACTTTGGAAAAATTCTTTATAATTTAAATTATTATCATAATTATATGCAAAAGAAAACAACATATCTAATAATTTTTTATATGAAAATTTTTCATTCTAGACTGCACCCAAAAAAGTAAGTAAAGAAAAAAAGTCTTTGCTAAACTTTAAAGGAGGTGCATTTTTATATGGCAAGAAAAGGACAAAAATTTAATAAATATACAGCATATTTTCGAAAAATGATAGTACAAGAGGTTAAAAATAATAGTATAAGTTTTATTGCAAAAAAATATCAAATTAATAAAAAAACTGTTGCTTCATGGTATTAAAATTTTAAGAAAGGAATTTTAAACACCAATAAAGGTCCAAAAGAATCATTTGAAAAAAGAGATTTAAACTATTACAAAGTTAGGTATGAATTACTAAAAAAGCTTCATGACTTTTACAATTAAATAAAAGAAAAATTGTATTTTTTATCAAAGAAAACATTAATAAATATCCACTAAATTTATTACTTGATATAACAGATTTAAAGCGTAGTTATTGAGATAAATATAAAAATTATTCAAGTAATGGTAAGGATAGCGAATCATTAAAAAATATTGTAAAAGTCTATGAAGAAAATTTAAAACAATTTAGTTATCGTCGAATTACCAAATATTTAAAAGAAGATTATGGCATTGTTTATAATGCTAAGAAAGTATTGCGAATTATGAAAGAAAATAATATTCAAGCTGAATATGTAAAGCGTATGCGTAGAAAAATATTAATAAAACAAAATAGAAATAAAAATATAATTAAATATCCTGATTTAGTAAATCGTAATTTTAATTATATTAAAGAAAGATTTTCAATTTTATTTACTGATGTAACTTATTTAATTTGAAATGGTAAAAAACATTATCAATCAACAATACTTGATGGATATACTAAAGAAATTATTGATGTAAAATGATCAAAATTTAATAATAACAAACTTGTAATTGATAATTTAAATGATGCAATTAATAAAATTAAAAAAATAAAAAAAGATTTAAATAAAATAATAATTCATTCAGATCACGGATATCAATATACATCTAAAGATTACAATAGTAAATGTTTAGATAACAAAATTATAATTTCAATGGATAAAAATTATTATTGTGCAGACAACATTATTATTGAAAGTTTTCATTCATTACTTAAAAAAGGAACAATCCATAATAAAAATTATAAATCTCATAATGAATATATTAATGATGTTAAAAAATGAAATAAATGATATTCAAACCAAAAAGAAAAATATATAATAAATGAAAGTTTGTAAACCTTTTTATTAATACTTACTAAACAGGGTGCAGTCTATTCTTCATTTTTTCAAAATCAGTAATTAAATCACTACCAGTTAATTGTTCATAAATTACTAAAAAATAAGCACTTGTATTAATATTTATATCAACATTCCCAACTTTAATTTTTTTGTTCATATTTAACTCCTTTAAATTCTTAAATATTTTTTAAGAATTTTTAATTACAACATCAATCTGATTTGTTTTACCAGTAGCGTTGTTTTTACCTTTAATTTGAACTTCAACAGTTTTATCATTTGTAATATTAATTGGTCAATCTTCACCTTTACTTTCAATAAAATAATTAAAATCATTTTCAGTTAAAGAACTATCTACGGCTTTTACTGCTTTTAAAACAACATCTTTAAATTGTGGTTTTAATTCTTCTAGTGTTGTACTTGCTGCGTTTGCAACATGAATGATTGGTTTGTCTATTTTATTAATTTTACTAATATTGATTTTAATTATTTCAGAATGTATTTCACTATTTTATTTATATACTTCATTAAATCAACTATTAAAAATATTTTTATTAGTATTTTCACTAATATAACTTTTAATAATATTATCTTCTGCTCTGGGAAAGGCATTAAATTCAAATGAATAAGTATCTGCTTCAACATTTTCATTTTTTGTATTGTGTGTTTCATTAGACCTTTTTAAATTAACTCGATAAAGTCATATTCTTCGTTTTACGGTGTCACCATCAATTTCAAAACCCAATGCCATTTCTTTTGGTTGAATATTTGATTTTTCAAATCTAATATTATTTTTATCTTTTATTAATCCAAAAATTTCTTCTAAAAATGTATCACTTGGTTTAATAATAGTTAATGTTCCAGTATAACCTTGATTAGAATGAGCAATATAATAGGGAATATTATCAGCATAAATAGTAGTTGTATTTTCAGCAATATTTAACGCTAAACTGGTAGCACCTTTAATTGCTTTTGGTGTTTTATAACTGATTTTATTATCTATTTTTTAATAATTGCATAATGAACATTTGAAAGTCCAAACTCAATTAAATTATCTTTGTTCATATTTTTTCTCCTTGTAAATTGTAAATATCAAATCATAAAAAGTTAACTATTAATTTAGTTAACTTTTTATGATTTGATATTTACAATTTACACTCCCGAATATTTTACGCGCTCAAATAGCATTTAATTTTCTAACCCTTTCAGATACAATTATTCATATAAAAGTATTTTAGCATAGAAAAGAGTAAAAATTTGATGGATAAAGAAAAAATAATTGATGGAAAAGTGGTTAGTGAATTAATTAAAACAAAAGTTACGGCACAAGTTGCAAAAATAAAAGCAGCAGAACAACGAATTCCTGCCTTAACTATTATTCAAATTGGTAATTATAAAGCAAGTAGTACTTACATTAAAAATAAAAAAATTGCTTGTGAAAAAGTTGGCATTAATTGTAATGTTTTAAATTATCTCGATACTATCTCTGAAGCAGCATTAATTAAAATTATTGATGAATTGAACAATAATGCAGAGATTGATGCTATTCTTATTCAACTTCCTTTACCAGAGCATATTAATAGTGAAAAAATTATTAATACAATTGCAACAAAAAAAGATGTTGATGGTTTCACACCTGAAATCTTGGGAAATTTAATGCTTGGTCATTATAATCTATTACCAGGAACACCCAAAGGAATTATGGCCCTGTTTAAACACTATCAAATTCAATTATCTGGGCAACATGCTGTCATTCTTGGCCGTAGTAATATTGTTGGAAAACCTCTTGCTAATCTCTTAATAAATGCCTCAGCAACAGTAACAGTTTGTCATTCACAAACAAAGGATTTAACTGCTTTAACAAAGCAAGCTGATATTTTAATTTCTGCAGTTGGAAAAGCAAAATTTGTAACAGCATCAATGATTAAAGAAAATGCTATTGTTATTGATGTTGGTATTAATCGGGATGAACATAATAATTTATGTGGCGATGTTGATTTTGAAAATATTTTACCAAAAGTAAAAATGATTACCCCCGTCCCTGGTGGGGTTGGGCCAATGACAATTGCCTCATTATTAGAAAATATCTTATATCTTTACCATGTATACTGTAAAACTAAATCATAAAAAGTTAATAAAATTATAACAAATTAAAAATAAAAAACAATAATCACAAAAAGAAGCTAAATATAAAATAAGGAGGAAATTATGACTTTTGAACAAGCAAAAAACCGCAGTTTAGTACTAAAAGAACAATTAGAAAAATGAAATTATGAATATTATGTTAATGATAATCCTAGCGTTAGTGACCAAGAATATGATCAAGCAATGCAAGAATTAATTGCCATTGAACAACAATATAGCGAACTGATTACAATTGATTCCCCGACCCAACGTGTTTCGGGTGAAGTTAGTGAAAAGTTTAATAAATATGTTCATACAAGTCCAATGTTAAGTTTAGGAAATGCTTTTAATTATGATGATTTAATTCATTTTGATGAACAAATTAAAGAATTAACTGGTTTATCTGAAGTTGAATATACTTGTGAATTAAAAATTGATGGGTTATCAATTTCTTTAGTTTATGAGGAACATTTGTTAGTAATGGGGGTAACCAGGGGGGATGGTCTTATTGGCGAAGATGTTACTGT
Source organism: Spiroplasma endosymbiont of Polydrusus cervinus (assembly GCF_964019755.1). NCBI lineage: Bacteria > Bacillati > Mycoplasmatota > Mollicutes > Entomoplasmatales > Spiroplasmataceae > Spiroplasma > Spiroplasma endosymbiont of Polydrusus cervinus. The sequence continues at coordinate 214,035 of NZ_OZ026469.1, forward strand.
TAACATTAAAAAAATTAAATCAATTCCCTTAAGCATTGACCAACCAAATTTAACAGTGCGTGGGGAAGTTTATTTATCAATTGAAGAATTTAATAATATTAACAAAGAACGAGTTAAAAATGGCGAGCCAGAATTTGCTAATCCACGCAATGCTGCTGCTGGAACATTGCGGCAACTAGATTCCGCAATTGTTGCGAAACGAAATTTAAATGCTTTTCTATATTACTATGTTAATGCAGCGCAAGATGGAATTCAATCACAACAGGCAGCTTTACAACAGTTAGAGCAATTAAAATTTAAAACAAATCCTGAATATCGCTATTGTCCAAATATTGCGACGGTTTGAGCCTATATTCAAGAGTATGAGTCAAAACGTCATCAGTTAGGATATGAAATTGATGGGATTGTTATTAAAGTTAATAACTTAAATTTATATAATCGGATTGGTTATACGGCTAAAAATCCAAAATGAGCAATTGCTTATAAATTCCCAGCAGAAGTGGTCGTTACAAACTTATTAAATATTTTTCCGTCAGTTGGCCGAACTGGCCGAATTACTTATAATGCTATTCTTGAGCCAGTACGGATTGCGGGAACAGTTGTTCGTGCTGCAACATTACATAATGCTGATTTTATTACTGAACGCGATATTCGAATTGGTGACGCGGTGCAAGTTAAAAAAGCTGGTGATATTATTCCAGAAGTGATTAATTATGTTGCAGGGCAGCGCCAGAGTAAAACTCCCAAATGACAAGAAGCGACCCATTGTCCTGAATGTCAGTCATTATTAGAACGGGTTGAAGGGGAAGTTGACCAATATTGTATTAATTCTATTTGTCCAAAAAAAATTATGCGTGGGTTAGAACATTATTGCTCACGCAATGCAATGAACATTGAAGGAGTTAGTGAAAAAATTATTGAACGATTATTTAAATTAGGGTATTTAAAAAGTTTTAGTGATTTATACCAATTAGAGAAATATCGGACAAAAATTATTGAATTAGAAAATTTTGGTGATAAATCATTTGAAAATATGATTAATTCAATTAATAATTCAAAAAATAATTCATTAGAGCGGTTATTATTTGGATTAGGAATTCGCCATGTTGGTCAAAAAACAGCTAAATTATTAGCCCGCCAATTTAAAACAATTGATAATTTAGCAACAATGCAGATTGAACAACTGGTCGTTATTAATGATGTTGGTCCAATTGTGGCAGCAAGTGTTGTTGATTATTTTGCAATTCCAGCGAACCAACAAGAACTGGCATTATTACGTCAAAGAGGGATTAAAATCGAATATATTGTTTCAAATCAACATTTAATTCAAAAATTTGAAAATTATCGTTTTGTTATTACTGGTGTTTTATCAAAACCACGAGAATATTTTAAAGAATTAATTGAAAGTTATGGTGGGCAAGTTTCAGAAAGCGTTAGTGCCAAAACAACTTATTTATTAGCGGGGGCAGATGCGGGTAATAAATTAGTGAAATCACAAAAATTAAATGTTAAAATTATTAGTGAAGAAGAATTTAAACAATTATTAACTAAGGAGAAATAAGATGGCAAGAATTACGAAAGAAGTGCTACAATTTTTAGCACATGATATTATGTTAGATTTACAAGATGAGGAATTAACTAATTTAAGTCAAGAATTTGATGTTATTTTGAAACAAATGGATTTAGTGCAAAAAATTGATACAACTAATGTTCATTCAATGCATTTTCCCTTTGATTTAACAGTTAATTATTTGCGAGAAGATGATGCGATTGATGTTGCACCCCAAACGGAAATTTTAACGGCCGCGCCTCAAAAAAAAACTGATTATATTGTAATTAATAAGGTGGTTAAATAAAATGACATATTATTCAATTAAAGAATTGCATCAACTTTTATTAACTAAAAAAATTATTCCATCGCGAATTGTCAAAGATGCTTTTACTAATTTAGCACAGCATCAAATTTTAAATGCAACAGTAACCGAATTAGCAGCGGAAGCTGCAATCTTAGCTAAAAAATTAGACGACCTTGTTGTTCCAAAGGATAATTATTTATTTGCTTTGCCATATTTTGCCAAAGATAATTTTGCAACAAAGGGGATTAAGACAACGGCTAGCTCAAAAATTTTAGAAAATTTTGTTCCAAATTATGAATCAACAGTAATTAATATTTTAAAAGAACATCATAGTATTTTATTAGGAAAAAGTGCCCTTGATGAATTAGGAATGGGGGGGCATGGTTTATATGCCTTAACAGGTGATGTTTTAAATCCATGAGATTTAACCCGCATTACGGGGGGTTCATCATCAGGTTCTGCGGTTCTTGTTGCTGCTGGAGTTGTCCCATTTGCCTTAGGAACCGATACAGGTGATTCTGTGCGAAAACCCGCTGGGTATTGTGGTATTGTTGGATTTAAACCAACTTATGGCTTAATTTCACGTTATGGTGTTTTTCCCTATGCTCCATCGTTGGATACTGTTGGGTACTTTACCCGAACTGTTGAAGATAGTGCGATTGTTTTTGACTATTTAGCGCAAGAAGATCATCAGGATGCGACATCATTAAAAAGTAAAGAGCATGGTTATTTTAAAAATTTATCAAGTTCCGCTGCTAAAAAACAGAAATTTGCTTATTTAAAAAATGCTCATTTAATTCTAGACGATGAAATTAGAGAACAATTTGAACAATTATATGGCAAGTTAAAAGCAGTCGGAATTAGTGTGACAGCAATTGATTTCCCTGAGGATTTATTAAAAACCTTAATGTCGGTTTATATGGTGATTTCTTTTGCTGAAGCAGTAAGTAGTCATTCAATGTTAGATGGGATTAATTTTGGAACGCGAGTTGAGGGGGATACCTACCAAGAAGTAATGATGAATTCTCGGACAACTGGTTTTGGCCATGTTGTTAAACGCCGTTATGTTATTGGTTCTTATGCCTTAACAAAAGATAACCAAACATTATTATTTTTGAAAGCGAAATGTGTCCGTCGTTTAATTGTTGATGCTTTAGCTGCTGTTTTTTCTGAATATGATATTTTATTATTGCCAGCGGCTTCAACGATTGCTCCGAAAATTAGTACAATTAAAGATCAAATTTTAACAGAAGCTGAATTAGAAAATTATGTTGATGATTTATTAGTATTAGGAAATTTAATGGGTAATCCCTCGTTAACTATCCCCCTTGCCTATCTTGAAGAAATGCCAATTGGGATTAATGTTAATGCGGCTCCTTTTGCGGATCAAAAAGTCTTTAATGCTAGTTTATTAATTGAAGAAATTATTGGCATTAAAAATAAAGTGGCGTCACAAGGAGGGAAAAACCATGGTTAATTTTCAAGTAGTGATTGGAATTGAAAATCATGTGGAATTAAAAACTAAAACCAAAATGTTTTCAACAGGAGCAGTTAGTTACGGGGAAAAACCAAATAGTATGGTGAATCCAATGGATGTTGGTTATCCGGGGACAATGCCAACGGTTAATAAAAAAGGGGTTGAATTAGCTTTAATTGCGTGTCAGACGCTTAATTTAACAATTGATCCGATTGTGCAATTTGATCGTAAACATTATTATTATCCTGATTTAGCGAAAGGATTTCAAATTACACAACAATATTATCCAATTGGGAAAAATGGCGTTTTAACAATTATTGATGAAAAAGGGAAACCGTTAAAAGTAGAAATTGAACGGTTACATCTTGAAGAAGATACGGCAAAACAATTGCATGAAGAAGATTGCACATTATTAGATTATAATCGTGCCGGGATTGGGTTAATTGAAATTGTAACACGACCAGTGTTATCTTCTGCTTTTCAAGTTCGGCAATATTTAGAAGCTTTACATGAAATTTTAGTTTATACCCAAGTCAGCGATGCCAAAATGAATGAGGGTTCACTTCGTTGTGATGTTAATATTTCATTGCGACCAGTTGGAGCAAAGACATTTGGGGATAAAGTTGAATTAAAAAATCTTAATTCAATTGTGAATGTTGAAAAGGCAATTGAATATGAAATTAAAAGACAAATGGCAATTTTATTAATGGGGGAAAAAGTGCCTCAAGAGACTCGTCGTTTTGATGAAAAAACAAAAAAAACAGTGCTAATGCGTCACAAAACCGATGCGATTGATTATAAATATTTTTCTGAACCAAATATTTTTCCGATTCAATTAGATAAAACATGGATGAAAAAGGTTCTTAAAAATATGCCGGAGTTACCAGCAACAAAACGAGAGCGCTATTTAACGGAATTAAAATTAAAAACGGCTGATATTGAAATTATTTTACAAGATTATGCTTTAATGAATTTTTTTGAAACAGCAATTAAGTTGTCATCGCATTATGAAACAATTGCCCATTATTTAATTGGTGATATTACTGCTTATTTAAATCAAAAAGGATTAACATTAACGGAAACGGCTTTAATGCCCCAAAATTTAGTGGAAATGATTACCCTAATTAATACGAATGTAATTTCAAATAAACAGGCTAAAATGGTGTTACAACGGATTTTAGTTGAAGATTATTCCCCAACTAAAATAGTTGCTGAGTTAGGATTAAAACAAGTTAGTGATCCGACGGAAATTAAGGCAATTATTGAACCAGTTTTCGCAGCTAACTTAGAAATATTAGCGCAATATGAACAACGCCCAGAACGAGTAATTAAGTTTTTTATGGGTGAACTAATGAAATTAACAAAAGGACAAGTTGTTCCAGAAATTGGTCAACAGGTTGTTTTGGAATTAATTACGGCGAAATAAGGACAATAAAAAAAGATGGTTAAGGACTGCACCCATTTTAGTAAGTATTAATAAAAAGTATTTACTATTTTTTTAATTATATCTTTTTCTTTACATATTCAATATGAACATCTTGTATATATTCTTCGTGTTAATTATATATTTTATTATGGATTGTGGCTTTCTTAAGTATAAATTGTAATGCTGCAAAAGCACAAAAAATACATGATAAAAATAAAAAACAATGTCGTAAATATTCAATGTTAAATTCACAAGAATTAAGTCACTTTTCTAATGAATATAATAATTTTGGTCGTTCGCCACAAAATATTATTACTTCGTATGAATTACAATATAATGTAAAATTTGGTGTATATTTTAAAAAAATGTATAAATATATTAAATTAGGTTATTTTAATTTAAAAAAAGAAATGCTATATTTTAAAAATAAAAAAAGAAAAACAAAAAATGGGGAACAAAATGATAATCGTGGAAAATTACTTAATATTAGAGATTATAAGCAATTTTTAAATGATTATGCAAATGATTTAAGTTTTAGTGGAATTTGAGAAATGGATACTCTTGATTGTGGTAATTTTCATTTGTTAGTTTTAGTAAATTGTAAATTGTAAATACTAAATCATAAAAAGTTAACTATTAATTTAGTTAACTTTTTATGATTTAGTATTTACAATTTACAAAGGAATAATTTTAATAAAAATACATTTTTATTGTGGAAAAATTTAAAAAAATAGAAAAATATATTGACAATAAAATTAAAAGTAATATAATTTAAGTAAGTAAGTGGTATATTATTCCAAAATTTCTAAGGTATTAATTTAATACCCTAAAATAATTTATGCGACCTTTTTTGTATATAACATAAAAATAGAGAAACTATATTTTAAAATATATTTTCTCTATGAAATCTTGTATTCATTTGCATCAATTAATTGAATTCTTTCAATTACAGCACCTAAATTTTTTTCATATGTTTTTGCGCCATCAATTACACACATCAATGGATCATTTGCAGCTTTTACTTTTAATTGGAAGATTAATTCAAAATATTTCACAATCCCACGAATTAAAGCTCCTCCCCCACAAATTGTAATTCCATTTCTAATAACATCTCCAGCTAATTCTGGTGGTGTTTGTTCTAATACTTCAACGAGTAAGTCTGTAATTCTTGAGAATGGAGTTAATAAAACGTTTTTAACTTCTTCAGGTTTAATTAATACTTCACGTGGTAGGCCGGTAATAATATCACGGCCAAAAGCACGAACTGGTTTTTCATTAATTATTTTAACTAATGCTCCAATTTCTTTTTTAATTTGCTCAGCAGCTCTAATACCAACTAAGACGTTGTATTGAGCACGAATATATTTTTGAATTTCTTGATCTAAGTGTTTTCCAGCAACTTTAACTGATTTTGAAATTACAATATCACCTGCTGAAATAATTGCGATGTCAGTTGTTCCGCCACCAATATCAATTACTAAATTTCCTTGTGCTAAACCAATATTAATTCCTGCTCCCAAGGCTGCTAGCTTAACTTCTTCTTCAACTAAAACATGACTTGCGCCCATATCTTTTGCAATAGCTTTTAAAGCACCACGTTCTAATTCGGTAACTCCACTTGGACATGCTAATATTACTAGTGAATTTTTTCAAATTCCTGATAATTTTAATCTACTAAAAATATGTTTTAATAAATCTTGTGCTGCCTCTATATCTGAGATAACGCCATCAACTAGCGGTGTTACCATTCTAATATGGTCGTGGGTTTTTCCAACCATTTTGTATGCTTCATTTCCTAAGGCAATTAATGAGTTACTTAAAGTATCATAAGCCATCATAGAAGGTTCATTGTAAACGATTCCTTGGCCTGATACATATGCCACTGTATTAGCTGTACCTAGGTCTAAAGCCAAAAATGAGTAGTCTTTTCCAAATTTATAATTAGCCATTTTTCTTTTGCCTCCTACTCCTATATTTAAAATTTATGATTATTTTAATATAACAGTTTAGTATAATTATACTATAAAATCATAATTAAGTAAAATCAAAAATATATTTATAGGGGTGAAAGGCTAAGATGGCAGTATTTATTATTGTTGAAGGAAAAACTGATACAGCAAAATTAAAAAGTATTTTTCCGGAAATTAAAACAATTGAAACTAGTGGTAGTGGAATCACAACTGAAAAATTAGCATTTATTAAACAAATTAGTTTGAATAATAAAGTAATCATTTTTACTGATCCGGATTATCCTGGCCAAAAATTACGCCAAACTATTAGTGATTATTTGGATAACAATTGTCTGCATGCTTTTATTAATAAAAATGATGCAATCAAAGGTAAAAAAATTGGCATTGCTGAAGCATCTCCAGTAGCAATTAAAAATAGTATTAATAATTTAATTAGTTTTACCAAGCAAGTAGATAATACCTTATGCTGAAATGATTATATTAATTTGGTTGATTCAAAAAGTAAACGCGATAAAATTATTAAATATTATAACTTAATGCCAACTAATAATAAAACAACTTTTAAATGACTAAACTATATGAATATTACCAGCCAAGATTTAATTAATATTTTAGAGGAGAAATGTATACTGTAAAATTAAATCATAAAAAGTTAATAACATTATAACAAATTAAAAATAAAAAACAATAATCACAAAAATATTAAATTAAAAACGCTGTTTTTAATTTAATATTTTTGTGATTATTGTTTTTTATTTTTAATTTGTTATAATGTTATTAACTTTTTATGATTTAATTTTACAGTATACAGGCAATAAAACGAAAGGAGACATTTTAAAGATGGCAATATCAGACGTATTAAAAAATACATTTAACATTTCACCAAAAGCACCGCGTAAATTTATTGCGATTGACTTAGGTACCACTAATTCAATTGCTTATGTTGCGGGGAGAGGCATCATTTTTAATGAAGCATCAGTAATGGCATTTGAAATCGGAACTAATAAACTAATAGCATTGGGGGATGATGCTAAAAAGTTAATTGGAAAAACCCACGATAAAATTGAAATTTATTCACCATTACGAAATGGTGCAGTTACAGATTTAACTATTGCAGAAGAATTTATTGAACAAATAGGAAAAAAAGCAAAGGTAACTGAGTTATGAAAAAATGCTATTGTTTTAATTTCATGCCCCAAAATTGTTACAGACTTAGAAAAACAAGCAATAATTAAAATGTGTAAAAATATTGGTGCTGACTTTGTAAAAATTGAAGAAGATTCATTAATGGCAGCCTTGGGAGCAGGCGAAAATATTTTTGCACCAAAAGGAACTTTTATTTTAGATATTGGTGGTGGCAAAACAAGTTGTGCCATTATCTCTGCTGGTGGAATAGTTGAAAGTAAATCAATTAAAACAGCCGGAAATTATATTGATGAAGAAATCCTAAAATATATTCGTGCAAAACACACCATCTCAATTGGTATCGTAACCGCTGAACAAATTAAAAAACAAATTGGTTCGTTATACAAAACAAAAGAAAATAAAAAAATGATTATTTTTGGCCGTGATGTTGTAACAGGAATGCCAAAAGAAACCGAGATTTTAGACTCAGAAATTAGAAAATTATTAATAAGCATTTTTTCATCAATTACGCAATTAATAACAGAAGTTTTAGAAAAAACTCCTGCTGAATTAGCTGGGGATGCTGTTGCTAACGGTATTTTAGTTACTGGCGGATGTTCCCAAATTGCTGGAATGAAAGAATTCTTATCCGAATATTTCCAAATTCCTGTTCAAATAGCTAAAAATGCTAACACATCTGTTATTGACGGATGTATAGCCTATGAGAAAAAAATTAGAACTGAATTAATTGAAGAAAATAAAAAAAATAGATAAGGATTTTAAACCTTATCTATTTTTTTATGATTTAGTTTTACAGTATACAGTTTTATTTTTTTTTGATATAATACATTGATAAGATAGCAAATATTATGCTCGCATTTTTAAGAAATGAGGTGAGGTTATGGGGAAAATTAAAGAGTTAATTGATATTAATAAAATTGAGAAGAATTTACATTACAATGAATTATATGAAAAAAATAAAACTCGTAAGCAAGAAACGCCATTAGAAATGATGAAGCGGATTAAGGCACCTCGCATTGGTTTTTTTAAGTTCGTTGCGATTTATTATCGTCGTTATATTTTACGTTCATTGACAATTTTACTAGCATTGGTAGTCAGCTCCACTTCAATTGTTATAATGACTTTTTTAATTAACCAGTTAATGAGTGAAATTTTATATGAATTTGGGGATGACCCAAAGGCAATAACAACCAGATTAAGATGATATATATGATTAATTATTATTGGGGTTGATTTATTAGTAGCCGTAATCACAACCAATGTTCGAGAACGAGTAGGTGGGATGTTAGGAAGGAATATTGAAATTGATGTCCGTAATGCGGTGTTAAATAATTTAGTTAATTTAAACATTGGTTATTATTCTGATAAAAAAATTGGAGAAACAATGACAAAATTAATTAATGATACCCAAGTAATTGGCGATGAATCACAATTAACACCAGCTAACTTAATTAGTATTCCAATTATTTTTATTGGTAGTGCTATTTCGTTGTTAAATATTGATTGAAAATTAGCATTAATTTGTTTAGGCTCAACAGCATTATTTATGACTGCTGTTGCCGTAACTTTCCGTTCACAAGCAGCAGAAACAGAAAATATTCGTACTAAAATTACCAATGTTAATGGGGATGTAACAGACCGCATTGCTTCAATTGCTTTAATTAAATCAACTGGAGCGGAAGAATATGAACGTATTCGTTTTGAACAAATTTATAAAGAATATTATCGTGTTAATCGTCGTTTGAATCGGATTCAAGCTCGTATGACAACAATTATTATTTTATGTGCTTTGAGTTTGACAGTTATTGTTGTTTTAGCAAGTATTATTTTATATGGTAATAAAGGAGCGGAACATACTAACCGTATTATGAAAATTTTACCAGCCTTCATTACCGGGGTTAATACATTAGCCTTTCCAATTTGAACATTGACAGGGTTAGTGCCCGGATTAGCACGGGCAACCACTTCAACAAAAAGAATTATTCAATTAATTCGTGTCGATACAACAATTGAACCAAACCGTAATGCTCCAGCAGTAAAAGAAGTTAAAGGAGATATTATCTTAAAAGATATTGTTTTTGAATATCCCGAAAAACCTGGAGTTACTATTTTACCAAAAACAACAGTTATTTTTGAAAAAGGAAAAAGTTATGCTTTTGTTGGGGAAACAGGAAGTGGTAAATCAACAATTTCAAAATTATTATTACGTTTTTATGACCCAACAAGTGGTGACGTTATTGTTAATAATACTAATTTAAAAGAATTAAACTTATCAAGTTATTTAACGCATGTTGGTTATGTGGAACAAGAACCAAAAATTTTATTTGGAGATGTTGTGTATAATGTTAAATACGGAATCTTTAATGCTACGGATGAAGAAGTTGTTGAAGCTTGTAAAAAAGCTAATCTGCATGAGTTAGTGATGGGTTGAAAAGACGGTTATAATACCATTTTAGGAGAACGTGGTTTCATGTTATCTGGGGGCCAAAAACAACGGTTAGTTATTGCCCGGATGATTTTAAAAAATCCCCAAATTCTAATCTTAGATGAAGCGACAAGTGCTTTGGATAATATTGTTGAAAAAGAAATTCAAGCGGAATTAGAAAAAATTATGGTTGGCAAAACAACAATTTCAATTGCCCACCGGTTAAGTACCATTAAAAATGTTGATCAAATTTTTGTATTAGGAAAAGGACAAGGAATTATTCAAAATGGAACATATGATGAATTAACTGCGATTGATGGTCCTTTCCGTGATCTACATCTAGCTGGCTAGCAAGGAAAATAAAAAATTGTTAAAATAAAAAACAATGTCGTAAATATTCAATGTTAAATTTACAAGAATTAAGTCATTTTTCTAATGAATATAATAATTTTTTTCGTTCGCCACAAAATATTATTACTTCGTATGAATTACAATATAATGTAAAATTTGGTGTATGTTTAAAAAATGTATAAATATATTAAATTAGGTTATTTTAATTTAAAAAAAGAAATGTTATATTTTAAAAATGTATTATGTAAATTCAAGCAGTAAATTCTGTCTCTTGTTAGTATGATAATAACATCATTTAAAATAAATGCAACTATTTTTTTTAAAAAAATTAAAATATTTGTAAATTTAGTCTATTTTAAGAATATTTAAGCACACTAAAAAATAATTTATTAAATTTTTAAAATAAACTTTATCTAAAATTATTTAAAAATACTTCTTTAGATGTTCTTCAATTTAAACAAGGTCTTAATTTTTCATTCATAACATTAATTACTCAATCTATTTCTTGTTGAGTAACATTATTAAAATCCGCTCCCTTAATATAACGTTTTCTAAATTCATGGTTCTTCTAGACTGCACCCTGTTTAGTAAGTATTAATAAACAGGGTGCAGTCTAAAACTAATCAAACTATTAAAAAAATTAAAAAAGTACAAAGAAAAGTTAATAGTTATAAACCATCTAATTTAAAAAATAAATATCATAATCAATTAAGGGGTATTTTATATGGAAAATAATTTAAGTAATTTGTTATTTATAACAGTTGAAGATGTTAAAGAAAGTAAACTTTGACAACCTATTAATGACCGTAAGCAATCTGCTTATAATAATAATTTAATTTATAATGCTATTTTAAAAACTAGTTTATGAATGGATAGATTATCAGGTGGAATAATTTCAGATAAAATAAATAAAAAAGATTTATTTCCCTGAGTAAAAAAGATAATACTGGAATAATTGAATATGATAAATGATTAAATTATATTCAATCTGCTTGTTTATTAGCAATTATGAATTGGTATTTACCAAAAGGAGTTAATGATTTAACTGGTAGTGCATCATTTTCACAAGGTGGAGTTGCTTATTCACAAACTAATTATCCTGAATCAAATGAAAATATTACTCGTGATGTTAAAAATGCTTTAAAATTAGCTGGTGAAATAATTGATATTATATCTAGTAAAACAGTTACAAGACCATATAATTATTATTTAGGGAATTATGTTCATCCTTGAGAAGAAGAATATAAATATATAACTAAAAAAATTTTATGAAGTATTATTATATTATTTAAAAGAAAGAGTGCAAACTGACAATACTATTAATATTACTCATCCAGAAATTATTGATTATAGTAAAATTGATTATAACGAATATATTAAGATTATTGTTCCGTTTGATAAAGATATTATTTATTTTGATAGTGGAATTTGAAAATCAAAATAAAGTAATAATATTCCAACTGACATTATTAAAGATAGTGATTTAAATAAAGATTATATTGATAAAGAAAATGATAAATATATTGTAAAAACATCACAAGATATTAATACAAAATAAAATAAATTAATAAGTGGAACAAACATTAAAACTATTAATGGTAATTCATTATTAGGGGGTGGTAATGTAACCATTATTTCTAGTAATGATTGAGAAGAAGTTGATACTCATTATTTTAGAGCGGGTCAAACTGGATATAATATTCCTAATTTTGATAAAGAAAAATATATTTATAGAATTTGAGCCTCAGGGAAAAACAGTCAGGGAGATCTAAAGAGTCAAGGAATATTGCAAACAAGGCGTGGTTTTACACAAATAATAGGTATTATATATGATCAAATTGGTGTTAATAGTGCATGTTTAGCATTATCTATTAATCCTGATGGATTGATTAATATTGGAGTTAATGGTCCAGCAACGTTTAGACCTTTGGAATTTGTTTTTGTTGAAAGAAAAAAAGTAAGTTAGAAAGGAGTTTAATTAATGAAACAAGATAAAACAAGTTGATTAAAAGGTGTCTTACCGTGAAATTGATTTAAAAAAGACCCTATTCCAACTTATAATTGAACTAATAAAGATATTAAGAGAATGAGAAAGAAAATATAAAATTAGGAGTTGAGTAGTTAGTTTTTATACTTTAATGTTTTTAACATTAAATTGTTGATTGGAATATGGAATGATTAATGCAATTAAAGATAATATTAATTGATATAATTACGGCCAATATTGGGGTAATGGGATTGCTATTTTATTAACACCATTATTTACATATGGAATTCAAGGTGTTTTTGTTGCTAGTAGTAAACCAAAAGTAGATATGAAGATTGATATTCCACGATTAAAAGTTTCTAAAATGGGATTAGTATTTACAATTTTGCCTTTAATTACTTTAATAATTTCTTTAATTATTATTTGAATTGATAAATCAAAATGAAAAAAAGACCATTTAAGATATTGTTTAGATTGCCGGATTAATCCTCGTGTTATTCAACCAAGAATAGCAAAACAATGAAATAATTTAGATGGTGTAACAGAAGAAATATTTAAAAATATACAAGATAAAAATATTAAAAAACAAGAACAAGAAGAAAATAACAAAGAATTAAATATAAACAATAACTCTTAAAAATAATATATAATTATAGCAAGGTTAACCAAATATAAAAAACAACAATAATTTTGTTCTGAAAGGATAGATGGCCACTGTTTGAGTAAGGATAAGAAAGGAAATATAAAAATGGAAATTAGTAATGAGTTAGTAATTACTTTACTTGTGTTAGCTGGCGCAGGGGGGGATGGGTAGTCTTGGCATTCTTGGATTATCTGCTAAAAAAATTAAAAAATATAAAGCAGAAATTAGAGAATTAAGAACTGCTGTTATTGCCCACGAAAAACATTTACGAGGACCTGATTATGCAACAGAATTAGCCCTTAAAACAGGTCAAATTAAAAACGTTAAAAAACAAGTTAAAGTAAACGATAAAAAACAAGCACAAAAAGATGCTATTAGAAAACTAACAAATAGTATTTAAAAAAATAACCAATTAAGGTTATTTTTTATTTGTTTTTAAGATAACTAAATTTTCTTCACCATATGCCTTAATTAAATATTCCCAATTTCAAGTTGAATTAATGTTTACACCTTCAATATCTGAACCAGTAATATATTCACCAAGAAGATTTTTACAAGGAACATTACCTCCTTCGGTACGATAACATAAAATATATTTATTCATGTTTTTTGTCACCTTTATTGTGACTAATATAAAAATTAATAAGTTATTCTATTCGTTGTGAATAAGTATCAAAGTTAGATAATTGATTTCAAACTTTTTCTTCATTTTCATTTAAGTAAATATTAACATTTCGAATTTTACAAGAATAATATTTTCCTGTTTTTTGATTATATGACTCTTTCATAATATTAACCCTCATAATTAACAATAATAATGGCATCTCGTAAATGATTACTTATTTTCTCATTATTATATTTTCAACCTTTACCATATTGATAAATTAAATTACCATCTTTATCAAATTCTCATAAACAACTATCATTATATTTACTTAAATTTTCTATATTTTTAACAACGGATTTAGTGTGTTTTGGAGAAATAGTAGCAATATATCCTTGTGTTTCTAATGAACCTAATAGTCTTAATAAATTATCTCTATCTTTTGAACCGCTGGCCTTTGTATATAAACAATTTTCTATAAAAATTGAATATTCTAGTTTATGATTATTTGATAATATTTCCTCAAATGGTTTTTCATTTTTTAAATAATTTATAATAAATTTAGAATGATTTTTTCAATCTTTATTTTTAAACTCTTGTTTATCTAATAAGATATTATTTTCAAAAACAGCAATAGCAGTAGTACCGGTTCCAGATGGGTCAATACCTATTTTTATTCCCATCTTGCTCATTCCTCATTGTTATTATTAACTGTTGGCACTAAATTTGATATATCATCTTCTTTAACTATATTATCGTTTGTGTCCGCTATTTCTGTATAAGATGGGGTATTTATTATTATATTATATTATTTGATACGGGTTCATTGCTCATTTGCCCCTGATTTTTGGCGACAGTAATATCATTAAAAGGTATGTAATCAAAATTATCATCTTCTTTAATTTCTTTTTCATCTAAATCAATGTCAGTAATATCTATACTTAATTCTTGCGCTAATTTACGATATAATTTTGCTTCAACCATTTCTTTTGGTCATTTATTTCAAGGCGAATACTCACTATTTCCACTTGGACTACTATTTTTTAAACGGTCAATATCTGCTTTTTTTAATAAAATACCTTGATAATTTCCATTAATATCTTTTGCAAAAGCATAAGCACCAATAATTTCATTATAATCACTAGTATTTGCATTAAAATTAATCTCATGAATTTTGGGGCAAGAATTTATAGTATCCCATTCAAATTTTTCATCTTTAAATATAATAGATTTTCGTGGACTGTATACTGCTTCTTCAATTCTTTTACAATAAATTTTACTATCAATAATAGTAGTTAATTTATTTTTAAATGGAATAATATTAAAATCTTTTCCAAAAATTAAACCTTTATTACTTAATTTAATAATTCCTAAGGCTGTAATTTTGGCATTATCTGCATTATTAATTAATTGTAAATAACTTTGTACATTTTTCATTTTTAATTCTTCAAGTGCTAAAATATTTTCTTTTAAATATTTCTCATTAACTTTTAATTCATATTTAATAATTGCACCTTTAATATATTGTTGTAATTCATTTGTCATTTTATTTTTCTCCTTTATTTATTTTGAATTTAATTCCATTAACTCTAATAGTATTAATATCTTTATTACTATCTCATTGTTCTTTAATTTCGTTTTTAACAACTTGTTCATCGATAATTAAATAATTTTTAATAAGATTAATAAGTCCTAACTTATCGGTATTTTGTAAAAAATCATCATTAACACCTAAAATCTCAATATCTTTAACTAATATTTTTTCTTTACGAAATTTACCAATATTTTTTTCTAATTCCCTATCTATTTTTGCTACATCTTCCATAGCACGAACTTGTTCATCTTCAATTTGGTCCATGTCTAATCCCATATCAGACGTTAAGTTATTAGCATATTCAACCCTATTTTCTTGTTCTTGTTTTTTTAGTTTGAATAAACTGTTGTTGTTTTAAATATTGAACTTGTATTAGGCTATTTTTAATTTCAATTTTATTATTTTGAAGTATTTTTTCTAAATTAATAACATTAACTCTAATTCGATTTAATTCATCTTTAAAATCTTTTATTAATTCTAATGGTTCTCTAAAAACAAAATCAATTTTACTAATAGCACTGGGTATATCTTTTAAATGTATATCTTGATAACCATTTAATGTATAATGATTAAGGTGACGATAGATAAACTCTGTTAATTCTTGACCATGATTATCAATTCAATTTTTAATTGGTAATTCTTTTAAACTTAATTTTTTAAAATCATTACCTTTTAAATAAAATGGATAAGTAATATTTTTAATTTGATTATTTAATGTTAAATCTGCCATTATTAAATTTCCTCTAATTGCATTTATTCAATTAAATTATCAATATCTTCATAAGCACTTTCTTCTGAATGACATTCTTCTAATACTATATTAAATAAATCTTCTTCTGTATAAACATAACCATCCTCATTTTTTCACATATTATTCATAATTTATCACCTCGTAATCTGCTTCTTCATCTTCTAAATAATCACCTATTAAACCTTTAACTTCATCAATTTGATATCATTTTAAATTTAAATCAAAATCTGTTGACAATAAAATATTACCTACATATCTTTCTTCATTACCAAATTTAAGATATAAATTTAATTCTCAACTCATATCATAATCACTATCAATTTGTGCATAAATAATATCTTTATTACTAATTTTTAATGCTTTATTATTAATTCATTTTTCATTTAAGTAATCACTAATACAATATGACATTTTCTTATTCCTCCTAATTCTTTTTATTGTTTAATGCTCAATGTTCATCAGTAATATCATCAAGTGATACAAGGTAACTTCTAAGCATTATTTGATTTAATTTATTAATTATGTATTTATTTAACTTTTTCTTTTTCATATATATCCCTTCGTTAAATTATTTTATTAATTTTTTTAATTCTCTTTTTTTAACTCGCTGGCACCCACTCCCAAGTGAAAGTACCAAAGCGAGAATTAGTTATATAATTAAGGTATTTATCTATTTATTTACTTCGCCGCCCGCTTCACTTTGAGGGTGAGCGGTTGCGGTATATTATTCAATAATCGATAGTTGTTTTTTATTGTTTACGCCAGAGAATTCTCTCTCTTCATCCGCACCATTTCAGGTCAAAACGTTCAGTTTTTAAAATAAATTCACTAGCACCTTGAAGAGCCTGGTGCTGGCTTTGTGGTTTGTTTTAAACCGCTGTCACTTCTAAGAAGTAATATCTATCGCAAATTTATTTATAAAGTGATCATCTCAATATTTATTGTCGTTTGATGTTGACTATACACTTATCACGACTATCGCTTAGTTTAAATATAACCAGCGCCGATTTACATATTTCCTCATACACTATTTCAGTACTTGCCTCGGCTAGCTGTGGAAAATGAATTATTTAATCCATTTAGTACTTAATTATTAATAAATAACCGTTCCACACTACATTAAGTTGTTTTATAAAATTTAAGTTTAAAAGAACCAGTTTTATCATCAAAGATAATTTTTGAATTTTCTAAGCATTTATAAAACCGCTTTTGTTTTTTATCTTTTGTTCGATTTAATAAATCTTTATGTTTTTCACAAGTTCATAAAACTCTATTTGATACAAATTCTTCGGTAATGAACGATATTGTTTTATAGCAGTTATCAATATCGCAAATTTGTTGTTGCTTATTAATTGCTATTACTTACTCCTTCCTTTATTAAGTTTTTTATTTATTAGCCAAATTAATTAACTAAAACAGAGAAAGGACAACACCGTAAAATAGGAGAAAAACAGTTACACTTTGTAAAGATTTCTAAGATATTTAATAAATGTGTAATACAACTTTAAGTTAACGAAAAAGTTGTGATAAAAAGTTTTTATTTTAAGAATTTAAAATGCTGTCCTTTCTCTGAATTAATTAATAATTATGGGTTTACAAATAAAAAAAACAACCCTTTTTATTTAACAAGAGTTGTTTTTTTGCCGCTTCACCGTACATGATACAAAATAAAAAAAGAAAAACAAAAAAAGGGGAACAAAATGATAATCGTGGAAAATTACTTAATATTAGAGATTATAAGAAATTTTTAAATGATTATGGAAATGATTTAAGTTTTAGTGGAATTTGAGAAATGGATACTCTTGATTGTGGTAATTTTTATTTGTTAGTTTTAGTAAATCGTAAATCAAAAATACTTTTTATCATATTTTATTTAGTAAAAAGGCAAGTGTTGTATTATAGACTGCACCCAAAAAAGTAAGTAAAGAAAAAAAAGTCTTTGCTAAACTTTAAAGGAGGTGCATTTTTATATGGCAAGAAAAGGACAAAAATTTAATAAATATACAGCATATTTTCGAAAAATGATAGTACAAGAGGTTAAAAATAATAGTATAAGTTTTATTGCAAAAAAATATCAAATTAATAAAAAAACTGTTGCTTCATGGTATGAAAATTTTAAGAAAGGAATTTTAAACACCAATAAAGGTCCAAAAGAATCATTTGAAAAAAGAGATTTAAACTATTACAAAGTTAGGTATGAATTACTAAAAAAGCTTCATGACTTTTACAATTAAATAAAAGAAAAATTGTATCTTTTATCAAAGAAAACATTAATAAATATCCACTAAATTTATTACTTGATATAACAGATTTAAAGCGTAGTTATTGAGATAAATATAAAAATTATTCAAGTAATGGTAAGGATAGCGAATCATTAAAAAATATTGTAAAAGTCTATGAAGAAAATTTAAAACAATTTGGTTATCGTCGAATTACCAAATATTTAAAAGAAGATTATGGCATTGTTTATAATGCTAAGAAAGTATTGCGAATTATGAAAGAAAATAATATTCAAGCTGAATATGTAAAGCGTATGCGTAGAAAAATATTAATAAAACAAAATAGAAATAAAAATATAATTAAATATCCTTATTTAATAAATCGTAATTTTAATGATATTAAAGAAAGATTTTCAATTTTATTTACTGATGTAACTTATTTAATTTGAAATGGTAAAAAACATTATCAATCAACAATACTTGATGGATATACTAAAGAAATTATTGATGTAAAATGATCAAAATTTAATAATAACAAACTTGTAATTGATAATTTAAATGATGCAATTAATAAAATTAAAAAAATAAAAAAAGATTTAAATAAAATAATAATTCATTCAGATCACGGATATCAATATACATCTAAAGATTACAATAGTAAATGTTTAGATAACAAAATTATAATTTCAATGGGTAAAAATTATCATTGTGAAGACAACATTATTATTGAAAGTTTTCATTCATTACTTAAAAAAGGAACAATCCATAATAAAAATTATAAATCTCATAATGAATATATTAATGATGTTAAAAAATGAAATAAATGATATTCAAACCAAAAAGAAAAATATATAATAAATGAAAGTTTGTAAACCTTTTTATTAATACTTACTAAACAGGGTGCAGTCTATTAAATAATTTTAATGAAAATGATTAAACAACTTGGTATTAGTAAATTTAGTTGTATTTTAACCGATAGAGGAAAAGAATTTTATAGATGAAAAACAATAGAAAAACACTTTAAAATAAGAGTTTATTTTTGTGATTCTGGTAAACTTCGCCAGAAAGCATTAGTAGAAAGAATAAATAGAGATATAAGGCGTTGATTGGGTCAAAATAAGCCATTAATTAATATTCGTAGTAGATTAAAATCTATTTTAGATATATTAAATACCACAATTAGACCTTGCTTGGAAAATTTTACATCAAGACAATATTTTAAAAAAATTTTTTTTAAATTAAATTAGTGTTTGTTAAGATTAGTAAAATTTATTTTTTGTTGTGTAAATTGTAAATACCAAATCATAAAAAGTTAACTAAATTAATAGTTAACTTTTTATGATTTGGTATTTACAATTTACAATGTTATAATTTTGATGGTAAGGGGGTTAAATGATGAGCAATTTTGATAAATTTCGTTTTAAACAGTTTTTAAATTTAGGTCTTGCTGAATTAAATTTTTCAGCCCCAACGAGTGTGCAGGATAAGGCTATACCATTATTATTAAAGCATCAAAATGTTATTTGTAAAGCCCACACAGGGACGGGGAAGACATTTACATTTTGTTTGCCAATTTTAAATAATTTAGATTATGACCAAGCAAAGATTCAATGTATTATTGTAACGCCAACGCGTGAGTTAGCGAAACAAATTTATGATAATATCCGCTTTTTTAAAAAATTTCAACCAACATTACAAGTTAATTATTTTATTGGTGGTAAAGACATTAAACGGCAAAGTGAACAATTACAACGCACACAGCCACAAATTATTATTGCAACGCCAATGCGCTTAAAAGATTTATTTGATCAACAAAGTTTAAACTTAGGAAAATTAACCACTTTTATTATTGATGAATATGATATGATGATGTTTAATTTAGGTTTTATTGAAAATATAGACTATATTTTGAGTAAAGTTAATCCCAATGTTCAAGTATCGGTTTTTTCAGCGACAATTACTGATGAATTAAAACATTTCCTAATGAAGTATTTAAAAAATCCCCATTATTTGGATTTAAGTTCTAATCAATTAACAAACCAGAATATTACGCATATCTTAATTCCAACCAAACATCAAGAACGAGAAACAATTTTATTAAAGCTTTTAAAAACATTTGACCCATATTTATGTTTAATTTTTGTTAATAAAAAAGAAGAAATTAATAAATATTATGATTTATTATTGGAGCATAATTATTCGGTTACGCAATTGCACGGGGGGTTAGAGCCACGCTTACGCACACAAATTGTGAAACGGATTCGCAATTTAGAATATAAATATGTTATTGCCAGTGATATTGCAGCCCGGGGAATTGATTTTGTTGGTATGAGTCATGTTATTTCACTTGATTTACCAAATGATTTAGAATACTATATCCATCGTAGTGGTCGTACTGGGCGAGCAAATTATACGGGGTATAGTTATGTTTTGTATGATACTAAAAATTTAACTTTAGTACAACAATTAATTGCCAAAGGAATTACTTTTGAACCTAAAAAATGAAATCAAGCAGGAGAATTAGTCGAAACTGATCTTGGTGGGGGTAAACCTAAAAAACAAACCCCTCCAGCAGTTAATAATGAAATTAATAAAATTATCCATCGTTATAAAACAAAAGATAATAAGAAAAAAGTCAAACCAGGCTATAAGAAAAAAAGGAAAGCCGAAATTGTTGAACTTAAGAAACAAATTCGTCGTGATCACATTAAAGCATCAATTAAAAAAATTAAAAAAGAAAAGGCAAGAGAACGCGCAATTAAATTATTTGATAAAGATTAAGTGTAAATTGTAGCAAATTAAAAATAAAAATTGTAAATTGTAAATACCAAATCATAAAAAGTTAACTATTAATTTAGTTAACTTTTTATGATTTGGTATTTACAATTTACAATTATATTAAAAATAATAGTGTAGGAATTAAAGTTTATAAAGAAAATTGATATTTGGGTTCTTGCACTGAATCACAAATTTCACATAATGTAAAGTGATTAAAAGGTTATGGTGCAAAATCATATAGTGAAAAAGTTTTTAAAAATATTATTGCAATGAAAATGGCAAAAGAAAATGGAATTGATTTAATTGGATTTTATCTTAACAAGATAAATAAAAAATTACAAAAACAAAATAATAATTATTTATATAAAAACAATCAATTTCTAGTAAATAATACTGTTTTGTCACAAACACAAGCTTTTGGCTAAAAAATTTAAAGCAACAACTAATTAAAAATAAATTTATTAAATAATTTACAAATTATTATTTTTTTGTGTTGTAAATTATTAATTTTATGTTACAATGAAATTAATTAAAAAAGATAATTTCATCTTTTTCTTAGAAAATCTTATTTTAATAAGTAATTATTTATTAAAATTGGGTTTCACCAAACATTTATTTTATTCCATCCTTCGGTTGTGAGCGGGGGGGGTAAGGTTATTTAGACAGAGTTTATCCCCCTACGGAAGTAAAAAAACAGTTTACCCAGTTATTAATTACGCTTCATCCATCCCTACACAACTTTATATAAAGAAAATAACCTTTTGGAGATCCAACCCTCTTGTTTTTTTAGTGTCCGATATTGTTTTTTTCGGTTTAACAGCATTCTTTTTATGAAAACAAGCAAAAACAAGTGCTCTGACATTTCGCAAGTGATTAATCTTGCCGAGAATTAAAGAAATAAATAGGAGTAGTAAATCCAATCGCTTTCACACTTTCTTTAAGGCTTCGCGCCATAGATGAGTTATTCATCTTTAAGCATCAAAATATTAAGTTTTAAGAGTTGCATTATTGATCAGATAATACCTTTATTTGAAAGGATTTATAAAAATAAAGTTTATTTTGTGTAGGGAAAACAGAACTTAATCTGTTTTATAATAAAAGTTCTAAATTTAAAGATACTATCCGATCAATAATGCAAATAAATTTATGTTTTTTATTTTTAATTTGTTATAATTTTATTAACTTTTTATGATTTAGTTTTACAGTATACAGTTAACCCCCATGAAATGATTATCGTTGGTGATCAATTAATTATTACAGATATTTTATTTGCTAACCGTGCTCATATGAAAAGTATTTTGGTAGCCCCAGTAACAGGGGTTAATGAATTAAACCGGTTAGTGAGTTTATTAGAAAATTTACTTTATAAACGGTTAGCGTAAAAAAACATTTTACATAAAGGGTTTTTTGATGAAGGAGTATGGATTAGACTATGATATCTTATAAAAAATGTAGTGGGTGTGGGGTCATCTTACAAAATACCAGCCCTAACCAACTTGGTTATGTTGAAGCATTAACCCAAGATTATTGTTATCGTTGTTTTCGGTTAACCCACTATAATGAATTAATTCCTTATGATATTACTGAAATTGATTTTTTGGCAAAGGTACAACAAGATTATCACTTAAATTGACATTATTTTTATGTTTTAGATGTTTATGATTTAGACGGATCACGAAACTTTGAATTAGAGCAACTGATCCAAAACAATAAAATTACCTTAATTATTAATAAAATTGATTTAGTGGATAAATTAATTAATAAGCAGAAGATTATTAGTTATATTAGTGAACTGTTTACTAGTTCAGTTCTCTTTAGCAAGATTGAGGATATTATTTTAGTTAGTGGTTTAAAGAATTATGGGTTAGATGAATTATGACGTTATCTTAAACGTCAGACAGATGATCTTGTCTTTGTTGGCAACTCTAATACGGGGAAAAGTACCTTATTAAATAGTTTAATTAAGTTAACCAAGCAACAACAAAAGATTACTGTTTCAAATAATATTGCAACAACCTTAGACAAGATTGTTATTAACTTAGGAACAAGACATCGGATTTATGACACCGCAGGGATTGTTAATGAACATAATATTGTTACTTATCTTGCCAAGAATGATAAAAGAATGATTACCAAACAATTATTAAAACCAATTACGTTTCAATTAAATGTTGAACAAGCAATTTTTTATGAAGGGTTAGCGAGCTTTTCTTATTTACAAGGTGGTAAAACAAGTTTTCATTTTTATAAAAATAATAATTTAAAATTACATCGTACCAAGTTGATGAATAAAGATTATTATTTTAGGCAACATTTAAGTACCTTATCAATTCGATTAAAAGATTATCAGGACTGAATAGAGCGAGAAATTGAAATTAAAGAATCAGGGAATTATTCATTATTTATTTCCGGACTAGGGTGAATTAGTTTTAAAGGCGAGAGTGGTCAAAAAATGTTAGTGGGAACTAATCAAAAGATTAAAATAACGCTACGAAAGCAATTTATTTAGTTATAATTAAGAGGAGATAGGTAGAAAGGAAATTGATTATTATGAATCTTGTTAAAAAATATCCGTATATGTATACTGTAAAACTAAATCATAAAAATTTAATAAAATTATAAAATGTTTTATAAGGAAATTATAAAAAATTTTTTAATCAGTATCCAAACTACTTTTACGGTTTTCTTTAAATTCTTCTAATGTTTTAATAAAAATTGCCGCTGTCGGACAAACCATTTGGCCTTCAACTAGTTCTTTGTCATTGTCAATTGTATTTGCAAAACCATCATCATCCATAAAAAATATTTTAGTTTCATCAATCATAATACAGCTACCACAAGAAATACATAAGTCAGTATTTACATATGTTCTTTTTTTTGATATATCACGATTTGTCATCTTTATCACTCCATTATTTTTGTTATTATAATAATAAAAATTTTAATATAAGGCGCTGTGTAGATACAAACGGCAAATTTATATCTTGCTAGATTAATAATAAAATATTTTTAATAAATTGCAACCATTTTTTCAAAAAAAATAAATATTTGTAATTTCATCTTATTTTAAGTATATTTAAGCACGCTAAAAATAACTTATTAAATTTTAACTAATAAATTTATTTAATATTTTGTAAAAACATTGCTTTTGCACTTATTCAATTCAAACATGGTCGAAGTTTATCATTTATAACATTAACTACTCAATCTATCATTTTTTGACTAACATTATTAAAATCAGTTCCCTTAGGGAGTCAATATCTAAATTCGCCATTCATATGTTTAATTAATGGTTTTTGTTGTGGTTTACCGGGATCACAAAAATAAACTTGTGTTTCAGAAAATATTTCCATTTCTCTTCATTTACTAAATTCTTTTCCTCTATCAGTTATTATTCCTTTAATTTTCCTAATTAAATTATTATTTATAACAATATCTTTAAATTTTGTTACAATTTCGCTAGCACTATGATTTTTCAATTTCACTGCAAAGTAATTATTACTTAATCGCTCAACTAATACCAAACAACTAGATTGATGGTGTTTTCTCATAACAGTATCCATTTCAAATCAACCAATACTAGAAACTTTATTTTCAATATCTCAAATTGATTTAAAATTAAGTAATTTTCCACAATTATCTGGTTTTTGTTTTGTTTTATATTTTTTACCACGATGGGGAAAATTTTCTTTTCTTAACCCTAATTTTCCTAAGCGAATTCATTTATATAAAGTTTTAACACAAGCAGAAAATTTAACACCAAATTCTATAAAATAACGATAAATCAATTGTTCGGGTGTATCGTGGTATTTATTAAATCTTGTTTTAATAAAATCTAACTGCTCTTTTGTAAATTCAGGTATTTTTTTAATACATTTTTTATGCTTTTGTTTATAATCTTTGTGAGCATCTGATGGATTATAATCTTGTATATTTTTAAATCGCTTAATTTCTCTTTTAACAGTATTAATCCCGCGACCCATTTGTCTTGCTATTTCAGATAAATTAATCGTGCCACTTTTCTTTTTACAAGTATCAGATAATAATAAATTTTTAAAAAAATATCGTTCATCAAATATTAAATATTTAAATTTTCTCATTTTTATACAAATTCCCTTCATTTTTTCTTATAATATTTTATATATAAAATAAAGAGGTTAATAAATATGCAAGAATTTAGTAAAGTTAACAACAAAAAAACGAATAACAAGCTACGAACATTTAAATAAAAAATATGATTTAAATTTTATTGACTATAATTTTGGTTTTGATTGAGAAGTATTTAAATATTTTGTTGGTGATAGTTATGCTCGATATTTTACAACGAATTGTTTTTTTAAGTTTGTTTCAGCGGTCGTGGTACTAATAAAACATGAAATCACCTAGCAGAAAAGTTATTTTATGCTTGCAATTTTACAGATGCTTCATCTAATATTTTACGAAGATACGCCAACACCCACGAAGATACTACATTTGGAGATGCAATTAATGTATGTAATTATCTATATGATAAATATGGAGTTGATTTGGGCCCTGATAATGAAAATGAGATTACTTGACCTAAAAATGTTAAAGAAGGTGGAGAGATTGTTTTTCCTAGTGGTGTAAGAATTGCTTTTGCGGGTTATGCTAATGGTAATAAAAAGTTGGTAAAGGTAGCGGCATTATATCAGCATGAACAGATGAAATGATCCATGCTGAAGAAAAAGAAATATTGACGGATAAAGAACTAGATAAAAGATATAATAATTTAAGAATTTCAATGTTTCGTTCTAAAAGTTTAAAAGTATCTTATGAAAAATACATTAACGATATTGGAGATGAGCATTATAATTTAGAAAATCCTATTCCAGTAAAATAATTATCTTGGACATTTCAAGAATGAGATAGCACAGCAAAACAATATAGCACAATAACAAGATATTTTGTAAATTGTAAATACCAAATCATAAAAAGTTAACTATTAATTTAGTTAACTTTTTTAAGTTAATTTTTAAGTTAATTATAGGAGGTTGAAATTATGCAAATAAAGCAATATTTAATTTTGCGGTCGTTAGTAAAAAGTATGGTAAAGATATTGTTATTAATACTGTCAATAAGATTGCAAATGATATTGAAATTAAAAAGTAAAGAATAAATTATCCCGCGTAATTTACAATCTTCAATTAACTTTCAATTATTTCCAACTGGTGGTTGTTGTGGTTTGGGTTCTGGTTTATTACTCGCCGTTTTTACTATTATTTGGTTTTTCGTAACTAATTAATGATGTTGTACTTGTTGCTTTTAATCCGATTGCTCCTAAAATACTTAGCAACTTTTTCACACTTTATCTCCTTATTTAAAATGTTATAATTATTGTACATAAATTATAACATTTTAAATAAGGAGATAAAGTGTGAAAAAATATGAAAGATTAGATTTTAATGAAAGAGTAAATTTGGAAAAATTAAAAGATAATGAATTATTTAAAAAGAAAAATGAAACAATTAATATTCGAAAAATTGCTAAGCAAATGAATAGAGATTATAGAACTATTTGGCAAGAGTTAAATATGTTTGATAATATTAATGATTATAATGCTGCAAAAGCACAAAAAATACATGATAAAAATAAAAAACAATGTCGTAAATATTAAATGTTAAATTCACAAGAATTAAGTCACTTTTCTAATGAATATAATAATTTTGGTCGTTCGCCACAAAATATTATTACTTCGTATGAATTACAATATAATGTAAAATTTGGTGTATATTTTAAAAAAATGTATAAATATATTAAATTAGGTTATTTTAATTTAAAAAAAGAAATGCTATATTTTAAAAATAAAAAAATGGGGAACAAAATGATAATCGTAGAAAATTACTTAATATTAGAGATTATAAGCAATTTTAAAATGATTATGGAAATGATTTAAGTTTTAGTGGAATTTGAGAAATGGATACTCTTGATTGTGGTAATTTTTATTTGTTAGTTTTAGTAAATCGTAAATCAAAAATACTTTTTTATTATATTTTATTTAGTAAAAAGGCAAGTATTGTATTAACAATTTTAATGAAAATGATTAAACAAATTGGTATTAGTAAATTTAGTTGTATTTTAACCGATAGAGGAAAAGAATTTTATAGATGAAAAACAATAGAAAAACACTTTAAAATAAGAGTTTATTTTTGTGATCCTGGTAAACTTCGTCAGAAAGCATTAGTAGAAAGAATAAATAGAGATATAAGGCGTTGATTGGCTCAAAATGAGCCATTAATTAATATTCGTAGTAGATTAAAATCTATTTTAGATATATTAAATACCACAATTAGACCTTGCTTGGAAAATTTTACATCAAGAAAATATTTTAAAAAAATTTTTTTAAATTAAATTAGTATTTGTTAAGATTAGTAAAATTTATTTTTTGTTGTATTTAATTTTATAATTTTAAAAATAAATATTAAAAACAATATTTTTAATTTAATATTTTTTGTGATTATTGTTTTTTATTTTTAATTTGTTATAATTTTATTAGCTTTTTATGATTTAGTTTTACAGTATACAAAGGGATAAATATGAAAAAAACATTAAGTCTTTTAGGATCAATTACTTTAATTGGAACAAGTACAACAAGTTTAGTGGCATGTAATAATGTGGTAGAATATACACCAGAACAATTAGACGCATTAAAAAAAGAGAACCAAATAAATACAACAAATAAAGAAATCAAAGATAATTTAGAATGAATAGCACCACAAGAAAAACCATTTAATAAAGTTAATAATAAGTATTACTATATAGTATGAAAAGGTAAAAATTGAAACATTACCAAGTTTAAAAATAATGAAGAAATAATACCTCCAAAACAAGAATATAGATATAAACTTCTACAGGAAAAAGAAGAATACAAAATTCAATTACGCTATTGCTCGCGTAATGATACTAAAATTGATTTAATTATTTTTAAATCAATTAATGAACCAACTTTAATTTGAAAAAGAAATAGTAATGATTTTATTAAATCAGTTTATCGTTGAAATGGCGAAGAACAAAATTTACCTAACTTAATTATTGATAAAGATGCTAATATACAAGTTAATTAATAATTACAAAAAGAGATTTTATACTGCACCCTGTTTAGTAAGTATTAATAAAAAGGTTTACAAACTTTCATTTATTATATATTTTTCTTTTTGGTTTGAATATCATTTATTTCATTTTTTAACATCATTAATATATTCATTATGAGATTTATAATTTTTATTATGGATTGTTCCTTTTTTAAGTAATGAATGAAAACTTTCAATAATAATGTTGTCTGCACAATGATAATTTTTACCCATTGAAATTATAATTTTGTTATCTAAACATTTACTATTGTAATCTTTAGATGTATATTGATATCCGTGATCTGAATGAATTATTGTTTTATTTAGATCTTTTTTTATTTTTTTAATTTTATTAATTGCATCATTTAAATTATCAAGTACAATTTTGTTATTATTAAATTTTGATAATTTTACATCAATAATTTCTTTAGTATATCCATCAAGTATTGTTGATTGATAATGTTTTTTACCATTTCAAATTAAATAAGTTACATCAGTAAATAAAATTGAAAATCTTTCTTTAATATCATTAAAATTACGATTTACTAAATCAGGATATTTAATTATATTTTTATTTCTATTTTGTTTTATTAATATTTTTCTACGCATACGCTTTACATATTCAGCTTGAATATTATTTTCTTTCATAATTCGCAATACTTTCTTAGCATTATAAACAATGCCATAATCTTCTTTTAAATATTTGGTAATTCGACGATAACCAAATTGTTTTAAATTTTCTTCATAGACTTTTACAATATTTTTTAATGATTCGCTATCCTTACCATTACTTGAATAATTTTTATATTTATCTCAATAACTACGCTTTAAATCTGTTATATCAAGTAATAAATTTAGTGGATATTTATTAATGTTTTCTTTGATAAAAGATACAATTTTTCTTTTATTTAATTGTAAAAGTCATGAAGCTTTTTTAGTAATTCATACCTAACTTTGTAATAGTTTAAATCTCTTTTTTCAAATGATTCTTTTGGACCTTTATTGGTGTTTAAAATTCCTTTCTTAAAATTTTCATACCATGAAGCAACAGTTTTTTATTAATTTGATATTTTTTTGCAATAAAACTTATACTATTATTTTTAACCTCTTGTACTATCATTTTTCGAAAATATGCTGTATATTTATTAAATTTTTGTCCTTTTCTTGCCATATAAAAATGCACCTCCTCTAAAGTTTAGCAAAGACTTTTTTTCTTTACTTACTTTTTTGGGTGCAGTCTATTTAGTATCTATTTTGTTTTTATCTCGGTTTTTTAATTTTTATTTTAACGGGGTTAGTACTACTATTTCTAACACCTAATACATTTTGATTATTAATATTTATTATTATATCTTTTTCATTTCCAGAATTAAAAAATTAAAAGCCCGAATTATTATTACGTAAAAGTAATTCAATAAATAATATTTTTGAAAATATAATTTTTAATTTTGCATACTGTAAAACTAAATCATAAAAAGTTAATAAAATTATAACAAATTAAAAATAAAAAACAATAATCCAATGGAATGCCCCCTATATAGTAGACACAAAAATAAAAACATTTGTGTAAACTAGAAATGGGGTGCATTCCATTGGATTATTGTTTTTTATTTTTAATTTGTTATAATTTTATTAACTTTTTATGATTTAGTTTTACAGTATGCAGGAGAAAAAATATGACAACAGTTTTACAGTTATATCAAAATCAAGTTAAAGATCAAGATGAAGTTACAATTTTGGGGTGAGTTCGTTCTAATCGTAGTAGTGGTAAACTAGGTTTTTTAGTTGTGAACGATGGAACTATTTTTGACAATGTGCAAATTGTTTATAAAGCGGAACAACTTCCTAATTTTTTAGAAATTAGTAGTTTACGAGTTTCATCCGCCATTAAAGTGGTTGGTAAGTTTTGTTTAACACCATCAACGAAACAAACCTTTGAAATTCAAGCAACAATGATTGAAATTCTTGATCAAGCAAGTAAAGATTACCCGTTACAAAAAAAAGAACATTCATATGAATATTTACGCGAAATTTCTCATCTACGCGCAAAGACTAATACTTTTAATGCTATTTTTCGAATTCGTAGTAGTAGTGCTTTTGCCATTCATCAGTTTTTTAATAAAAATAATTTTATTTATGTTCATTCGCCAATTATTACGGAGAATGATGTTGAGGGAGCTGGTGAATCATTTGTTGTGACAACAAGAACGGATAATAATTATCCCGAAGATTTTTTTGGCAAAAAAGCTAGTTTAACTGTTTCTGGGCAATTGCACGCCGAGGGATTTGCCCAAGCATTTCGCCAAGTTTATACTTTTGGGCCAACTTTTCGTGCGGAAAATTCGAATACAACAAGACATGCTGCCGAGTTTTGAATGATTGAACCAGAAGTTGCTTTTATTGACCTTGCGGAAAATATGACCTTAATTGAAACAATGATTAAACATATT
The DNA here is from genome assembly GCF_964019755.1 of Spiroplasma endosymbiont of Polydrusus cervinus. NCBI lineage: Bacteria > Bacillati > Mycoplasmatota > Mollicutes > Entomoplasmatales > Spiroplasmataceae > Spiroplasma > Spiroplasma endosymbiont of Polydrusus cervinus. The sequence continues at coordinate 244,800 of NZ_OZ026469.1, forward strand.
ATTAATTATTTATTTGCTAATAATCGGCATGAGTTAGAATTTTTAAATAATAATGTTGATGATAAATTATTGGCAAGATTACAAAATGTCATTGATGAGGAATTTGTGCGTTTATCATATACAACAGTAATTGAAATTTTACAAAAAGCGGTCACAAAAGGACAACAATTTAATAATCCTAATATTTTTTGAGGAATGGACTTAGAAACTGAGCACGAAAGATATTTATGTGAACAAGAAACCAAGAAACCAACCTTTCTATTTGATTATCCAAAAGAAATTAAAGCATTTTATATGAAGGCCCAAGATGATAATAAAACAGTAGCGGCTTGTGATTTATTAGTACCAGGAATTGGTGAATTAGTTGGAGGTAGTGTTCGGGAAAATGATTATGACAAAATTGTTAACCGTTGTCATGAATTAAAAATTCCTATGGCAGACTTACAATGATATCTTGATTTACGAAAATATGGGTATTATAAAAGTTCTGGTTTTGGCTTAGGATTTGAACGCTTTGTGATGTATGTTACCGGGGCAACTAATATTCGGGATGTGATTCCTTTCCCCCGCACACCACGCAACTTACTATTTTAATTTGATGCATATAAAAATTTTACAATCTTCAATTAACTTTCAATTACTTCCAACTGGTGGTTGTTGTGGTTTTTCTGGTTTGGGTTCTGGTTTATTACTCGCCGTTTTCACTATTATTTGGTTTTTCATAACTAATTAATGATGTTGTACTTGTTGCTTTTAATCCGATTGCTCCTAAAATATTTAAAATGTTATAATTATTGCACATAAATTATAACATTTTAAATATTTTAGGAGGTAAAGTATAAAAATATGAAAGATTAGATTTTAATGAAAGAGTAAATTTGGAAAAATTAAAAGATAATGAATTATTTAAAAAGAAAAATGAAACAATTAATATTCGAAAAATTGCTAAGCAAATGAATAGAGATTATAGAACTATTTGGCAAGAGTTAAATATGTTTGATAATATTAATGATTATAATGCTGCAAAAGCACAAAAAATACATGATAAAAATAAAAAACAATGCCGTAAATATTCAATGTTAAATTCACAAGAATTAAGTCATTTTTCTAATGAATATAATAATTTTGGTCGTTCGCCACAAAATATTATTACTTCGTATGAATTACAATATAATGTAAAATTTGGTGTATGTTTTAAAACAATGTATAAATATATTAAATTAGGTTATTTTAATTTAAAAAAAGAAATGTTATATTTTAAAAATAAAAAAATGGGGAACAAAATGATAATCGTGGAAAATTACTTAATATTAGAGATTATAAGCAATTTTAAAATGATTATGGAAATGATTTAAGTTTTAGTGGAATTTGAGAAATGGATACTCTTGATTGTGGTAATTTTTATTTGTTAGTTTTAGTAAATCGTAAATCAAAAATACTTTTTTATTATATTTTATTTAGTAAAAAGGCAAGTATTGTATATAGTAGACTGCACCCAAAAGAGTAAGTAAAGAAAAAAAGTATTTGCTAAACTTTAAAGGAGGTGCATTTTTATATGGCAAGAAAAGGACAAAAATTTAATAAATATACAGCATATTTTCGAAAAATGATAGTACAAGAGGTTAAAAATAATAGTATAAGTTTTATTGCAAAAAAATATCAAATTAATAAAAAAACTGTTGCTTCATGGTATGAAAATTTTAAGAAAGGAATTTTAAACACCAATAAAGGTCCAAAAGAATCATTTGAAAAAAGAGATTTAAACTATTACAAAGTTAGGTATGAATTACTAAAAAAGCTTCATGACTTTTACAATTAAATAAAAGAAAAATTGTATCTTTTATCAAAGAAAACATTAGGTTGTATGTATTATTTAAGGGCTTTAATTAATATCTTAGAAATTGTGGAATAATACACCACCTACTTATTTAAATTGTATTACTTTTAATTTTATTGTCAATATATTTTTCTATTTTTTTAAATTTTTCCACAACAAAAATACATTTTTATTAAAATTATTTAATTTCTTAGATAAAACTAATAAAAATATAAGTTTGGTTGCAAATTATTATTTACAAAATTATTAACTGAATAATTAATTCTATTTTCTTCTAGTGGTTCATTGGTATTAAATAAATTAATTTTATTTTTAAAATTAATCATACTAGTATTTAATTTATTTTTAAGAGTTTTTCCATGATAAGTTGCTTTTTTAACCAAAACACCTTTACAGTAATGTGATATATCACCCTCAATATGACAACCAATATTATTTCATAATGTTTGATTTCTGACACCTTCTTCATTATTTTTAATTAATCTAATTATCTCTTTTAAGAATTTCATTTTTACTTCTTTTATAAAAGAAGTACTGTTTTCTAAGCATTCTAATAATTCTTCATATTTAGCATTAAAAAAATAATCAACCGCCTTATGATATGTTTCTTTATTTTGTTTGTTTTTACTTTGGTAGGGATATAATTTTTTAAATCTACTTGTAAGATGAAATTTATCTATAGTGTAATGCACTTTATTTTTGGGGAAATATTCTTGGATAAGTTTTGCAATATTTTTAATTCAAGGTGCACCATCGCCTAAAACCATAATTTCAATATTGTCATTAATATCGTAATAACTTGTAATTAAAATAAGTAATTTATTAACAAAATTAGTTAATTTACTATTTTTTTTAATATATTCTGGAATATTATCTAGTTCTATAACACCCAATTTATTTGCAATTACAGGTCTTTTTTTAGTTGATTTTGTTTTATCAAAACCAGTATGAACAGTTGAAAATATACTATGTTTTTTTATTTTTTCTTTCCCTTTTTTATTTTCATTTCACATTTTTAAATAAGTTCCATCAACTTGAATATATAAAGTATGTGGTATTTTTATTTTTTTATCAGTTTTATTAAAATAATATTCTTTATTAGTTTTTGCATTTTTCATAATATTTGAAACTGTTTTTATACAAAGTTTTACATATTCCATAGTATCTAAAATATCTTGATATGTTTTTTTCTTGCCAATAAATGATAATATTTTTTCTTTAACACTATTATCTATTCTTTGTCATTTTTCAATTTCTAAAAGTTTATCTAAAAGAAAAATATATTCTTCTTTACCTGTTTCTGTATTAATTTTATAAAGTTTTCTTCTTTTAAAAATTATTTTTCCTCCCATAGTAATTAATGTTTTTGGTTTTATTTCTTTTACTTTATATTTTTTAAATTCTTTTAAACTTTCGTGAGTTTTATAATTTTTTAAAATTCATTCATCATAATTTTCTAAATTTTGTTTAATAATCTCAACACTTTGTTTATCTAAAAAATTAAAATAATTTTTAATAAAATTTTTATCAAAATTTATCATTTATTTTGCCCTCTTTTCTTTTTTATTTATAAATTAATATTGCTCACACACTAACTCTATTTTAGATATTTGTCAAATTAATTTTAATAAAAAAAACAAGATTATTATTAATCTTGTAATAGAAATAATACGGCGATAATCAAATATTATTAACTATTTTAGTTTTTTATTAAAACAGGTGGCTATGGTTATCGCCGCCTATGTCAAATTATATATGCTTTTTTTCTGTCATATTATTTACTCAATCTAGCAAGGGTTTTGTATATATAGTAATACCCACTTTCGTGGGACTTTGTGCCGACCAATTTCAAGAAACTTTTTAATTCCCATTTAACGAATAGGATACCATTTTTGAATATTTCTTTATATAGATACTGTTATTAAAATATAATGTCAAATAAAAAAAGACAATTAAAATTGTCTAAAAAAATAAATACGATATTATTAAATTAATTTAATAAATAAAAAGAATGATAAACCAACTATCACTCTATAATTTCATTATAACATAATTATTATGTTTATCAATAAAAAAATAGAAATTTAAACGGTTATAATCACTTTTTTAATTAAATTAAGGAGGTGAAAAATACATGAATAAAAATAATGAAAATAATTTAGATTTAATTTTAAAAGAAAACAAAGAATTAAAAGAAAGAATATTTTTGTTGGAAGAAGAATTTAAAAAATATGCAAATGATACAAATATTAGATTATCTGAACTTGAAGATATAGAAGTATTAACGAATAAAGTGTGTAGATGTATGGGAAATAAAATAAATAGGAGTTAAAAAATAAATAATATTAATTAATTATTAGTATTTTTATTTTATAAATAAAAATAGTTTAATTAAACTATTTTTTTACTTATTTCCAAAAATTCAATAGCATCATCAATATTATTAACTGTTATAGAAATTGATATGGAGTCTTTAACCTTATTATAATTTTTTTCAACATTAAAATAGCCTTTTTCATTTGAGTCATTGATTTTTTTTATTTTTAAATCATTAATTTTCATATATTTACTCCTTTCGCTTTAATTTACATGACGATGATACCGTCATTAAAATATAATGTCAAATAAATAATTAAAATAATCTGCCTTTATTAAGCATTTTAACCACCATATGAGGGATTATTTTATATTAATGTTGTTGTTAAAAATAAAAATAATATCACAAAATCAAATGTAGCACTTTATGAACTATAAAATCAAGCTTTTTAAATTTTTAAAGATTTGTTATAAAAATTAAAGCAAAAATATTTTTTATTTTATGGTTTATTTTCGTTAATTAATTACTAAAATTAATTATTAAGTTTAAAACTAATATTTTCATTTGTATAAAAAGCGCTACACTTCATAGTACAATTTACATAATTAATAAAATTATTATATATAATATATATTTATTTTATTAAAAAACATAATAAAATAACCGCTTGCCCATTTATACAATCATAATTAAAATAATAATCATTCTAATTTTCCGATATTTCTAAAATAGATTTAAAGGTACTTGTATATATATATATATATATAATGTCGATAGATCGTGATAAAAGTTTCAAGATAAGAAAGGTAAAATAAAGTTATGAAAAAACTTTTAAGTTTATTAAGTGTATTAACAATTAGCGGAACTGCAATGCCAATTGTAATTTCTACTAGTCCTTATAAAAAAGAAAAAAATAATTCGGAAATATTAAAAATAAATAGACAGGAAACAAAATCAACAAATGAATTTTTAGATTTTAAAAATAAAAATGACGATATTAAATATTTTGAAAAAATTAAAGAAATAGAAGGATCTGTTAATAATCTTTTATTTGATAAAAAACAAAATATTTATTTTAGTGTTAATGATAAGGATCTTTATATTTTAAAAAAATACGAAACAGCAGCTAAAAAAATTGAAGAAATAAAAAATGGAATAAGAGTAATTAAAACTGACATTAATAATAATATTTATATTGGAACGGATGATGGCGTTTATATTTTGAAAGAAAATGAAACAAGAGTAAAAAAATTGAAGGACTATTTGGAGGCGTATATAGTATTATTTTTGATAATAAAAATAACACTTATCTTTATAAAGATGAATTATATGTACTAAAAAATGGAAATATAAGAGCTATTAAAATTAATAATATTAATGAAGGCTATATTTTTGATATTGCAATTGATAAAGATGATAATTTATATATTGCGACACACAACATTAATTCATATATATTAAAGCAAGGTGAGATAAAAACAACAATAATTAATAATTTACCTAAATATGTTTATTCAATCAAAATTGATGGTAATAATAATGTTTATTTTATAACGCTTGATAATATTTATCTTCTAAAAAAAGATGACCAAACACCAATTAAAATTAAGGGTTTACCAGAATATATTGATTCTTGTGTTATTGATAACAAAAATAATGTTTATTTTGGTACAAATGATGGAATTTATAAATTAAAAAATAATAGTATTATGTCAGAAATAATAAATGTAAATGAAAAAAATGAATATGTTATTCAAGATATAACTATTGATAAAAATAATAATGTATATTTTTTAATACCCCTTGATGGAATATACATAATAAAAGAAAACGAAACAAAAGCTAATAAAATTAAAGGGATAGAAATTGATGGATATTCAGTTTCAATTTCTTTCGATAATTTTGGTAATGTTTATTTTGGAAGTACAGATGTTGCTTATAAATTAATAAATAATAATTCAATTCCAATAAAAATTAATGGTATAAAAGGAAATATTAATTCAATTTTTTTTGATAAAAATTACACATATTTTTCAACAATAACAAAAGGTTTTTATAAATTAAAACATAGTACATATATATCAGAAGAAATAAAAGAAACTACTGATGTTGAAAGTTTCATTTTTGATAATTTTGGTAATATTTATTTTGGAAAATATAATGGTCTTTTTTTCTTAAAAAACGGGGAAACATCCTTAATACTTAAAAAAATTTATAAAATAAAATTAAATAATAAAGAAAATAATTTTTTTATTGATGAAAATAACAATTCTTATATTATATCTAATGATAATATATATATTTTAAATAATGAAGAAAAAGAATTAACAAGGTTAAGTGTTGATTTTAATATTAACAATATTTATTCTATTAATAAAAATAAGGATAATATTTACTTTAGTGCTGATAATGGATTTTATTTCTTAAAAATTAACAAAAATAAGCCAATATTGAAAAAAGTTTATGGAATAGAAATAAAACAAAATCAGCAAATAAAATCACTTATATTTGATAATAATGATAATATTTATGTTGCATATAATGATAGTTTTTATTTCTTAAAAAATGGTGAAACACAAGCCACAAAAATTAGTGAAATAAATAACTATGTTTCAGAAATAAAAATAGATAAAAATAATAATGTTTATTTTGTATCAGATAATTATCTTTATAAAATAAAAAATAATGAAACACAAGCCACAAAAATTAGTGAAATAAATAATGAAAATAGTTCAATTTTAATTGATAATGAAGATAATATTTATTTTAAAAAAAATGATAATTTTTATATTTTTAAATATGATGGAAATACTATGCCAATTAAAATTAAAGGAATAAATAACAGTTTTAACAAAATTTTGTTTGATAATGAAAATAATATTTATTTTATTACAAATAATGGTTTTTTTAAATTAAAAACTGGTGAAACACAAGCCATAAAAATTAATGGAATAGAAATAAATAATTTTTTAGGGAAGTTGTATTTTGATAGTAAAAAAAACTTATATGTTGAAAGTTTTTCTAAAATATATTTTTTAAATAAAAATTCTACATTTGCAAATAAAGTTGAAGGAATAAATAAAAATTCTTCAATTAATATAATAGATAAAGGTAATAATGTTTATTTTAGATCAAATAATGATTTTTATAAATTAGAATATGGTAAAATAATAGCTAATAAAATTAATGGTCTACCTAATGATACAGATATTATCTTATCTGAAATAGATAAAAATGATAATGTTATTTTTAAAAGAAATGTATGTGGGGCACATGGTTTTGGTCTTTGAATTTTAAAAAAAGAAAATACAACAGTAGATGAAATTATAGGAATAAAGGATTATGTTAATTCAGTATATTTTTTTGAAAATGATATATATATTAATGTTAGAAGAAGTGGGGCTTATATTTTAAAACAAAATGAAACAGAAGCAAAATTACTTAATAATATAAATGGTTGAGTCCACGAAATAATAAAAGATAGCAAAGGTAATATTTATTTTTATGCAAATTATGGATTTTATTTTTTAAAAAACGGAGAAAATAATCCAATTAAAATTGATGGTTTATATGAAAGTATAAATAAAATTATTGTTGATAAAAATGATAATTTATATATTTTAACTTATGATGGAGAAATTTATATTTTAAGAAACGAAATAATAAAAATTACAGAAATAAATTTAGATGTTAATCAAAAAATTAATTCTACTATTTTTAATAAAAATCAAGGCATTATAAATTTTAATTTATTATTAAAATTAGCATTTTTTTTAAATTATACTAATAATTTTTTGTTTTTTAATTTAAAAGAAATAAAAGATATTGATATCAATGATTTAGATTTTGATAATGTTGAAGTAACAAGAGGTAGAGATTTAAATTGAAGTGCCGATTTCAAAAGTGTTTGTTTTACCACAAAAGAGCATAGAAACAATTCTTCAATTAAAAAAACAGTATACACCCCTAAATGTGAATATAATCAAAAATCAAAATTTATGTTTCATATTATAAAAGGAATAAATAAAAATGGGAAAGATAACGTAAAAATAGACTGCACCCAAAAAAGTAAGTAAAGAAAAAAAGTCTTTGCTAAACTTTAAAGGAGGTGCATTTTTATATGGCAAGAAAAGGACAAAAATTTAATAAATATACAGCATATTTTCGAAAAATGATAGTACAAGAGGTTAAAAATAATAGTATAAGTTTTATTGCAAAAAAATATCAAATTAATAAAAAAACTGTTGCTTCATGGTATGAAAATTTTAAGAAAGGAATTTTAAACACCAATAAAGGTCCAAAAGAATCATTTGAAAAAAGAGATTTAAACTATTACAAAGTTAGGTATGAATTACTAAAAAAGCTTCATGACTTTTACAATTAAATAAAAGAAAAATTGTATCTTTTATCAAAGAAAACATTAATAAATATCCACTAAATTTATTACTTGATATAACAGATTTAAAGCGTAGTTATTGAGATAAATATAAAAATTATTCAAGTAATGGTAAGGATAGCGAATCATTAAAAAATATTGTAAAAGTCTATGAAGAAAATTTAAAACAATTTGGTTATCGTCGAATTACCAAATATTTAAAAGAAGATTATGGTATTGTTTATAATGCTAAGAAAGTATTGCGAATTATGAAAGAAAATAATATTCAAGCTGAATATGTAAAGCGTATGCGTAGAAAAATATTAATAAAACAAAATAGAAATAAAAATATAATTAAATATCCTGATTTAGTAAATCGTAATTTTAATGATATTAAAGAAAGATTTTCAATTTTATTTACTGATGTAACTTATTTAATTTGAAATGGTAAAAAACATTATCAATCAACAATACTTGATGGATATACTAAAGAAATTATTGATGTAAAATGATCAAAATTTAATAATAACAAACTTGTAATTGATAATTTAAATGATGCAATTAATAAAATTAAAAAAATAAAAAAAGATTTAAATAAAACAATAATTCATTCAGATCACGGATATCAATATACATCTAAAGATTACAATAGTAAATGTTTAGATAACAAAATTATAATTTCAATGAGTAAAAATTATCATTGTGCAGACAACATTATTATTGAAAGTTTTCATTCATTACTTAAAAAAGGAACAATCCATAATAAAAATTATAAATCTCATAATGAATATATTAATGATGTTAAAAAATGAAATAAATGATATTCAAACCAAAAAGAAAAATATATAATAAATGAAAGTTTGTAAACCTTTTTATTAATACTTACTAAACAGGGTGCAGTCTAAAGTTTAGCAAAGACTTTTTTTCTTTACTTACTCTTTTGGGTGCAGTCTATACCCTCACTATTTTTTTGTTTTCAAAAATCATATCTACTTTCCATATCTTTTTTTCAGTTTTCATAACCAGTTATCATAGTTGGTTGAATGCCTTGAATATTATATCAACTTACTTCTGGTGATGCATAAGTATTTACTTTATCAGGTGGACACGGATACATATTATACATTAATAAATCTCTTGAATTCATTACTTTTTTATTAAATTCACCTTTAATAATTGGTCTACAAATCACAGGCATATCAAAAAAAGATCGGATTACCATAAAATTTAACTGCCATTGCTCTAACGCCTGGATTCGCCAAGCCGGAAAGAAAAATTAAAAGCATTTGCCGATTTGAATAAATATAAATTAGTTATTGATTGAAGAGAAGAATGTGACCAATTTCAACAAAAAGATTTAAGTGATTTAGAGTTTGCTATTCGTGGTTATAAAGAAAAAATAACAATTAATACATATAATCCCGAAAGTTTAAAAAGATATATTGTTGGTTATTGTAATGAATTAATGCTTTTTAATGAAGAAATAATGCGTAGTAAATATGAACAAATTAAATATATTGAAAAATGAAGTATGAAAATTATTATTCATTATTCTAGTTGAAGATTAAATTATGAATTACCACAAAATAAAGTTAATGAACAATTAAGATTAGAACAATTAGATATCGAACGATCAAGAGTATGGAGTTGAGGACTACCTGGTAATACTAGTGGGTCAATCTTTGCGAGATATATTGATATTATGCAAGCAACAGATATTTATTCAACCAACGAAATTATTAGGTGGTGTTGATAGTGCTAATGCCACTAGTCCAAAAGGACATACCACTGCTGCTAGTTTTTTGATTATATAATTCATTTGATAAAAAATCATATAAAGTAGCAGAATATAATCATTCAAATTCTACACAGCAATTTAAAACTGAATTAGAACAAGTAAAAGATATTTTAGAGTTTTATAACAATCAATTAAATCAATACTTTAATTTAATACAACAAGGAATATCAATTAATGTTAATGATAGTGCTTATTCAACATTGCAAAGTTTAAATCGAGAGAAATATAATTATACTTTTGGTCAATATATGACATTTAAACCAGCACAAAAACAGAAATTTAAAATAAGACATCGTATTGAGGCATTTACAATGTTAATAAATACAAACCAATTAAAATGATTATGAGAAAAATGTCCTGTAAGTAAAACACAATATGAATTAATTCAATGAGAAGATAAGTCAGATGCCAGAGAAGAACGAATGTTAGATTTATATGATGATACATTTGATAGTGATTTTTATGCTTTACATTTTGAATTAGTTAATATGGTTAAACATAATAGTTCAGCAGATTATAAATTATGACAGCAAAGGGAGTGAATAACTTAATGAAAAAAGATATTTATGTAATCCATGATGAGCGTGTAATAAATGCAAAAAGACCTTATATGTCTGTTTGTGGACAGGTTAAAAAAAGACTTTGTCAAGAATTAAAAAAAGATAATATCGCAATATGTAAATTAAATTTATATAACGAATATATTAAAAAATATCAAAAAATTAAAGTATGTGTACAAGTTTTAGAAAATGAACCAAATTTATTAACAGTAAATATTATTAATTATGCACTTATCTTAAAATTAAAGGAGCAAAATAACCGTGAATAATACTTTTCCTAGTTTACTAAACTTAAATCATATTAATAATGTTTTAAAATTTTATAATTATGATTGAACAATTAATTTAGCAAATATTATTGCTCGCCATCAAATGCGATTAATAAATGGTAAAGATATTTTATTTAAGTCTCATCGTAAAGACATTTTAGAAAAATTAAATTGATGATATCAAACTTATAAAATAAAAAAAGTTAGATAAAAATGAATTAACAACAAGTTTAATGGGTAAAACTATCTTTGGTTTATTAGAAACTAGTGATGGAAATATTGATTTATGAATTAACCCTTTTAACTTTACATCTCGTGTAAGTAAAATAAACGAAATTGAACAAGGTGCTGATATTTGATTAAATTATCACCAATCAGACAGTGGATTTATTTTAAATTTAATTTGTACCAAAGATAAAATAGTTATTAAAGGTTGGCCAAAAAATAACGAAATAGTTGTTGGATAAAGCAAAACACAAATTGAAGATAATGTTATTAGACCTGTATTAATACAAGAATTTAAAAACAAATTAGGTATTGTACCTTTTTGAGAAATGATTAATGAGCTCAATCCATTATTCTTATCAACATCAACTACTTTAAATCCATGACCCACAATGGCAAATTGTTATAAATTACAATTTGATTTAGAAGATAGTTTTAATATTAAATCAAAAGAAAGATGAGCAAATCGTACGCACTGATATGGAATATTAGACGATGATTTAATGACTGCCTATAACAAAGGTAATAAAAAAGTATTACAAGATGCTTTTGATGATATTTTTATTCAATCAGGTCAATCAGCAGTAGATGGACAATTATCCCAATCTTTACAAGTAGTACAAGGGACACCAACCTTAGAAACATATACTGAAGACCAAAAAGCAATTATTGAGCAAGTATATTTAGCCTGCCATTTTTCTAGTCCATTTGGTGATAAATCAGATAATGACCAGAATAAAACCCAATCATTATTAACTAAAAAAAAAGACTTAGAAAAACAAGCATATTTACAAGCATATCGTAAACAATATTATACTAAAATGTTTGATACTGTTTTAAAATATTATGGTTTATGGAACGGTAGTGGTGAGCGCCCTTATGGATTTGATTTTATTAGTGCTAGTTTAGTTGACCAAATGCGACAAAATGAATTAATTACTGCTAGATTAGATAATGGCACAATGGAACCAGTAAGAGCCATAACTGAATATGACAATATTGATGAATTAGAAGCAAAAAAATATTATGAAAAAATAAAAGAATGACAAGATAAATTACAAACAAAAGAAATCGAACATAATAATAAATTAATGGAATATGATGAAACTTTTAATAATCAAAATGCCTTACAAGGTAGAACAGAAATAAAGGAGAATTAAAAAATGAGTAAAATTAATCCAGGCGTTATAGAAGAATTAAGAAGACAAGCCCACGATACTTTAAATAGATATTAGAGAAAATATACGAGATAATCGCCATTGAATGGTATTTCAGTTTAATGTCTATAGTTCATATATTCCTGATACTGAAACAGGTTGAAAACCTAATAATGCTAAACCAAGTGATTATGGTAGTTATTCAAGAATATTTAATAATATGGAAAGCACTATTGCCCAATGACAAGACAGTTTAAAAATAGTTCAAAAACATAAAGGTGAAGAAATTAATATTTTAACTGTTGATGATTTTAAAAATCAACCGGTTAACTCAACTATATGAGCCAATAATGAAACACCTTTTGCGATTAAATTAAAAAATGAAAATAATAATGTTTATTGAAAATTAATTGATGGTGAAAATATTCATGATATTAATAGAATGTTAGCATACTTAAAGCAATATAAATTAAGTTATTTTATTAATAATGATAATAAAGCCGATAATTTTTATATAAAAGAGGTTAAAGTTGGTAAATATTGAGATGCTTATATTATTGATGATAGAAGTTCAATTCAATTTGGTGATGCTAAATTTGAACAAGTATTTACCCAACAATCAACAGAAAGACAGTATACTTTATTAATTTTAGATGAAGATGCTGATAAATTAAATATTAATGATTATTATAATTTTTATACTGTTTTTAATGATCCTGGTTTAAATATTGGTGGTGGTAATATAAATATTGCACCGCAAGATAGACAATGATTATATCCATCAAGTGTTATTAATTATTATTCACCATATGATAGTAGTTTTTTATGACAAGAAATTACCTTTTCAAGTATTAATGACAAAATTAGTAATAGTGGTTTATCAGTGCGACAATTTATTCAAACATCAGCGCCAGGTGAAGGTTATTGTTTTCCTAAAATAACTTATGATGAAAAAATAAATAAAGGTATTATTGAATTAGATGAGATTTTATTAAAAGACGTAAATCTTTGTAATATATTTTGCTACCATTTGATAAAGTAAAAGTAAAATTTGATAAATTAATAGTATAAGGTATATGATTTTCATCTAACATATTTCATATATTTGGAAAGACACTATCTTTTAAATCTTTACTTCAATACATACTAGCAATTATACAAATTGGTTCTTTAATTAATAAACTAATTTTTAATAATTCACCAAACATTTTAATATTTGATATAGTCTTACCACTATATCGTGTCCCAATTTGAATAATTTCATTTACTAATTCATATTTCTTAACAAATGGATATTTATTGCCAATACTACTATTTTGTAATAAGCAATAAGGAGTTTCTAACAAATAAGTAAAATTATTAAGCATTATTATCACTTTCTTTTTTAATATCTCTAATATCAGTTTGTAAATTAACTATTATTGGTTATTGATTATTTAAATTTAATTCTTTTTCAAGTTCTTTTTCTTGCAGTGAATACTTATGATTAAATGCACGCTGTCAATATAACCTAGTACCTTCTGGCGTTTTAACCATTTGTTTAATAAGTTCACTTTCTATTTTATTAACTTGTTTTTCAAGTAAAGGTACTATCTTCTCGCTCTTGTAAGTTTCATATCTTCATCTGTTAGAAAGATTGAATTTATTGGTTAAATCATTTAAAGTATAGGGAATATTAGGTAATTTATCACTTCAAAACTGCTCTATTTTACGCTCAAATGTTCGTAAATTTGCTGTTTTTGGATTAAATTCTTTCATTTTTTACTCCTTTTTGCATATTAAAATTGCTATTATTTAATGAATATGATTAAATAAAAGAGTAAGTTATAGAAATGTATAAAAGAACCACAATGGTTATTTTTTTATTACTTACATTTTACATCAAAATAAAAAAAGTAAATTACTTTACTCCTTTATTTTGTAATACAAGTAATAGAGATACAAATTTATTACTTATTACAATTTAATTATATAATTCTTAAAATTTTTGTCAATATCTTTTTAAAAAAATAGTGTATAAATAAATTTAAATAAAAAGATTGGAGATACAAAGATATGAAAAAATATACACATGTAAAATTTGATGAGCGAGATTTGTTTAAGGATTTATTATTATCTGATAGTTGTAAAAAGAAAAACGGCATAATTAATTTATCTGAAATAGCAAGACAAACTGGAAGAGATATTAATACTATTAAAAGAGAGATTAAGCGATTTAAAAATATAGAAGATTATACCCCGTATAAAGCACAAAAAGATTATAAACAAAAGCGGAAAAAATGTATTAAAAAACTACCCGAATTTACAGAAGAATAGAAAGAATGATTAAATTTACGATTTAATATTCTTCATGATTCACCAACACAAATTATTCATCGTTATTTTATAAAATTTGGTGCTAAATTTCCTGCTTGTGTTAAAACTTTTTATAAATGAATTAATTTAAAATTATTAGGTTTAAATAAACAAAATTTACGACATCATGGTAAGAAATATAAAACGAAAGGAAAACCTGATAATCTTGGTAAATTAAATAATTTTAAATCAATATAAGATATTGAAAATAAAAAATATAATGTTGGTTTATTTGAAATGGATACTGTAGTTGGTAAAGATCATCAATCTAGTAATTTAGTTTTAGTAGAACAATCAAGTAAAAAT
Source organism: Spiroplasma endosymbiont of Polydrusus cervinus (assembly GCF_964019755.1). Taxonomy (NCBI): domain Bacteria; kingdom Bacillati; phylum Mycoplasmatota; class Mollicutes; order Entomoplasmatales; family Spiroplasmataceae; genus Spiroplasma; species Spiroplasma endosymbiont of Polydrusus cervinus. The sequence goes on from NZ_OZ026469.1 coordinate 259,999, forward strand.
TACTTTGTAATCAAATTAAAAAATAATACTGCTAATGAAGTTGTAGAAAAATTTAAAGATATTGTTATAAACAATAATTTAATTGGTAAAATTAAAGGAATAATAACTGATAGAGGAAAAGAATTTAGTAAGTGGAGAGAAATGGAAATATTTGCTGAAACACAAGTTTATTTTTGTGATCCTGGTAAGCCACAACAAAAACCATTAATTGAATATATGAACTCTGAACTTAGACATTGGTTTCCCAAATGAACAGATTTTAATAATGTTACGCAACAAGAAATAGATTGGGTAGTTAATATTATAAATGATAAACTTCGACCATGTTTAAACTGAGTAAGTGCAAAAGCAATGTTTTTAAAAAATATTAAGTAAATTTTTATTAATTAAATTTAATAAATTATTTTTTAGTGTGTCAAAATATGTTCAAAATAATAACAATTTAAAAATAATTTATTTTTTTAAAAAAATAGTTGCATTTATTTTAAATAATGTTGTTATTAATTTAACAAGAGATACAAATTTGGAGCTTGTATCTACACAATGCCACTCACTTTATTAATTAAATTAACAAATTTATTTATTAAAGGTTTATTACCTAAATTCTCTGCTAATAAAGTTAAAATTCGTAATATTAATAAATTCATTCTTTATTAAGAATTTTTAATTACTATATCAATAGGTTTTGTTTTACCAGTAGCGTTGTTTTTACCTTCAATTTGAACTTCAACAGCTTTATCATTTGTAATATTTATTGGTCATTCTTCACCTTTACTTTCAATAAAGTAATCAAAATCATTTTCAGTTAAAGAATTATCTACTGTTTTTACTGCTTTTAAAACAACACTTTTAAATTATGGTTTTAATTCTTCTTGTGAAACACTAGCAGGATTATTTACTTTAATATTAGGTTGTTCAATTTTATTAATTTTACTAATATCAATTTTATTTGATGATGGAATTACATAATAAACAGGAACTCTAAAAGTTTTATTTAGATTACTTTTTGCAGTATTAATTTCATCTTGTGTTGGTACTTTTTCTAAAATAATTTTACATGTTTTTGGATATAAAATAGTTGGAGTAGCATATTGTACTTTACCAATTCATTTAGGGTTAGCAGTATCATTATCTAAAACTTGTTGAATAGTATCCATATTAATTGGACATGCTCATACTTGTTTATTAATAATTAAACCATTTACATTAGTAAAATTACAACCTTTATCACGGTTAACTTGTCCTTTTGTATATGTTTTTTCTAAATGAAAACTTTTCGATACAGGAATACCCATTGTTGTATTTTCATATAAATTCACCATTAACCATTTATTTTAATTGCGCTTGTGAACCAATTACTTTTAAATAAGCAGGTGTTAACCCTAAATATGCACGTCGTCCTAAAACCATAAACATTTTATCGGTTGGCAAACAAAAATATAAATTACTAATTTGATTTGTTAATTCAATCAAAATTTCATTTAATGTAAAGAATGCTTTATTTGCATCATCTGCATTTTCTGATGTATAACTACGAAATGGAATTACTTCATATTGTCCATCTGCTAAACAATAATCATAAATCCCCTGAATTAATTTACACTCTAAGTTAACAAATTTATTCTGGACAACACTAGAAATAGCGTTAGCAATAACACCATTTTTAATATTTTGTTCTATTAATGCTAAATAAAATGCTTCATTCATTAATTTTAAATTAAATCTTTTATCAATAGGAACTGGAATTCTTGTTAATCCCATAGTTTGAGTTGTTCCACCATTTGGTAATGCATAATCATCTTGTCATACCACACGATGAGTTAAATTATATAATGCTTGTCCTGCATTAGGCAGTCAAGCAACTTGTTCGGCTGTTGCTGTTGCATATTGCATAATGCTCGCATATTCATTAATATAAAGGTCCACGCAATAAAGCATTAACCATATCAGCATAGGCTTTTTGCCCTGTTGTATTACCTTGTAATGTAAAAGGTACTTGTGGCAAATTAATTGTTGTCATAATATTCACTCCCTTATTATCTAAGGTTTTTAAGTGTGTAATCAGTTAATTTTTTAATTTCTTCTGGAGTATATGCTCCTTTTTCTTTAATAGTTTCAATTTCATCATTCTTATTTTCAGAAGATTTTTCAATTATATCTTTAATAAAATTACCAGGTGAAATTGATGGCTGTTCTTGTACAAACAAATCAGGTTTTAATTCTTTTAAAGTTTTCATTTTTTCATTTAAAGAACTATCACTAACTTTTTCTAAATTAGTTTTAATATCTTCAATTTTAGTAGACGGTACATCTTTAAAAGCCTTTAATTCATCTAATTCATTAGATAATTTAATAAAGTCTTCTTTTGATATAACATCTTCGCGTTTTTGCACACTTTCTCTAATTTGTTTTGCTTCATTATTAAACTGATTTAAGATATTTTCCGCAATCCCTTCACTTAAACCTTGTTCGATTAATTGTTCTTTTGTAAGTGCCATTTTTATAAACTCCTCTTTTTTTATTCTTGTTCGATTAACAAGTCAGCATAACTCTTTTTTACGGAAAAAGATTAAACCTATGAATTAATTATATACTATTATTTTACCAATACAATACTTTTTATACATAAACACTAAACTTAATATATTTTCTTACCATTTTAGGTCTTAAAACGCGTGATAATGGTTATTTAACAAGATAAAATTTTTAAAATAATTCATAATTTTGCTTGTATATATATAATGTCAATAGAAATTGAAAAGGGGAGAAATATAAGTATGAAAAAATTACTAAGTTTATTAAGCATATTAACAATTAGTGGAACTAGTGTGCGAATAATGATTGCTGATATTCCTTATCAAAAAAATACTATTAAAGATTTATCTGAATCAAATTGAACAGGTTTAAATATAAATAAAAATAAAAGAGACACAAAAAAATCAAACTAAACATATATTTAAAACTAATGGAGCTGACAGACCAACTGAAAAACAAATCAAAAATAAAGTAAAAGAATTAAATCCTCAATTAAATATTAATAACATTAATGTTACAAAAATTACTGAAAATAGCGCGGTAATCACTCTAACTGGTTTTAGTAATACGAAAACAATTAATTTTATAATTGATAAATCTGTTGATTTAAATACTATAATTCCAAATAATACTAGTTTAGGTCAAATAATTGATAATGAGGAGGGTAAACAAAATATTGTAAATATAAGTGAAATACAAATTAAAAATAAATTAAAAAAATTATTTCCGTCATTAAACATTTCAAAAATTAATATTAAACTACTTAGTACACATTCTTCTAAAATTACTTCAAATGATATAAACATTTATACTGGTGAAACAGATGTTAAATATACCTTACCACTAGGTTTTTATATAAAAAATAATAATTTGGGTGTAATAAAAACCAATCGTCTAAGTATACCAACAGATAATCAAATTAAAGATAAAATAAAAGAATTATACCCTATAATGTTAAAAAGTAGCTTTTTAAATTTTTTGAACATTAATATTATAAATTCTACAAATGCAAAAATTAGTTGTAGACCAAATAATGATACTGCTTCTGATATATTAGATATCAATTTTACAGTTGATAAATCTGTATTACTAAGTACAGTTATTAATAATAATACTTTAGACGAATTTAAAACTAATAATTTATCTAACCCAACAGCGCAACAAATCAAAAATAAAGTAAAAGAATTAAATCCACGGGTAGATATTGATAAAATAAAAGTTGAAAATATTAATAATAACAAAGCAACTATTAATTCTTCTGATTTAACTGTTTATATTGGAAATATAGATGTTAATTATTCTATTTCAATAGATTTACTTAATTGATAATAAAAAAAATAATTAAATGAAAAAAATATTAGTCTCCTTAATAACAATCACTTTAATTGGAATAAGTACAACCAGTTTAGTTGCTTGTAATAATGTAGCAGAATATACACCCGAAGAATTAAAAGAACTAAAAGAAAAGAATAAAATAAATACAACAGATAAAACTATTAAAAACAATTTAGAATGAGTAGCACCACAAGAAAAACCATTTAATGAGAAAAATGATAAATTATACTATGTTGTATGACGCGGTGATGAAAAAAGTAATTGAAGAATAATTAATTTTAATTATAACTTTAATGATACAAAAAAATAGATAAAGATAGTTCATTCATTCTTTATATTACAGCAATTAAAAAATTACAAATATGAGATAAAACAAATAAAAATTGAACTGAATGAAGTAATGATAAAAATAAAATACAATATAAATCAGTTTATTGTTGAAATTTAGATACTAAGGAATCTGATTTAATTTTGGATGAAAACAGTAATGTAAAAGTTAAGGGTGAATAGAAAAAGAGATATTTAATTGACATTACCATTAAATATCTCTTTTTATTTTTAATTTGTTATAATTTTATTAACTTTTTATGATTTAGTTTTACAGTATACAAATGCTAAATATGAAGAATTATTAGAATGCTTAGAAAGCAGCACTTCTTTTATAAAAGAAGCAAAAATGAAATTTTTAAAAGAGACAATTAGATTAATTAAAAATAATGAAGAAGGTGTCAGAAATCAAACATTATGGAATAATGTTTGATTTCATATTGAAGGTGATATATCACATTACTGTAAGGGTGTTTTGGTTAAAAAAAGCAACTTATCATGAAAAATCTTAAAAATAAATTAAATACTAGTATGATGAATTTTAAAAATAAAATTAATTTATTTAATACTAATGAACCATTAGAAGAAAATAGAATTAATTATTCAGTTAATAATTTTGTAAATAATAATTTGCAACCAAACTTATATTTTTATTAATTTTATCTAATAAATTAAATGATTTTAATAAAAATATATTTTTGTCGTGGAAAAATTTAAAAAAATATAAAAATATATTGACAATAAAATTAAAAGTAATACAATTTAATTAAGTAAGTGGTATATTATTCCACAATTTCTAAGATATTAATTAAAACCCTTAAATAATAGATACAACCTGAATATTCACGACAATTTTGTTTAATAAAAGAGACGATTCTTAATTTGCTTAATTGTAAAAGTTATGGATTTTTTTAATAATTCATACTTTGTTTTATAATATTCTAAATCTTTTTTGCCAAAAGAGATTTTAGGTCCTTTAGGATTTGTAGACTGCACCCCGTTTAGTAAGTATTAATAAAAAGGTTTACAAACTTTCATTTATTATATATTTTTCTTTTTGGTTTGAATATCATTTATTTCATTTTTTAACATCATTAATATATTCATTATGAGATTTATAATTTTTATTATGGATTGTTCCTTTTTTAAGTAATGAATGAAAACTTTCAATAATAATGTTGTCTGCACAATGATAATTTTTACCCATTGAAATTATAATTTTGTTATCTAAACATTTACTATTGTAATCTTTAGATGTATATTGATATCCGTGATCTGAATGAATTATTATTTTATTTAAATCTTTTTTTATTTTTTTAATTTTATTAATTGCATCATTTAAATTATCAATTACAAGTTTGTTATTATTAAATTTTGATCATTTTACATCAATAATTTCTTTAGTATATCCATCAAGTATTGTTGATTGATAATGTTTTTTACCATTTCAAATTAAATAAGTTACATCAGTAAATAAAATTGAAAATCTTTCTTTAATATCATTAAAATTACGATTTACTAAATCAGGATATTTAATTATATTTTTATTTCTATTTTGTTTTATTAATATTTTTCTACGCATACGCTTTACATATTCAGCTTGAATATTATTTTCTTTCATAATTCGCAATACTTTCTTAGCATTATAAACAATGCCATAATCTTCTTTTAAATATTTGGTAATTCGACGATAACCAAATTGTTTTAAATTTTCTTCATAGACTTTTACAATATTTTTTAATGATTCGCTATCCTTACCATTACTTGAATAATTTTTATATTTATCTCAATAACTACGCTTTAAATCTGTTATATCAAGTAATAAATTTAGTGGATATTTATTAATGTTTTCTTTGATAAAAGATACAATTTTTCTTTTATTTAATTGTAAAAGTCATGAAGCTTTTTTAGTAATTCATACCTAACTTTGTAATAGTTTAAATCTCTTTTTTCAAATGATTCTTTTGGACCTTTATTGGTGTTTAAAATTCCTTTCTTAAAATTTTCATACCATGAAGCAACAGTTTTTTTATTAATTTGATATTTTTTTGCAATAAAACTTATACTATTATTTTTAACCTCTTGTACTATCATTTTTCGAAAATATGCTGTATATTTATTAAATTTTTGATCTTTTCTTGCCGTATAAAAATGCACCTCCTCTAAAGTTTAGCAAAGACTTTTTTTCTTTACTTACTTTTTTGGGTGCAGTCTATTGTTTAATTTCCCTTTTTTGTGATTTTCTCATCAAAATTCTACTGTATTTGCATTTAGATTATATTGTTTTGCTACTATTCAACAACTTTTTTGTCTAATTTCATCAATGATTTTTGTTCTAAATTCTGATGTATATTTGTTATATTTTTGATCTTTTCTTGCCGTATAAAAATGCACCCCCCTATAAAAATTTAGCAAAATCTTTTTTTATTTTACTTACTTTTTGGGGTGCATTCTTTTTTCCGCTCTTTCTATTATTATTGTACACTCTTAAAAGTTAATTATTTTCATTTTATTTTAAAACAAATATTTTTATTGAAAGAATAAAATTGGTTTTCTTTAAATTTAAATTTTGATACTTCAATTTTCTTAGCTTCTGGTTTAATTTTTAGTTCATCAAAAATAATGAAATCATTAACATCAAGGTTAAAAATTGTTGTTTTTTGTTCATTAATGTAGGGATAAAAATTATTTCAAATTGTTTTAATTGCCGCGGTTTTTTCAGGAGAATGAATAACCTTATTTAATAACATACCAAAAAATTTTTTTGTTAATTTTAAAGTAGCAATATTCTCTGGTTTTGTTATCTCTAACGTTGTTTGTTGTAAAATTTTACTTAAATCAATTTTGAAAGTTTGATTAACAACCAAATCATCAATAAATTTATTTCCGGCTGTTGGTAAAGCAGCAATATTAAAACTATAATTTATAATTTCGGGGTTTTTTTTGCCTTGTTCATTTGTTTTAAAATATTTTAACTCAAAATATTTTTCAAAAACCTCATTTTCATATCCTAAAAATTCCATTACTTTTGTTTCAATTACTGTTGGCAGTTTATCAACATAATTATCTTCACCAATAACAATATTATTATTTAAATACTTTCCAAATTTTCACGTTTGCAAACTATGAAAATTAACATATTCTTTTTCGTACATAAAACCATTTTTACGGAATTTTCGCGGCGCTCCTCACTGCGCATAAATTGCTAATCCTAACCCAATGACCGCAATTAAAAGTAAAACTGTATAATCTAATGCCCGATGGTTTTTAATAAATAAAGTTGATGGGTCATCTCGTTGTGTTTCTAAGACAAAACGAATTAAATTCCATAAAAAGAAATAAAAACCAGTTTGTACTCCACTCTTTGTTATTAAATAACCCTCCGGATTATTTAATTTTGTTAAAGCAGCACTATCGTTATGTCATCATTTTTTAATCTTATCCTTAAAAGTTAGTTTCTCTTTCCAGCTAAGTTGGCTTTGCATTGATTTTGGCATTTCATCTAAGACTTTTTGGTTTGGCATATAGTTAAAGTATGCTTTATCCCATGCTTCTTTTCATGTCATTTTATCGGGTTTAATGTATTTCTGATTAAAGAAATGAATAAAATTATATTTTGAATTAAACGGATATTCTTTGGGATTTTTTTTTCATGGTTTTTTACCAAATAATTGCCCAGCAAAAGGAATGAAAAAAGTAATAAATAACCATGCTAAGAAATTGAAAAATGATTCATATAAAAAGATTGGTTGACGGAAAACAATCTGACCACTATCCATTTCTGGTGATAAACCTTGTAATTGTCATAAATTATCCCGAATAAAAGCTGGTAATCAACGTAGCGAATCATATGAAGTAACACTTCCTAATAGCTCATGATTAAAGAAATTACCTCAACGTCCTAATACTTGCCCTAATAAAATATTTGGAATAATACAATCAATATAAATTAAAAGGGAAACTTTTGCTTTCCGACCAACAAAGCCAAAAACAATTAATCCTGTAATTGTGCCAAATAAGACACCACCATGAATACTCATTCCTGCTTTTCAAAAAGCAAATAAAGATCAAAAGGGAACATCACCAGGATCTAACACTCAAGGATGATTAACATCATTATTAAATTTACCAAAAAAACTAGCGCCGAATAATGAAAATGGAATAATAGCAAAAATTGACCAAATTAATGGCTCAATTGGGACTTTTTTTATTTTTAACCAAATAAAGCAAGCTAAAACCGAGAAAATCATTCCCAAGGTAATAAAAAAAGCATACATATGAATTCACCCCCCATATGTGGCTAAAATATGATGTGGCGTATTGTTTGGCATAATTCATCCTGAATTTGGGGGACTACTTGTTAATAAAAGACTATTCATTTAATTTTTCGCTCCTTGTATACTGTAAAACTAAATCATAAAAAGTTAATAAAATTATAACAAATTAAAAATAAAAAACAATAATCACAAAAAATATTAAATTAAAAATATTTTTTGTGATTATTATTTTTTATTTTTAATTTGTTATAATTGGCATTGTGTAGATACAAGCTCCAAATTTGTATCTCTTGTTAAATTAATAATAACATTATTTAAAATAAATGCAACTATTTTTTTAAAAAATAAATTATTTTTAAATTGTTATTATTTTGAACATATTTTGACACACTAAAAAATAATTTATTAAATTTAATTAATAAAAATTTACTTAATATTTTTTAAAAACATTGCTTTTGCAGTTACTAATTTTAAACATGGTCGAAGTTTATCATTTATAATATTAACTACCCAATCTATTTCTTATTGCGTAACATTATTAAAATCTGTTCATTTGGGAAACCAATGTCTAAGTTCAGAGTTCATATATTCAATTAATGGTTTTTGTTGTGGTTTACCCGGATCACAAAAATAAACTTGTGTTTCAGCAAATATTTCCATTTCTCTCCACTTACTAAATTCTTTTCCTCTATCAGTTATTATTCCTTTAATTTTACCAATTAAATTATTGTTTATAACAATATCTTTAAATTTTTCTACAACTTTATTAGCAGTATTATTTTTTAATTTGATTACAAAGTAATTTTTACTTGATTGTTCTACTAAAACTAAATTATTAGATTGATGATCTTTATCAACTACAGTATCCATTTCAAATAAACCAACATTATATTTTTTATTTTCAATATCTCATATTGATTTAAAATTATTTAATTTACCACGATTATCAGGCTTTCCTTTCGTTTTATATTTCTTACCATGATGTCGTAAATTTTGTTTATTTAAACCTAATAATTTTAAATTAATTCATTTATAAAAAGTTTTAACACAAGCAGGAAATTTAGCACCAAATTTTATAAAATAACGATGAATAATTTATGTTGGTGAATCATGAAGAATATTAAATCGTAAATTTAATCATTCTTTCTGTTCTTCTGTAAATTCGGGTAGTTTTTTAATACATTTTTCCGCTTTTGTTTATAATCTTTTTGTGCTTTATAAGGGGTATAATCTTCTATATTTTTAAATCGCTTAATCTCTCTTTTAATAGTATTAATATCTCTTCCAGTTTGTCTTGCTATTTCAGATAAATTAATTGTGCCGTTTTTCTTTTTACAACTATCAGATAATAATAAATCCTTAAACAAATCTCGCTCATCAAATTTTACATGTGTATATTTTTTCATATCTTTGTATCTCCAATCTTTTTATTTAAATTTATTTATACACTATTTTTTTAAAAAGATATTGACAAAAATTTTAAGAATTATATAATTAAATTGTAACAAGTAACAAATTTGTATCTCTATTACTTGTATTACAAAATAAAGGAGTAAAGTAATTTACTTTTTTTATTTTGATGTAAAATGTAAGTAATAAAAAAAGAACCATTGTGGTTCTTTTATACATTTCTATAACTTACTCTTTTATTTAATCATATTCATTAAATAATAGCAATTTTAATATGCAAAAAGGAGTAAAAAATGAAAGAATTTAATCCAAAAACAGCAAATTTACGAACATTTGAGCGTAAAATAGAGCAGTTTTGACGTGATAAATTACCTAATATTCCCTATACTTTAAATGATTTAACCAATAAATTCAACCTTTCTAACAGATGAAGATATGAAACTTACAAGAGCGAGAAGATAGCACCTTTACTTGAAAGACAAGTTGATAAAATAGAAAATGAACTTATTAAACAAATGGTTAAAACGCCAGAAGGTACTAGGTTATATTGACAGCGTGCATTTAATCATAAGTATTCACTGCAAGAAAAAGAACTTGAAAAAGAATTAAACTTAAATAGTCAACAACCAATAATAGTTAATTTATAAACTGATATTAGAGATATTAAAAAAGAAAGTGATAATAATGCTTAATAATTTTACTTATTTGTTAGAAACTCCTTATTGGTTATTACAAAATAGTAGTATTGGCAATAAATATCCATTTGTTAAGAAATATGAATTAGTAAATGAAATTAATCAAATTGGGACACGATATAGTGGTAAGACTATATCAAATATTAAAATGTTTGGTGAATTATTAAAAATTAGTTTATTAATTAAAGAACCAATTTGTATAATTGCTAGTATGTATTGAAGTAAAGATTTAAAAGATAGTGTCTTTCAAAATATATGAAATATGTTAGATGAAAATCATATACCTTATACTATTAATTTATCAAATTTTACTTTTACTTTATCAAATGGTAGCAAAATATATTGCAAAGGTTTACATTCGCCAAGCCGGAAAGAAAAATTAAAAGCATTTGCCGATTTGAATAAATATAAATTAGTTATTGATTGAAGAGAAGAATGTGACCAATTTCAAGAAAAAGATTTAAGTGATTTAGAGTTTGCTATTCATGGTTATAAAGAAAAAATAACAATTAATACATGTAATCTCGAAAGTTTAAAAAGATATATTGTTGGTTATTGTAATGAATTAATGCTTTTTAATGAAGAAATAATGCGTAGTAAATATGAACAAATTAAATATATTGAAAAATGAAGTATGAAAATTATTATTCATTATTCTAGTTGAAGATTAAATTATGAATTACCACAAAATAAAGTTAATGAACAATTAAGATTAGAACAATTAGATATCGAACGATCAAGAGTATGGAGTTGAGGACTACCTGGTAATACTAGTGGGTCAATCTCTTTGCGAGATATATTGATATTATGCAAGCAACAGATATTATTCAACCAACGAAATTATTAGGTGGTGTTGATATTGCTAATGTCACTAGTCCAAAAGGACATACCACTGCTGCTAGTTTTTGATTATATAATTCATTTGATAAAAAATCATATAAAGTAGCAGAATATACTCATTCAAATTCTACACAGCAATTTAAAACTGAATTAGAACAAGTAAAAGATATTTTAGAGTTTTATAGCAATCAATTAAATCAATACTTTAATTTAATACAACAAGGAATATCAATTAATGTTCATGATAGTGCTTATTCAACATTGCAAAGTTTAAATCTAGAGAAATATAATTATACTTTTGGTCAATATATGACATTTAAACCAGCACAAAAACAGAAATTTAAAATAAGACATCGTATTGAGGCATTTACAATGTTAATAAATACAAACCAATTAAAATGATTATGAGAAAAATGTCCTGTAAGTAAAACACAATATGAATTAATTCAATGAGAAGATAAGTCAGATGCCAGAGAAGAACGAATGTTAGATTTATATGATGATATATTTAATAGTGATTTTTATGCTTTACATTTTGAATTAGTTAATATGGTTAAACATAATAGTTCAGCAGATTATAAATTATGACAGCAAAGGGAGTGAATAACTTAATGAAAAAAGATATTTATGTAATCCATGATGAGCGTGTAATAAATGCAAAAAGACCTTATATGTCTGTTTGTGGACAGGTTAAAAAAAGACTTTGTCAAGAATTAAAAAAAGATAATATCGCAATATGTAAATTAAATTTATATAACGAATATATTAAAAAATATCAAAAAATTAAAGTATGTGTACAAGTTTTAGCAAATGAACCAAATTTATTAACAGTAAATATTATTAATTATGCACTTATCTTAAAATTAAAGGAGCAAAATAACCGTGAATAATACTTTCCCTAGTTTACCAAACTTAAATGATATTAATAGTGTTTTAAAATTTTATAATTATGATTGAACAATTAATTTAGCAAATATTATTGCTCGCCATCAAATTCTATTAATAAATGGTAAAGATATTTTATTTAAGTCTCATCGTAAAGACATTTTAGAAAAATTAAATTGATGATATGAAACTTATAAAATAAAAGAGAAATTAGATAAAAATGAATTAACAACAAGTTTAATGGGTAAAACTATTTTTGGTTTATTAGAAACTAGTGATGGAAATATTGATTTATGAATTAACCCTTTTAACTTTACATCTCGTGTAAGTAAAATAAACGAAATTGAACAAGGTGCTGATATTTGATTAAATTATTACCAATCAGACAGTGGATTTATTTTAAATTTAATTTGTACCAAAGATAAAATAGTTATTAAAGGTTGGCCAAAAAATAACGAAATAGTTGTTGGACAAAGCAAAACACAAATTGAAGATAATGTTAGACCTGTATTAATACAAGAATTTAAAAACAAATTAGGTATTGTACCTTTTTGAGAAATGATTAATGAGCCCAATCCATTATTCTTATCAACATCAACTACTTTAAATCCATGACCCACAATGGCAAATTGTTATAAATTACAATTTGATTTAGAAGATAGTTTTAATATTAAATCAAAAGAAAGATGAGCAAATCGTACGCACTGATATGGAATATTAGACGATGATTTAATGACTGCCTATAACAAAGGTAATAAAAAAGTATTACAAGATGCTTTTGATGATATTTTTATTCAATCAGGTCAATCAGCTGTAGATGGTCAATTATCACAATCTTTACAAGTAGTACAAGGGACACCAACCTTAGAAACATATACTGAAGACCAAAAAGCAATTATTGAGCAAGTATATTTAGCCTGCCATTTTTCTAGTCCATTTGGTGATAAATCAGATAATGACCAGAATAAAACACAATCATTATTAACTAAAACAAAAGACTTAGAAAAACAAGCATATTTACAAGCATATCGTAAGCAATATTATACTAAAGTTTTTGATACTGTTTTAAAATATTATGGTTTATGAGATGGCACAACAGGTGAACGTCCTTATGGATTTGATTTTATTAGTGCTAGTTTAGTTGACCAAATGCGACAAAATGAATTAATTACTGCTAGATTAGATAATGGCACAATGGAACCAATAAGAGCCATAACTGAATATGATAATATTGATGAATTAGAAGCATCAAAATATTATGAAAAAATAGAAGAATGACAAGATAAATTACAAACAAAAGAAATCGAACATAATAATAAATTAATGGAATATGATGAAACTGGTAATAATCAAAATGCCTTACAAGGTAGAACAGAAATAAAGGAGAATTAAAAAATGAGTAGAATTAACCCAGGAGTTATGGAAGAATTAAGAAGACAAGCCCACGATACTTTAATAGATATCAGAGAAAACATAAAAGATAACAGACACTTGTAGACTGCACCCCGTTTAGTAAGTATTAATAAAAAGGTTTACAAACTTTCATTTATTATATATTTTTCTTTTTGGTTTGAATATCATTTATTTCATTTTTTAACATCATTAATATATTCATTATGAGATTTATAATTTTTATTATGGATTGTTCCTTTTTTAAGTAATGAATGAAAACTCTCAATAATAATGTTGTCTGCACAATGATAATTTTTACCCATTGAAATTATAATTTTGTTATCTAAATATTTACTATTGTAATCTTTAGATGTATATTGATATCCGTGATCTGAATGAATTATTGTTTTATTTAAATCTTTTTTTATTTTTTTAATTTTATTAATTGCATCATTTAAATTATCAATTACAAGTTTGTTATTATTAAATTTTGATCATTTTACATCAATAATTTCTTTAGTATATCCATCAAGTATTGTTGATTGATAATGTTTTTTACCATTTCAAATTAAATAAGTTACATCAGTAAATAAAATTGAAAATCTTTCTTTAATATCATTAAAATTACGATTTACTAAATCAGGATATTTAATTATATTTTTATTTCTATTTTGTTTTATTAATATTTTTCTACGCATACGCTTTACATATTCAGCTTGAATATTATTTTCTTTCATAATTCGCAATACTTTCTTAGCATTATAAACAATGCCATAATCTTCTTTTAAATATTTGGTAATTCGACGATAACCAAATTGTTTTAAATTTTCTTCATAGACTTTTACAATATTTTTTAATGATTCGCTATCCTTACCATTACTTGAATAATTTTTATATTTATCTCAATAACTACGCTTTAAATCTGTTATATCAAGTAATAAATTTAGTGGATATTTATTAATGTTTTCTTTGATAAAAGATACAATTTTTCTTTTATTTAATTGTAAAAGTCATGAAGCTTTTTTAGTAATTCATACCTAACTTTGTAATAGTTTAAATCTCTTTTTTCAAATGATTCTTTTGGACCTTTATTGGTGTTTAAAATTCCTTTCTTAAAATTTTCATACCATGAAGCAACAGTTTTTTTATTAATTTGATATTTTTTTGCAATAAAACTTATACTATTATTTTTAACCTCTTGTACTATCATTTTTCGAAAATATGCTGTATATTTATTAAATTTTTGTCCTTTTCTTGCCATATAAAAATGCACCTCCTTTAAAGTTTAGCAAAGACTTTTTTTCTTTACTTACTCTTTTGGGTGCAGTCTACTATTATAATAAATTTAGAATGATTTTTTCAATCTTTATTTTTAACCTCTTGTTTATCTAATAAGATATTTTTTTCAAAAACAGCAATAGCAGTAGTACTGGTTTCAGATGGGTCAATACCTATTTTTATTCCCATCTTGCTCATTCCTCATTGTTATTATTAACTGTTGGTACTAAATTTGATATATCATCTTCTTTAACTATATTATCGTTTGTGTCCGCTATTTCTGTATAAGATGGGATATTTTTATTATATTATTTGATAAGGGCTCATTGCTCATTTACCCCTGATTTTTGGCGACAGTAATATCATTAAAAGGTATGTAATCAAAATTACCATCTTCTTTAATTTCTTTTTCATCTAAATCAATGTCAGTAAATATCTATACTTAATTCTTGTGCTAATTTACGATATAATTTTGCTTCAACCATTTCTTTTGGTCATTTATTTCAAGGCGAATATTCACTATTTCCACTTGGACTACTATTTTTTAAATGGTCAATATCTGCTTTTTTTAATAAAATACCTTGATAATTTCCATTAATATCTTTTGCAAAAGCATAAGGACCAATAATTTCATTATAATCACTAGTATTTGCATTAAAATTAATCTCATGAATTTTGGGGCAAGAATTTATAGTATCCCATTCAAATTTTTCATCTTTAAATATAATAGATTTTCGTGGACTGTATCCTGCTTCTTCAATTCTTTTACAATAAATTTTACTATCAATAATAGTAGTTAATTTATTTTTAAATGGAATAATATTAAAATCTTTTCCAAAAATTAAACCTTTATTACTTAATTTAATAATTCCTAAGGCTGTAATTTTGGCATTATCTGCATTATTAATTAATTGTAAATAACTTTGTCCATTTTTCATTTTTAATTCTTCAAGTGCTAAAATATTTTCTTTTAAATATTTCTCATTAACTTTTAATTCATATTTAATAATTGCACCTTTAATATATTGTTGTAATTCATTTGTCATTTTATTTTTCTCCTTTATTTATTTTGAATTTAATTCCATTAACTCCAATAGTATTAATATCTTTATTACTATCTCATTGTTCTTTAATTTCGTTTTTAACAACTTGTTCATCGATAATTAAATAATTTTTAATAAGATTAATAAGCCCTAACTTATCGGTATTTTGTAAAAAATCATCATTAACACCTAAAATCTCAATATCTTTAACTAATATTTTTTCTTTACGAAATTTACCAATATTTTTTTCTAATTCCCTATCTATTTTTGCTACATCTTTCATAGCACGAACAACTTATTCATCTTCAATTTGGTCCATGTCTAACCCCATATCAGACGTTAAGTTATTAGCATATTCAACCCTACTTTCTTGTTCTTGTTTTTTAGTTTGAATAAACTGTTGTTGTTTTAAATATTGAACTTGTATTAGGATATTTTTAATTTCAATTTTATTATTTTGAAGTATTTTTTCTAAATTAATAATATTAACTCTAATTCGATTTAATTCATCTTTAAAATCTTTTATTAATTCTAATGGTTCTCTAAAAACAAAATCAATTTTACTAATAGCACTGGGTATATCTTTTAAATGTATATCTTGATAACCATTTAATGTATAATGATTAAGGTGACGATAGATAAACTCTGTTAATTCTTGACCATGATTATCAATTCAATTTTTAATTGGTAATGCTTTTAAACTTAATTTTTTAAAATCATTACCTTTTAAATAAAATGGATAAGTAATATTTTTAATTTGATTATTTAATGTTAAATCTGCCATTATTAAATTTCCTCTAATTGCATTTCTTCAATTAAATTATCAATATCTTCATAAGCACTTTCTTCTGAATGACATTCTTCTAATGCTATATTAAATAAATCTTCTTCTGTATAAACATAACCATCTTCATTTTTTCACATATTATTCATAATTTATCACCTCGTAATCTGCTTCTTCATCTTCTAAATAATCATCTATTAAACCTTTAACTTCATCAATTTCATATCATTTTAAATTTAAGTCAAAATCTGTTGACAATAAAATATTACCTACATATCTTTCTTCATTACCAAATTTAAGATATAAATTTAATTCTCAACTCATATCATAATCACTATCAATTTGTGCATAAATAATATCTTTATTACTAATTTTTAATGCTTTATTATTAATTCATTTTTCATTTAAGTAATCACTAATACAATATGACATTTTCTTATTCCTCCTAATTCTTTTTATTGTTTAATGCTCAATGTTCATCAGTAATATCATCAAGTGATACAAGGTAACTTTTAAGCATTATTTTATTTAATTTATTAATTATGTATTTATTTAACTTTTTCTTTTTCATATATATCCCTTCGTTAAATTATTTTATTAATTTTTTTAATTCTCTTTTTTTAACTCGCTGGCACCCACTCCCAAGTGAAAAGTACCAAAGCGAGAATTAGTTATATAATTAAGGTATTTATCTATTTATTTATTTCACCGCCCGCTTCACTTTGAGGGTGAGCGGTTGCGGTATATTATTCAATAATCGACAGTTGTTTTTTATTGTTTACACCAGATAATTCTCTCTCTTCATCCGCACCATTTCAGGTCAAAACGTTCAGTTTTTAAAATAAATTCACTAGCACCTTGAAGAGCCTAGTGCTGCCTTTGTGGTTTGTTTTAAACCGCTGCCACTTCTAAGAAGTAATATCTATCGCAAATTTATTTATAAAGTGATCATCTCAATATTTATTGTCGTTTGATGTTGACCTTGCACTTATCACGACTATCGCTTAGTTCTAATAAACCAGCGCCGATTTACATATTTCCTCATACACTATTTCAGTACTTGCCTCGGCTGGCTGTGGAAAATGAATTATTTAATCCATTTAGTACTTAATTATTAATTAATAACCGTTCCACACTACATTAAGTTGTTTTATAAAATTTAAGTTTAAAAGAACCAGTTTTATCATCAAAGATAATTTTTGAATTTTCTAAGCATTTATAAAACCGCTTTTGTTTTTTATCTTTTGTTCGATTTAATAAATCTTTATGTTTTTCACAAGTTCATAAAACTCTATTTGATACAAATTCTTCGGTAATGAACGATATTGTTTTATAGCAGTTATCAATATCGCAAATTTTTTGTTGCTTATTAATTGCCATTACTTACTCCTTCCTTTATTAATTTTTTTATTTATTAGCAAATTAATTAACTAAAGCAGAGAAAGGACAACACCTTAAAATAGGAGAAAAACAGTTACACTTTGTAAAGATTTCTAAGATTTTTAATAAATGTCTAACACAAATTAAATACGGTAACAAAAATTGTGATAAAAAGTTTCTATTTTAAAATTTAAGATGCTGTCCTTTCTCTGAATCAATTAATAATTTTTGTTTTATAAATAAAAAACAATTCTTTTTATTTAACAAGAGTTGTTTTTTGGAGCTTCATCGTACATGATGCCATTTTATTAAGTTTTTATGATTTAGTTTTACAGTATACAGGATTTAACATTGAATATTTACGACATTGTTTTTTATTTTTATCATGTATTTTTTGTGCTTTTGTAGCATTACAATTTACACAACCGATTATTTATTTACTATAAATGGCTACAACCTGTCCCGATAAAACTTCAATATTCCCCGTTGACCCAATAAATTCATTACTAACAGCATTCGGGGATAACTCTGCTAACTGAAATTGCTTAACATTATATTTTAAATTAGTAATTGTTACAGTTGCTGATTGCAAACTAAATAAGGAAAAATAACGATATGCCGGTTTAGCAAGCACTTCATTCATCCCTGGTTTTAATAAATAAGCATAAGTATGATCATTCATAAAAATAATATTGTAATGATAAATAAAGTAAAAACAACTCAATTGCATATCGAACCGCTCACCTTGTGCAATAAAAAAAATTTCTTGTGGTTCTAATTTAAGAGCCTCCTGAAGGGCTAATTCCCCATCAAGATAATCTTTCATTTCCAGAACTACTAAAACTTCTTTTGCCTTACTAGTAATTAACTTTGCTTCCGATGCTGTTAAACTATCTTGATCACAACAAAAAAAATCAAAAGTATCAAAAGTTTTAATTAAATCTAACGATCCCCGCTCAACCCCAATTTTATAATAATCTTGATAAGGCTGTAAATCGAGGTTTGTTTCAGAACAAACAATTACCACCTTACTTGCTTTCATCAGTCATTAATTCCTTTACACGGGTTGCTAAATCAGCGTGGCCAAATAAATAACTTCCGGCAACTAAAACATCAACCCCATATTGTTTACAAACCTTAGCCGTCTCAGCATTAATTCCACCATCAACTTCAATTAAAGTCTGCATCTTATTTTGGTCAAGATAATTTCGTAATGTTTTAATCTTGCTTGCGGCGGTCCCTATAAAAGCTTGCCCCCCAAAACCAGGCTCAACAGTCATTATTAATACTAAATCAAGACTATTTAAATGCGAAATAAGTAGATCAATTGGTGTTGCTGGTTTAATGGCTAACCCAATTTTTAACTTTAATTTTGCGCGTAAAGTTAAAAATTCTGTTAATTGCGATGGGGTTAATGCTTCATAATGCAATGTTATGGCTGAAGATCCCGCTTGAATAAATGGCATTAAATAATTTTCAACACTATCATTTTTAATTTTAACCATTAAATGACAATCAAGAAATAAATCACTATAATTAGTAATATCAGCTAAAATTTTTGGACCAAAAGTTAAATTTGGTACAAAGTCACCATCCATTACATCAAAGTGAATTCATTGCGCTCCGGCTGCTTTAATAGCCATTAATTCGTCTTTTAATATTAAATAATTTGCACTTAAAACACTCGGTGCAACAATATATTTTTTCATCATTACCTCTTTCTATTGTTCTTGCATAATTCGCACATAATCATTATAAAAAAACTTCGGAATAATATTTTCTTGCACTAAGGCTTTTATTTTACAATGGGGTTCATGTAAGTGTAAACAAGTTCGAAACTTACATTCACTAGCATACTGATTAAAAAAATGATACGCGAGGGCTAAACCGCTTTTTTCATAATCTCTTAAATCAAAGGTTGAAAAACCTGGCGTATCTGCAATCATACCATGTAATAGTTCATATAAGGCACTTGTTGTTGTTGTATGCTTCCCCTGCCCTAAGGCTTTTGAAATTTTTTGAGTTTTAATTATTTCCGCTTGTAATAAAGTATTTAATGTTGACGACTTGCCACTTCCCGTTTGACCAGTAAAAACTGAAATTTTATTTTGAAAAAGTTGTTCAAATTGTTGTCATGTTTTTTTGTCATCCTTTTTATTACTAATAAAATAAACATCATACCCTAAGGCTGGATATCAATTAAAATATTTTTGATAAAGGTCCTCTGTTTGTACTAAGTCTTTCTTAGTAAAAACAATCACTGGTTTTAAACTTTTATATTCAATAAATGCTAAATATTTATTTAATAAATATGAATTAAAAGTTGGCTCGATCATTGCTGTAATAATAATAACTTGATCAACATTGGTAATTCGGGGGCGATATAATTCATTTTTTCGTGGTTTAATTTGATAAATAATTCCTTGTTTGTCATTTTGGATTTCAAACTGAACATAGTCCCCAACAACTGGTTTAATCTCTTGATGGCGAAATAACCCTTTTGCTTTACATGCATAAACCTGTTGGTCAGCATCATTTTTCACATAACAAAACTGGCTAACAATGCAAATAATCATTCCTTTTTGATGCATATTACTTTACCTTGTTAAAAACAACCAAAGGCAAACCATCGCAATAATAAAAACAACAAACAAAAAACTAAACCATCAGACAACCTTAATTCTTAAAAACCATGGGTAAGAATAATAGCGATCATACAGTTTATGTGACTTCCCTTTTACAGCAATTAAATTAGATAATTTTAATGGTTTATCATTTTGATGTTCAATTGTTTCAACTACTTGTAAACTAGTATTAAACTCCGTAACCGTTTGAAAACGCTCACTGGGGTCTTTGGCAATTGCTTTTAAAATAACATTTTCCAAACTTTGTGGTAACATTGGATTCACTAAGCGCGGACGTAATGGTAATTCTTTAACATGCTTCACCGCAATAAATGTTGGATTTTTCCCAACAAACGGCGCTGTTCCAATTGCTAACTCATATAATATAATTCCTAATGCATAAATATCACTGCGTTTAGTGGCTGGTTTCGACTGAACAATTTCAGGAGCCATATATTTTGAGGTTCCAATAATCTTGCTGCTTTCTAAATCTTCACTATTTTCTAAAATTGCGACTCCAAAATCAGCAACTTTGATTTTTCCATCATATGAAATTAAAATATTTTCTGGTTTAATATCCCGGTGAATAATATCATTTTGGTGTGCTTCTGTAATTGCTAAATTAATTTCATCAAAAAAATATAATAATTCTTTAACAGTACACGGTCCTAATGTTAATAAACGGTCTTTTAAAGTATAACCTTTCACTAATTCTAAAACTAAACAATGACGATCATATGCTTCAAATGAACCATAAACCTTAACAACATTATTATGGGAAAATTGCGCAATTGAATTGTATTCTTTATTAAAACGTTCCACTGCTTCTTTATTCTTTGATAAAGTTAATGTCATAATTTTAATTGCAACATGGCGTTTTAATAACATATCGTACCCTTCAAAAACTTCAGCCATTCCACCATCAGCAATTTTAGCTAAAATCTGATATCGATTATGTAAAATCGTTCCAATTGTGATTGGTTTCATTTTCTCCACCCTTTACTTTATTATTTCAACTTGTAAACATCATAACACAAAAAACACGAATAAAAAACAAACTGTAAATTGTGTATGCTGTAAAACTAAATGATAAAAAGTTAATAAAATTATAACAAATTAAAAATAAAAAACAATAATCACAAAAAATATTAAATTAAAAACAATATTTTTAATTTAATATTTTTTGTGATTATTGTTTTTTATTTTTAATTTGTTATAATTTTATTAACTTTTTATCATTTAGTTTTACAGCATACAATATAAAAATGGAGTGGAAAATGATGACATCAATTTTTGAATATCGGAAAGAGGAATTACAATTAGACTTAGTTGTGCATGGTTTTAAAAAATATTTGGCAGAGCAAATTTTTGATTGAATATATATCAAAAACATATATTCTTTTGATGAAATGACAAATATTTCAAAAACGGACCGAATTAAATTACAAGAATATTATACAATTGAGCCATTAAAAATTGTTGTGCAACAACAATCAAAAGATGGAACAATAAAATTTTTATTTCAATTAGCAGATGACTATAAAATTGAAACAGTTTTAATGCCGAAAAATTATGGTAATTCAGTTTGTGTCACAACACAAGTTGGATGTAATATGGCTTGCACTTTTTGTGCCTCAGGGCTATTAAAGAAGACGCGTAATTTATCAACTGCTGAAATTATCCAACAAGTTATGATGGTTAACCGTTACTTAGCAGCAACGCAAGATCGTGTTAGTCACATTGTTGTAATGGGGATTGGGGAACCATTTGATAATTTTGATAATACCCTTAAGTTTGTTAACATTATTAATGATGCAAAAGGTTATCAAATTGGCGCTCGTCATATTACAATTTCAACTTGTGGTTTGATTCCTAAAATTAAACAATTTGCGGAGTTAAAAACGCAAGTTAATTTAGCTATTTCGTTGCATGCACCAAACAATACGATTCGTAATCAATTAATGCCAATTAATAAAGCTTACCCAGTGGAAAAACTAATGGGTGCTGTGCGTTATTATATTGAATTAACTAATCGTCGGGTTACTTTTGAATATATTTTAATTGAGGATGTTAATGATAGTCGTGAAACAGCGTTAGAATTAGCAAAATTAATTCGGGGATTAAATGCTTATGTTAATTTAATTCCCTATAATACGGTCGTAGAAAATGGTTATCAACGTAGCACTAAAATTAATCAATTTTTTGAAACTTTACAACAACAAAAAATTAATTGTATTGTACGGCGTGAATTTGGTCATGATATTGATGCTGCTTGTGGACAATTGTGCGCTAAAAATGAAGGGATTATTAGAAAATAATTATGCAAATACAGTTTGGATATAAAACTGATATTGGTGCTTATCGTAGTAGTAATCAAGATTACTTTGATTTTGCTAATAATAGTTTTAATAATTATATTGCGATTGTTTGTGACGGAATGGGTGGCCATCAGCATGGGGAAATTGCTAGTAAAATGGCGGTTGATAGTTTAGTCGAATATTTTAAACGAACAAATTTTAATCACTTATCGGATGAAGAAATGAACAAATGATTTCGACAGACAATTTTAGCAATTCAAGAAGAAATGGTCACTTATGCGCAAGTTTATCCTGATACGAGTGATATGGGAACAACTGTTGTGGCAGCATTAATTGCAAATGGAAAAGTATATGTAATTAATATTGGTGATTCACGGTTATATAAATTTTATCATGATAAAATTTATCAAATTACGACTGATCAAAATATGGAAAATTCAATCGAGTATCGGGAAAAACAAGAATTAGAATTTCAAGGTCAGTATAAAAAACAATATAATATGCATACTTTTTGAAAAGTATTAACAAGTGCCTTAGGACCAACTAAGAATTTAAAAATTGATACTTATGTAATTGAAGATATTAAGGGGCAATATTTATTAACAACAGATGGTATTCATGATTATGTTGATGAAATTGATTTGATTGAAACCTTAAAATCAGCAAATAAATTAAATGATAAAGTTAAAATTTTAATTGATAGGGCATTAGAAAACTTATCAACCGATAATTTAACAGGCGTTGTTTTTGAAATAACAGATTAAAGCCCTGTTATTTTTTACAGTATACAACCGATAAATTTAAAAAACAAATTATTTTACTTTATCAAAATGGTAAAACCATTCTTGAAATTTTTAAGGAATATGGGGTGTCAAAATCAGTCGTATATCAGTAAATTGAAAAATTTAATAATTCTCGATCTTTACCTTGTAAATTGAACTTGTCCTACAGTATTGCCAAATTCATCTTTTCTTCTAAAATATGATGATGCTTGGGTACTGATGATATTATCAACTGTTCCACCATTTACTTTTATTTTGTTTGGTGGAGTTATTTTTCAATCTTTAGATCAATAAAATTTAGAATCAATATTTTCTCTATGAGTAGTTTTTCCAACAGTAGGATTAGTTGCTGTTGAACTTGCTTGGTCAGTCATAACAATACCTTCATTATTTTTTTTGCTTTCAAAAATAATATCTATTTTCCATATCTTTTTTTCAATCTTTATAACCAGTTATCATAGTTGGTTGAATACCTTGAATATTATATCAACTTACTTCAGGTGATGCATAAGTATTTATTTTATCAGGAGGAGTAGGAAACATATTATACATTAATAAATCTCTTGAATTTATTACTTTTGTATTAAATTGACCTTTAATAATTGGTCTACCAATCACAGGTATATCAAAAAAGATCGGATTACGATAAAATTTAACAGCCATTGCTCTAACGCCGGGATCTTTTAATAAAACCTCATCTAATTCAACAATACCTTTATTTAGTTTTTCATCATAAGTTATTTTAGGAAAATAATAACCTTCACCTGGCGCTGATGTTTGAATAAATTGTCGCACTGATAAACCACTATTACTAATTTTGTCATTAATACTTGAAAATGTAATTTCTTGTCATAAAAAACTACCATCATATGGTGAATAATAATTAATAACACTTGATGGATATAATCATTGTCTATCTTGCGGTGCAATATTTATATTACCACCACCAATATTTAAACCATGGTCATTAAAAATAGTATAAAAATTATAATAATCATTAATATTTATTTTATCATCATATTCATCTAAAATTAATAAAGTATACTGTCTTTATGTTGATTGTTGGGTAAATACTTGTTCAAATTTAGCATCACCAAATTGAATTGAACTTCTATCATCAATAATATAAGCATCTCAATATTTACCAACTTTAACCTCTTTTGTATAAAAATTATCGGCTTTATTATCATTATTAATAAAATAACTTAATTTATATTGCTTTAAGTATGCTAACATTCTATTAATATCATGAATATTTTCACCATCAATTAATTTTCAATAAACATTGCTATTTTCATCTTTTAATTTCATAGCAAACGGTGTTTCATTATTTGATCATATTGTTTAATTAATTGGTTGTTTACTAAAATCATCAATCGTTAAGATATTGATTTCTTCACCTTTATGTTTTTGAACTATTTTTAAACTATCTTGTCATTGAGCAATCGTACTTTCCATATTATCAAAATTAGACTGCACCCAAAAAAGTAAGTAAAGAAAAAAAGTCTTTGCTAAACTTTAGACTGCACCCTGTTTAGTAAGTATTAATAAACAGGGTGCAGTCTAGTCTAATACTTGCTTTTTTACTAAATAAAATATGATAAAAAAGTATTTTTGATTTACGATTTACTAAAACTAACAAATAAAAATTACCACAATCAAGAGTATACATTTCTCAAATTCCACTAAAACTTAAATCATTTCCATAATCATTTAAAAATTGCTTATAATTTCTAATATTAAGTAATTTTCCACGATTATCATTTTGTTCCCCATTTTTTGTTTTTCTTTTTTTATTTTTAAAATATAGCATTTCTTTTTTTAAATTAAAATAACCTAATTTAATATATTTATACATTGTTTTAAAACATACACCAAATTTTACATTATATTGTAATTCATACGAAGTAATAATATTTTGTGGCGAACAACCAAAATTATTATATTCATTAGAAAAATGACTTAATTCTTGTGAATTTAACATTGAATATTTACGACATTGTTTTTTATTTTTATCATGTATTTTTTGTGCTTTTGCAGCATTATAATTATTAATATTATCAAAACATATTTAACTCTTGCCAAATAGTTCTATAATCTCTATTCATTTGCTTAGAAATTTTTCGAATATTAATGTTTGTAAATTGTAAATACCAAATCATAAAAATATAAAGGATAGTAATTATTTTTAATTTAATATTTTTTGTGATTATTGTTTTTTATTTTTAATTTGTTATAATTTTATTAACTTTTTATGATTTACTTTTACAGTATACAATCTATTAAAATTAAAGATGAATCAGAAAAGAAAGAAATTAATATAAAATATTTTGTTTTAAAATATTAAAATATCAAGAATTAATATTAGCCGAAGAGAAAACATTAGAGAAGCTTGTTAATCCTAGTCATATGTTAACGAACATTGATGATTTTTTTAAATAATATAAAGGGAAAGATAACGAAAAATTAACAATTTAATTAGGAAAATATAATAAAATTATTGATAGGGAACTATTGCTTTATTATATTTTCTAGTTATAATTAATAATGTTAATTTAGTTTAGTGGTGATTTTTATGATTGAGAAAATTAATGTAGCTAAAATTGCAGATTTGGTTCATGCAGCAGTTATTACAGTACCTGGGGTAGCTGGGTTCGCAAAAATTGATGATACTGAAAATAATGAAGAAAATGTGATAATGTTGCTTAAAGATTACTCACAGTCAATTAAATTGAGACAAGATGGTCGTAACTTTTATATCGATATGTTTATAATTTTGCTTGAAGGAGTAAATATTAAGGATATTGCGCAAGAAATACAAATTAGGATTAAATATGAGTTAGAAAAGTTAGATATTTATTCAAATGACATTATGATTTATGTTAATGTAAATATTCAAGATTTATTAATTTAGGAAAGTTTATTAAAAACGAGATATTTAGAATGATGCAAGATTTACAATTATATCACTTAGGAGAGTTAAAAAAGGAAAAGTAATTGATGAAAAATGTAAAGGTGATAGAAATGGAATTTAATGCAAAATCTTTTAAAGATTCACTGATTAGCGGCTATAATAATTTATATAATTTTTATCCAGAAATTGATAAATTAAATGTTTTTCCAGTTCCTGATGGTGATACAGGAACAAATATGAATTTAACAATGAGTAATGCTGTCAAGGAAATCAATGAGTTCAATTCGGAATCAATTAGTAAGATTGCTGATATTTTTGCGCGTGGCTTAATTATGGGCGCGCGTGGGAATTCGGGAGTTATTTTATCACAGATTTTTCGTGGTTTTGCGAACAGCTTAAAGGAATTTGATGAATTAAATTTTGATTCAGTTAAAGCGGGAATTTCCCAAGCGAATGAAGTTGCTTATAAAGCGGTAATGAAACCGGTTGAAGGAACAATTTTAACAGTAATTCGCGAAACAGCAGAGCATGTTTCAACATTAGATCAGGAAATTTCTGTGCCAGAATTATTTCAAAAAATTGTTGATTTTGCAACAGAATCATTAAATCATACACCAGAGTTATTACCCGTTTTAAAAGAAGTTGGGGTTGTTGATTCCGGTGGTTTTGGTTTAGTAAAAATTTTTGAAGGAATTACAGAATATTGAAAAACAGGAAAAATTGTGCCACAACAAAAAAAACAAGTCGAAAATGTTGGTGAAAATATTGTGATGGCTTTGCAAAATGAAGAATTCGGTTATTGTACTGAAGCAATTGTGATGCTCGATAGTAAGCATATTAATAAAATTAATGTTACGCAAGTTCGTCAAAAATTAGAGGACCAAGGTGGAAAATCAATTGTCGCTGTTGTTGATAATGATATTTTAAAAGTTCATGTTCATACTTTACTGCCCGGCCATATTTTAACTTTTTTACAACAACATGGTGAAATTAAAAATATTAAAATTGAAAATATGAATTTACAAGCCGAAAAACATATTAAAACAATTAAAGTTGATCGGCAATTGAAAAATCCGGCCTCTATTATCGCTGTTATACCATCAAATGGGATTGCTAATTTCTTTAAAACTGACTTAAATATTCAATTTACGGTTAATGGTGGTGCATCAATGAATCCATCAACAGATGATTATTTAAGTGCTATTGAAGCGGTTGATGCAGTTGATGTCTTTATTTTGCCAAATAATAGTAATGCGATTTTAGCCGCGCAACAAGCCGCAAAAGTTGAACGTAAATCAAATGTCTATGTCATACCAACAACATCCGTTCAAGAAGGAATGGTAGCGGCGTTGTCATTTGAATCAGGAGAAGCTCCTAAAAAGATTTATTCAACTTTAAAATCAAGTCTTAAAAATGTGACAAGTTTATCAATTACGATTTCTGCTAAAACAGCTTCAATTGATGGGATTAAGATTAATAAAGGGGAATACATGGGGATTATGAACAAAAAAATTATTTGTTCATACCCAACCTTAACAAAAACAATGAAATATTTGTTTAACCGCGCAATTAATAAATCAACCGAAATTGTTACAATTTTTACTGGTGAAGAAGCTGAAACATGGGATATCAATGCAATTCGAAAATATTTAGATGAAAGTTTCGATGTTGAATATGAATTCATTGATGGTGACCAAACATTATATCCATTTTTAATTGCTGTTGAATAAAAAAGAAAATAAATTTAAGTTTTTTATTTATTTGTCTTGAAATGAATTATGAATATGATAATATGTTAGGGGTTTAGATTTTATGGCACTATAGCCAAGGTGGCTAAGGCATGGGACTGCAACTCCCCGATCGTCGGTTCGAATCCGACTAGTGCCTCCATTTAAATCTATTTAACATTTAAATATAGTTTTACTTCTATGCGCTTATAGATCAATTGGATAGATCGTTTGACTACGGATCAAAAGGCTGAGGGTTCGAATCCTTCTAGGCGCGCCATTTATTTAAATGTTATTTTTTTTCGGAAAGTAGCTTAGCTTGGTAGAGCACTCGGTTTGGGACCGAGGGGTCGCAGGTTCGAATCCTGTCTTTCCGACCATTTTTTATACTATTTTTGGGCCCGTAGCTCAGCTGGGAGAGCACCTGCCTTGCACGCAGGGGGTCGACGGTTCGATCCCGTTCGGGTCCACCATTAACATTAATAAAACAATTAAACATGATATGGCGGGATAGCTCAGCTGGTTAGAGCGCTCGGCTCATACCCGGGAGGTCAAGAGTTCAAGTCTCTTTCTCGCTACCATGGACCCTTAGCTCAGTTGGTTAGAGCGCTCGGCTCATAACCGGATGGTCACTGGTTCAAGTCCAGTAGGGTCCACCATTTATTATTTAATTGCTTTTAATTGCTTTCATCACATTTTTGGAAGATTACCCAAGCCTGGTTGAAGGGATCGGTCTTGAAAACCGACAGGCGGTGAAAGCCGCGCGGGGGTTCGAATCCCTCATCTTCCGCCATTTTACAGAAAAAACTTGCAATTAAAAGTTAAGTTATGATAGTATTAAAATTGTGGGGTGGAGCAGTGGTAGCTCGTTGGGCTCATAACCCAAAGGTCGCAGGTTCAAGTCCTGCCCCCGCAACCAATGGTCTTGTAGTGAAGTGGTTATCATGCCTCTCTGTCACAGAGGAGATCGCGGGTTCAAGTCCCGTCAAGACCGCCAATCCTGGTTCAGTAGCTCAGTTGGTAGAGCATTTGATTGAAGCTCAAAGTGTCGGCAGTTCAATTCTGTCCTGAACCACCATTGAATTTAGTTAAAAATAACCCTAGACTCTAGATTAATTTAGAGTCTTTTATTTTTGTTATAAATTGTAAATTGTAAATATCAAAAACTTCCCCGATATTGATTTAATGATTCGCTGTGGTGGTGAACAACGGTTAAGTAATTTCTTATTATTACAAAGTCGTTATGCTGAATTATATTTTATGAAAGACTTTTGACCAGAATTTGATGAAAATGCTTTCACTGCGGCAATATTGGATTATAATAATAGAAATAGAAGATTTGGAGGAATTGAAAGTGATAAAAAATCAGGATAATAATGTGTTTGTTAATGAAAAAGAAATGTCAGCAGGAACTAATAATGGATTAA
The DNA here is from genome assembly GCF_964019755.1 of Spiroplasma endosymbiont of Polydrusus cervinus. Taxonomy (NCBI): domain Bacteria; kingdom Bacillati; phylum Mycoplasmatota; class Mollicutes; order Entomoplasmatales; family Spiroplasmataceae; genus Spiroplasma; species Spiroplasma endosymbiont of Polydrusus cervinus. The sequence goes on from NZ_OZ026469.1 coordinate 289,972, forward strand.
ATAAGCCAGACAAAACAAAAGACCACAAAGGCATATTTCAAAAAAAATATGTTGCTCGTCACATTACCTTTTATGCCTTATTAGTTTTTTTAACATTATATTTATTTACTGGCGTAATTACGACAGAATGACATGGTTGAGAAAAAACACCACATATTGAAATTGCTAATTATGTTTTTATTATTATTAATGTTGTTATTTTAGGGTTAGTTAACTATGAAATTCTACGGTTACTTGGTGGAACAAGGTGACCAATTTATACCCAAGTTATTACTTACGTATTAATGATTTTTTTATTTTTATTTCCAGTTGAGGCATTGGCAGATGAATATGGGGCCATTGGGGCAATTAATTATCCGTTTTATACCTTCATGAACTTCACTTGATTAAAACCATGAATTATTTTTGTCATTTATTTATGTATCATTTTAGTGTATTACTGTTTAGTATTTAGTTCAAAAGATATTATCTTTGGTAAAATGACTTTAGTTTTAATTTTTACCTTGTATTTAACTTTTTCTTTCAAAGCAATGAATAAATTTATGTTAAATCCGGTTTATGGTTGAAGTAGTGTTGTTTGATTAGCCTTAATTATTATTTTAACTGATACCTTTGCTTTTGTGGGGGGAGTTACTTGTGGAAAACATAAATTAGCCCCAACGATATCTCCAAATAAAACGTGAGAAGGGGCAGTGATGGGAACTGTTTTCGCTGCCGGAGTAGCAATTACTTATGCTATCTTAATGTTTCATTTTGATTCGAATAGTCAACATTGAGTTTTTAGCTTTTTTTCAAATGATAATGACAAAAATGTTATGCGATATGTAATCTATCTTTTATTAGCAATTGTGTTGAGTATTTTATCACAATTAGGGGATTTATCATTCTCATGAATTAAACGACGTTATGATATTAAAGATTTTAGTAATTTATTTCCTGGCCATGGTGGGGTTTTAGATCGTTTGGATTCATTTTCATTAGTCTTTTTTGTAATGTTTATTATTTCTAATGTAGCCTTAAAACAATAATTAATGATGCGAAATATTATTATTTTTGGTGCTTCTGGCAATATTGGTCAACAAGCTTTACAAATTATTGAATCAAATCCAAATGATTTTCAGTTAACAGCGGTTAGTATTTATCATAATGTTGCAGTGTTACATAAAATTTTACAAAAAAATCAAACAATTACAATTGTCCATCTTGGCGATGAAACCCACCAAGCAGCATTAGCAACCCAATATCCAAATATAACATTTGTGACGGGTGAAGCGGGGATTGATGCGATGTTAGCGGTTGACCCTACAGCAATGGTTCTTAATGCAATTGGTGGTTTTGCGGGGTTATATCCAACTTTGCAAACTTTAGCGGGTAAAAACAGGACCTTATTATTAGCAAATAAAGAATCATTGGTAGTTGCTGGGGATTTAATTAATAGTTTATTAACAAAAAACAATAATCAGTTATATCCAATTGATTCGGAGCATTGTGCTATTTTTCAATGTTTAGAACAAAATAATCGTTGCCAAGAACTTATTTTAACGGCCTCGGGGGGAATGTTTGCCAATAAGACATTAGCGGAGTTAAAGACAATTGATGAGCATCAAGTTTTACAACATCCAACTTGAACGATGGGACAAAATATTACGATTGATTCTTCAACAATGGTTAACAAAGGATTAGAAATTATTGAAGCTTACCATTTGTTTAAAACAGCGAATATTACGGTAGTCTTACATCCTCAGTCGGTGTTACATTCGGCGGTCCAATATGAAGATTATTCAATTTTAGCACAATTATCAAAACCATCAATGTTACAAGTTTTAAATTATTTTTTATATTATCCAGTTCGGAAACATAATGCGCTCTTGCCACCTTTAGAATTTAATGAACTAATGATCTTAACTTTTCAGAAGGCGGATTTATCTCGTTGAAAAGTGCTACAATTAGCTTATCGTTGTTTAAACGAAAATAATTCTTTGGCAGTTACTTTTAATGCCGCAAATGAAGAATTACGGGGCCTTTTTTTAGCCGGAAAAATTAAGTTTTATCAAATTGTGGACTATATTGAATATTTTATGAATCAGATTAAACCACAAAAATTGGTTAATTATCTGCAAATAAAAAAATTAAATGATATCATTAAAAGAGATATTATTAATTATTTTTCAAAGAAATAATATTATTTGGATTAAAACAAGTAAGGAGTTAAGAAATAAATGTCGGCAGGGATGATAGTTTTAGGTTTTGTAAGTGGGATTATAATTTTACTAATACTAGTTACAATTCATGAATTTGCACACTTTGTTATTGCAAAATTAGCCAGGGCCTATGTCTATGAATTCGCAATTGGTTTTGGTCCCAAAATTTTTTCGTGAAGGAAAAAAGAAACCCGTTATTCAATTCGGATTTTTCCATTTGGTGGTTATGTTTATATTGCTAGTGAACTAGTGGATCCACCCAAAGGACGGGAGGAGGAAAAAGTTCCTCCTGAACGAAAAATGGAAAATATTGCCAAATGAAAACGTTTAATTTTTATTGTGGCCGGCGCTTTAATGAATTTTTTTATTGCTGTTTTTATTTTTACAACAACTTTTGCGGTGTTAAGTTATAAACCATCTGATTTAAATTATTGAGGCGCTAAGTATGATACTAATGGGGCAGCTTATCAAGCCTTAGCTACTGCAACAGATGATATTGGTCAAGATATTATTATTTTACATTATTGATTAGGACCAGATGAAGCGAAACTTACAACGGCATGAGAATATTATTTTAAACAAGGCAAAGATAAAGATGATAATGACCAAAATCAGATTTTAGCAAGTCACTTGGGAACAGTCGCGGATATTCCTAATTATGGAAAAACTGTTAATAATTTTATTAGTAATTTAGAAAAACAATATAATAAAAGTAATACAAAAGATAAGGTTAATTATATTACTCTTGCTTTTGCTCGGGTAAATAGTAAGAAAGAAATTACGATTGATGATAAAATTAAGTTGTTGTTTCAAACTAAAGCGGTGGAATTAACCGTAAAAGGAAAAACCTATGTTGTTGGTATTAGAGCCCCTGACCGTTTATTTAATTCAACTGCGCAAGGATATGGGTATGGATGATGGGAAACACTTACTCAGTCAGTAACCATTTTAAAATCATTTGGGTTATTATTTACTGACCAATGGGGACAATTATCGGGGCCAGTTGGAATTGCCAAAACAATTTCTTCAATTTTAACAAGTGGGCCAGCTGAGTTCTTCATATATGTGGGAATGTTGTCAGCTAACTTATTTGTTTTAAACTTAATTCCAATTCCACCTTTGGATGGTTATAAGTTTTTTGAAACAGGAATTGAAGGAATTGTTGGTGGCACAAAACGGTTGCATGGACGGATTCGAATTTGAAGAAAACGCCATAATCCAGCGGAGCAAAAATTATTATTAGCAGAATATGAAGGAAAAGATCAAAATTGACAGCTACCCCATAAAGCAAAAATTATTATTAATGTGACGGGAGCCGTCTTATTTATCTTATTATTTATTGGAATAACAATTAAAGATGTCTTTTTTTAAGCGGAAAATATAGATGAGGATTAAATGATGGACCAACAATTGATAAAACTATTTACAACAAATAATTTAGCATTCACCGAGAATTATTTTGATGATGCTAAAATCATTAAAACTGAATATAGTACTAGCGAAGGGCTCTTTCGGATTGTAATTGAAATTAATGATTTTTTACCTCCTGAAATTTTATTAAAATTAGAAAAAACTTTATTAGAGAGTGAGATCTTACCAACCAAAATTTCATTGCGAGTATGCCAAAAAAAATATCACTTAGAAACTATTTTTCGTTATTTAGAATATATTCGGTTAAATAAATCTGAATTAAAAAATAGTTTTTTTAGTAAACTAGCCCCAGAACGATTTGCCTTAACAGATAACATTTTAAAAATTTCTGTTCATTCTGAAAGTGAACAGAAATTAGTCGGCGAACACTGTAATTATTATCAGCAAAAACTTCGTCGTTATGGTTTTAATGACTTGCAATTAGCATTAGTAATTGATTTACGAGAAAATAATATTTTAGAAATTAATGAACAAGAGTTAATTAAATATCAAGCAGCAGTGCAAACTGCTATCCCGGTAGTTTCGAAACCACCAATGACGGCAAATGGTATACGAAAAGGAACGAATAACTATAGCAAAGGGAAAATTGGGGAAGCAAGTTATGAACGGTTAATTGATATTGATCAAGATGCTCAAAATGTTAGCATTTATGGGAAAATCTTGAATAAAGAACGTCAATTAATTTCAACGAAAAAATTTATTTATACAATTACAATTACCGATTATAGCGATACGATTAGGGCAAAATTTTTTTCCCGAACAGAACAACCAGATGATTTTATTGAAGCATTAAAAATAAATCAATGAGTTAGTCTTTTTGGTGACATTCGTTATGATACTTATGCCAGTGAACAAATTTTTTTTATTAAAAAAATTTCACAATTAGAGCGTGAAGATTTATATCGCGAGGATAATGCTCCAGAGAAACGGGTGGAGTTACATTTACATACTAAAATGAGTGTGATGGATGGTGTAACTGATATTGCTGAGCTTTTTAAAACGTTACAACATTGAAATCATAAGGCAATTGCTTTTACAGACCATTTGAATGTGCAAGCTTATCCGGAAATTTATAATCTTAATAAGAAATATCCGGATATTAAAGTTATTTATGGGGTCGAAGCGGATGTCTTAGATGATAAGGTATGATATGTTAAAAATCTCCACCATCATAATTTAAGAACTGCTAAGTATGTTATTTTTGACTTAGAAACAACGGGGTTAAGTAGTAGTTATGATGAAATTATTGAATTTGGAGCCGTTATTATGGATGGAATTAGTGGCGAACGCCAAAGTATTAATCATTTGTTTAAACCATCAGTCAAGTTATCATCATTTACGACGGAATTAACGGGAATTACGGATGAATTATTAGCCGATAAGCCAACCTTTATTGAATCAATTGACCAGATTTTAATATATTTTGAAGACGCCATTTTAATTGCTCATAATGCGGAATTTGATATGGGGTTTATTCAATCATGACTAGAAAAAGCGGGACGGCCAAAAATTAATAATACGGTAATTGATACTTTACAATTATCGCGAATTTTAGAACCACATTTAAAAAATTACCGCTTGGGAACAATTGCCCGTTGTTATAGTGTTATTTATAACGAAGAAGTGGCCCATAGGGGGGATTATGACGCGATTGTATTAACTGATGTTTATGAACAACAATTGCGGAAATTAATTAACACTTATGAGATTGAGTTTGATGATCAAATTGACCAAATTCATGATTCGGCAGTTTATAAAAAACTACGGGCAAAACACATGACTGTTTTAGCAAAAAATCAAAGTGGTCTCCTAGAATTATTTCAATTAATTACTGCAGCCCACACCAAGTACTTTTATTTGACTCCCAAATTATTACGAAGTGTTATTGCTGAACATCGGAGTAATTTATTAATTGGTTCATCATGTGTTAATGGTGATGTTTTTGAAACAGCGCGGAATAAAGATTTAACAGAATTACAAGAAGTAATTAGTTTTTATGATTATATTGAAATTCAACCACCAAGTGTTTATAAACATTTAGTTCAAATGGGTGATCTTTCCGAAACAAGATTATTAACAGTTATTAAAGACATTATTTTAACAGCGAAAGAATTAAATAAATTAGTTGTTGCCAGTGGTGACGTGCATTATCTTAATCCTGAAGATAAAATTTTTCGCGAAGTTTATATTAATGCAAAAGGAATTGGGGGTAGACCCCATCCCTTATATGACTATAAGCAACGGGTAAATGAGAACCCAGAGCAGTTTTTACGCACAACAACTGAAATGATAAATGAATTTAAGTTTTTAGGGGATGATGACTTAATTTATGAAATTGTCGTCACCAATCCAAACCGGATTGCTGATCAAATTGAAAAAGTTGAAATTATTAAAGATAAGTTATACATGCCCAAAATTGAGGGTAGTGATCAGTTATTAAAAGAGTTATGTTATCAAAATGCTTATAAAATTTATGGTAATCCCTTACCAGCAATTGTTGCTAGTCGTTTAGAGCGAGAATTAAATGCTATTATCAAACATAGATTTGCTGTTATTTATTGAATTGCTCATAAACTAGTTGATAAATCGTTACAAGATGGTTATTTAGTTGGTTCACGAGGGAGTGTTGGAAGTAGTTTTGTTGCAACAATGAGTAATATTACTGAAGTTAACCCCTTGCAACCCCATTATTTATGTATTTATTGTAGTTATAGCGAATTTATTGTTGATGGGTCAGTTAAATGTGGTTATGATTTACCTGCTCGCACTTGTCCAAAGTGTCAAAAACCATTAAAAGGGGAAGGCCATGATATTCCATTTGAAACCTTCTTGGGGTTTGAAGCCGATAAAGTGCCGGATATTGATTTAAACTTTTCTGGTGAATATCAACCAATTGCCCATGATTTTACGAAAGAAATGTTTGGTGAACGAAGTGTTTATCGTGCCGGAACAATTTCGACTGTTGCTGAAAAAACAGCATATGGTTATGTAAAAGGTTACTTTGAAAGTAAAAATATTTTACATTTAAAGCGGCACGTTGAATTGGAACGGATTGCAAAAGGATGTGAAGGGGTTAAAAGAACAAGCGGTCAACATCCAGGGGGGATTGTTGTTATTCCTAATGAATATGAAGTGGAAGCTTTTACCCCAGTTAATTTTCCAGCGGATGATATTAAATCAAATTGATTAACAACCCATTTTGATTTCCACGCAATTCATGATAATGTTTTCAAATTAGATATTTTAGGGCATGCTGATCCAACGGCGTTACGAATGCTACAAGATTTAACGGGCGTTGACCCAAAAACAATTCCGACTAATGATGAAAAAGTTTTAAGCTTGTTCCGTAGTTTAGATGTTTTAAACATTAAACCAGAAGATATTAATGGTGAAAAAACCGGCGTAATTGGGATTCCAGAATTTGGAACTTTTTTCGTGCGGAAAATGCTATTAGATACGAAGCCAACATCGTTCGCTGATTTAGTACAAATTTCAGGGTTATCCCACGGGACAGATGTTTGAATTGGTAATGCCCAAGACTTAATTCGTAATCAAAATATTACTATTTCTGACGTAATCGGGTGTCGCGATGATATTATGGTTAATTTAATTTATAAAGGATTACTAGCCCAAAGTGCTTTTAAAATTATGGAAGATGTCCGAAAAGGAAAAGGTTTAACAGCGGAACAAGAGCAATTAATGCGGGAAAATAATGTTGAGCAATGATATATTGATTCATGTAACAAGATTAAGTATATGTTTCCAAAGGCCCATGCCACAGCCTATGTTTTAATGACATGACGCATAGCGTGATATAAAATTAATTATCCGGTTGAATACTATGCAACATTCTTTTCAACTCGTACTGATGTTTTTGATATTAAGACCATTTTAAAAGGAGCCGAAACAATTAAGCAAGTTTTACGTGATATTCAAACGCGCTTGGATAATAAATATTTTAATGCGCCAACAAAGCCATCACAAAAAGAAAAGGATTTAATTCCTGTTTATGAAATTGCTTTGGAAATGTATGCACGGGGAATTAAAATGAGTAATATTGATTTAAAAACAAGTCACAATAAAAATTTTACTATTGTCACAAATGAAAATGATGAAAAAATTATTTTACCCCCATTTTCGGCAATTGATGGTTTAGGCGGGAATGCTGGGGATAGTATTATTAATGCCCGCCATGAAAAACCATTTTTATCAATTGCTGACTTACAAAAACGAACAAATATTACTAAAGCGCATTTAGAATCATTTGAAGAACTTGGCATTTTAAATGGTTTATCATTAGATGACCAAATTGTATTTGAGTTTTAAATAAGATATTTTTTTGGTGATTTTCCTTTATAATTAGACTGATTAAGAGGTGAAGAAAATAGCAATTAAATCAGGATTTGTGGCAATTGTGGGGCGCCCAAATGTTGGGAAATCAACATTATTAAATACAATTTTAAATAATAAAGTAGCAATTGTAACCGCTAAAGCACAAACAACCCGTAATCGAATTCAAGGTATTTATAATGATAAAGAATCCCAAATTGTTTTTATGGACACACCAGGGATTCATAAAGCCCATCATGAAATGGGGAAATTTATGAATAAAGTTGCTTTATCAACAACGAAAGCAGCTGATGTTATCTTATTTTTAGCTCCTGTGAATGAACGGATTGGCGATAATGATCGTTATATTATTAAAGCGTTACAAGAACGTGAAATTCCAATTATTTTAGTTGTCACAAAAATTGATTTAGTTTCAAAAAGTGATTTGATGGTAAAAATTGCTGAATGAGAAAAGATTCACCAGTTTACGGCAATTATTCCGATTTCAGCGGTAAAACATCAAAATATGGGCGAGTTATTAACTTTATTAAAAGGACATTTAACAGAAGGACCACAATATTATCCCGATGATATGTTAACTGATCAACCAGAGAAGTTTTTAATTCGTGAAATTATTCGTGAAAAAATTTTGTTATTAACAGAAGAGGAAATTCCACATAGTGTGGCAATTTTAATTGATAAGTTGGAAGACAAACTACAGTTGTTAAAAATTATGGCTTCAATTTGTGTGGAACGCGATTCGCAAAAAGGAATTATAATTGGGAAACAAGGGCGATTAATTAAACAAATTGGCACACAAGCGCGCTTAGAATTAGAGCAAATTTTAGGAACTAAAATATTTCTAGAATTATTTGTGAAAGTTGTTGATAAATGACGCGATAAACCATCAATGATTGCTCGCTTAGGTTATAACAAAGAAAGTTATTAAAAGATAATGGCACAAAAACTTACTGGGATGGTACTCAATAAGCAACCTTATGGCAATGATAGTGAGATTGTTACTATTTTGTCTAATAAAGAACTCGGTAAATTAGTTTTTTTGCGCCAGGAGTGCAAAAAATTACATCAAAAAATTAGTATGCAGTGCAGTTTTTAGAAAATAGTGAATTTGAAATATTTTTAGCATATCAGCATAACAAATTAAATAAATTAAAGACCAGCAATTTATTAACATGTATACTGTAAAAGTAAATCATAAAAAGTTAATAAAATTATAACAAATTAAAAATAAAAAACAATAATCACAAAAAATATTAAATTAAAAATATTTTTTTAATATTTATTTTTAAAATTATAAAATTAAACACAACAAAAAATAAATTTTACTAATCTTAACAAAAACTAATTTAATTTAAAAAAATTTTTTTAAAATATTGTATTGATGTAAAATTTTCCAAGCAAGGTCTAATTGTAGTATTTAATATATTGTAAATTGTAAATAACTTAATATCACTTTATATAATTTTAACGAGTAATAAGGACAAAATCACTTATTAATATTGTTTTACCACATCAAATGATTTGATGTGGTTTTTTTATAAATTTTTTATTTACCGCAATTTTTATTCCCAGTGTTAATTGTAAATCATTCATTATCAAGTTTTTGAATGACAAAACTATAATTCAGACATTTTTGCAAATCAATATCTACAACCATTAAATTATGGTTGATAGTATCTTTATTTTCTACTTTTTTCATAGTTATTTTGTCTATTTTCATTTTTTTTCTTCTGTTTTGCTTTTGTGTTTGATTTTTTCTTTTTTATTACCTGCTTATTTTTTCTATGATATTCTTTTTCTAATTTTTTAAAAAAATTTCCTAAACTTTCAAGCATAAAATTAAAGTGTGCTTCTTTATTATTTTCTAATAACTCTTCTAAATCAGGACTAACAGATAAATTATCCATATATTCCATAAATTGTTTTTCATGTTCTCCACACATAGAAAAAGAGGGAATTAGAAGTAATCTTATTTCTTCACAATAGGGAGAGCAATGCAAATATTTTCATATAATTTCATTGTTTATTTGATTTCTTTGATTAATTCTTTGTATGCTTATTTTTGCCATCAATAATAAGGGTTCTCCCAAATGCTATTAAAATAATTTTCGCTATTATTAAATATTTCAGAATGCCTAATAATTATATTTAATAATTTATCATATAAATTATTTTCTTTTAATCGTTCTTTAAAAATATCTTGATTATCTGTATCTAATACAGAATTAAATAATATTTTTATTTCAGGCTTTTCAGTTTTTAATTCTTTTACAATTATTTCTAAATTATTATTTAAGTTTAAAATTACCTTATAAACTAAATTTTTAGGAACAACAATTAAATTACTAAATATTAGTCAATTTAAAATTAAATTATCTGTTGAAGGTGGATAGTCAATTAACACATAATCATAACTATCAAATGTTGATTTATATTCATTATATATTTTAAAACCAACTTGAAAATACATTTCTTTTGAATAAAATTATTTCAGTACTAATAATGATTTTTTTAAACTTTCTCCACCAGCAATAATATCAATGTTTTTATATTTTGTTTGTTGAATAATATTTTTTATATTATATTCACAATCACTTGCAATAATTTTATGTAATTTTTTTCAATACTAAAATTTTCAGTTGTTCTAGTCAATAATGTCAATGTTGATTGGGTATCTAAATCAATTAATAAAACTTTGTTGTTATCTAGTGCTAATTTATAAGCAACATTTTTACAAAGGCTCGTTTTTCTAACGCCACCTTTTTATTACAAAAACTAATCATCTTCATATTTGCTATTCTCCAATCTATCAAAATAATCTGCTAAAATTTCATTTATTAAAGTTGTCTTACTCCATTTTTTTCTTCATTTTATTTAATTATTTACTATAAGAAGCAGTCTCATTAAGTAAATAATTTTTTATATCTTTTGGCATAATTATTTACCTCCTTTTATTTATTGTGTTATAAATAACACAATTAGCACTTTAAGCACAATTTACACTGCTATGAAATAATTCTCTAAATTAGCAATTGCAACGCGTTCTTGTTGCATTGTATCCCGATTTCGGACGGTAACTTTCTGGTCTGTCGCTGATTCAAAATCAAACGTTACACAAAATGGTGTCCCAATAGCATCTTGGCGGCGATAACGTTTACCAATATTCCCCGTTTTATCATAGATACATTGAAAACGCATTAATAGTTCTTCATACAACTGATATGCCGCTTTGTTTAATTGTTTGCTTAATGGAATAACCGCAATCTGATAGGGTGCTAATAAGGGACTTAATTTTAACACAACTCTTGTCTCATTATCACTAACTTTTTCAATATGATAAGCATCATATAAAACTGCTAACATCAAGCGGCCAACACCAACTGATGGTTCAATAACATGCGGTAAAATTTTTTCATTTGTTTCTTGATTTAAATATGTTAAATCCTGTTTACTCACTTCACTATGACGACGTAAATCATAATCGCCACGGTCGGCAATCCCCCATAGTTCACCCGTTCCAAATGGAAATTTATATTCAATATCAATTGTGCGTTTAGCATAATGAGCTAGTTCACTAGCATCATGCTCGCGGAAAAGATAGTTTTCAGCCTTTAAATTAATTAATGTTAAAAATTTCGTTACTTCTTGAACTCAGTATTCAAATCAATCAATCTTTTCCTTACTATCATAAAAAAACTCTAATTCCATTTGTTCAAATTCCCGTGTTCGAAAAATAAAATTTTCTGGCGTAATTTCATTTCGGAATGACTTCCCAATTTGGCCAATTCCAAAGGGCAATTTTTTTCGTAATGAACGTTGAACATTTTTAAAATTAACAAAAATTCCTTGGGCTGTTTCTGGTCGTAAATAAACAACTGATTTTTCATCTTCAATCACACCCTGGTTTGTTTTAAACATTAATTCAAATTGACGAATATCCGTAAAATCATGCGCTCCACAATTTGGACAAGAAATATTTTTTTCAGTAATAAAAGCTGATAATTGTTCATTGCTTCACCCCCCACAATTAAGTTTCGGATAATTATCTTCAATTAGTTTATCAGCTCGCATTCGCATTTTACATTTTTTACAATCTAATAATGGATCAGCAAAATTACCCAGATGACCAGAAGCTTTTCATACATTATTGTTCATTAAAATCGAACTATCAAGACCAACATTATATTTTGACTTAGCAATAAAATGTTGTCATCACAAATTTTTTAAATTTCGTTCTAATTCAATTCCCAATGGTCCAAAATCTCAACTATTTGCTAAACCACCATAAATTTCACTTCCTTGGAAAACAAAACCTTGTGTTTTTAAATGATTAACAACTTCCTTTAATGTATATTGCATTAATTGTAACTCCTTCTTATTTCTCTAATCTCAATTATACTATGTTATTCTTTAAAATAAATTTATTTTTCCCGCATTTCATAAATACTACACGAAAAAAATACCAACTTTCGTTAAATAATACTCACATAACATTTTAAATAACATCATCAAAGCTTTTATATTAATCTTATTATGAAAATAAAAATTATCATGAAAATTAACATTAAACATTTTAACTAGTTCAATTGACAAAAGATAATCGCTTGATAATAAACAATTTTTGCAAAGATATCCTTTGTATACTTGTATATTGTAAAACTAAATCATAAAAAGTTAATAAAATTATAACAAATTAAAAATAAAAAACAATAATCACAAAAAATATTAAATTAAAAATATTTTTTTAATATTTATTTTTAAAATTATAAAATTAAACACAACAAAAAATAAATTTTACTAATCTTAACAAACACTAATTTAATTTAAAAAAATTTTTTTAAAATATTGTTTTGATGTAAAATTTTCCAAGCAAGGTCTAATTATGGTATTTAATATTTCTAAAATAGATTTTAATCTATTACGAATATTAATTAATGGCTCATTTTGAGCCAATCAACGCCTTATATCTCTATTTATTCTTTCTACTAATGCTTTCTGGCGAATTTTACCAGAATCACAAAAATAAACTCTTATTTTAAAGTGTTTTTCTATTGTTTTTCATCTATAAAATTCTTTTCCTCTATCGGTTTTAAAATACAACTAAATTTACTAATACCAATTTGTTTAATCATTTTCATTAAAATTGTTATACTAGACTGCACCCAAAAAAGTAAGTAAAGAAAAAAAGTCTTTGCTAAACTTTAAAGGAGGTGCATTTTTATATGGCAAGAAAAGGACAAAAATTTAATAAATATACAGCATATTTTCGAAAAATGATAGTACAAGAGGTTAAAAATAATAGTATAAGTTTTATTGCAAAAAAATATCAAATTAATAAAAAAACTGTTGCTTCATGGTATGAAAATTTTAAGAAAGGAATTTTAAACACCAATAAAGGTCCAAAAGAATCATTTGAAAAAAGAGATTTAAACTATTACAAAGTTAGGTATGAATTACTAAAAAAGCTTCATGACTTTTACAATTAAATAAAAGAAAAATTGTATCTTTTATCAAAGAAAACATTAATAAATATCCACTAAATTTATTATTTGATATAACAGATTTAAAGCGTAGTTATTGAGATAAATATAAAAATTATTTAAGTAATGGTAAGGATAGCGAATCATTAAAAAATATTGTAAAAGTCTATGAAGAAAATTTAAAACAATTTGGTTATCGTCGAATTACCAAATATTTAAAAGAAGATTATGGCATTGTTTATAATGCTAAGAAAGTATTGCGAATTATGAAAGAAAATAATATTCAAGCTGAATATGTAAAGCGTATGCGTAGAAAAATATTAATAAAACAAAATAGAAATAAAAATATAATTAAATATCCTGATTTAGTAAATCGTAATTTTAATGATATTAAAGAAAGATTTTCAATTTTATTTACTGATGTAACTTATTTAATTTGAAATGGTAAAAAACATTATCAATCAACAATACTTGATGGATATACTAAAGAAATTATTGATGTAAAATGATCAAAATTTAATAATAACAAACTTGTAATTGATAATTTAAATGATGCAATTAATAAAATTAAAAAAATAAAAAAAGATTTAAATAAAACAATAATTCATTCAGATCACGGATATCAATATATATCTAAAGATTATAATAGTAAATGTTTAGATAACAAAATTATAATTTCAATGGGTAAAAATTATCATTGTGCAGACAACATTATTATTGAAAGTTTTCATTCATTACTTAAAAAAGGAACAATCCATAATAAAAATTATAAATCTCATAATGAATATATTAATGATGTTAAAAAATGAAATAAATGATATTCAAACCAAAAAGAAAAATATATAATAAATGAAAGTTTGTAAACCTTTTTATTAATACTTACTAAACGGGGTGCAGTCTACTACTATACAACACTTGCCTTTTTACTAAATAAAATATGATAAAAAAGTATTTTTGATTTACGATTTACTAAAACTAACAAATAAAAATTACCACAATCAAGAGTATCCATTTTTCAAATTCCACTAAAAGTTAAATCATTTCTATAATCATTTAAAAATTTCTTATAATCTCTAATATTAAGTAATTTTCCACGATTATCATTTTGTTCCCCATTTTTTGTTTTTCTTTTTTTATTTTTAAAATATAACATTTCTTTTTTTAAATTAAAATAACCTAATTTAATATATTTATACATTGTTTTAAACATACACCAAATTTTACATTATATTGTAATTCATACGAAGTAATAATATTTTGTGGCGAACGACCAAAATTATTATATTCATTAGAAAAATGACTTAATTCTTGTGAATTTAACATTGAATATTTACGACATTGTTTTTTATTTTTATCATGTATTTTTTGTCCTTTTGCAGCATTATAATCATTAATATTATCAAACAATATTTAACTCTTGCCAAATAGTTCTATAATCTCTATCCATTTGCTTAGCAATTTTTCGAATATTAATTGTTCCATTTTTCTTTTTAAATAATTCATTATCTTTTAATTTTTCCAAATTTACTCTTTCATTAAAATCTAATTTTTCATATTTTTTCATACTTTACCTCCTAAAATATTTAAAATATTATAATTATTGCACATAAATTATAACATTTTAAATATTTTAGGAGCAGTCGGATTAAAAGCAACAAGTACAACATCATTAATTAGTTGCGAAAAACCAAATAATAGTGAAAACGGCGAGTAATAAACCAGAACCCAAACCGCAACAACCACCAGTTAGAAGTAATTGAAAGTTAATTGAAGATTGTAAATTACGCGGGATAATTTATTCTTTACTTTTTAATTTCAATATCATTTGTAATCTTATTGACAGTATTAATAACAATATCTTTACCATACTTTTTACTAACGACCGCAAAATTAAATATTTCTTTATTTGCATAATTTTAACCCCCTATAATTAACTTAAAAATTAACTTAAAAAAGTTAACTAAATTAATAGTTAACTTTTTATGATTTGATATTTACAATTTACACTTATTAATGCTTGCATTTTCTTTCACTTCACTTTCTACTTATGATTATACCGAAATAATAATGATGTTAAAGAAAAAAACAAGACAAAATAACTTTTAAAATGCTTATTTTTATCTTATTCTTCAATTTGTAATGTTCCCCGTTCAATTTCTAAAGCCATATTAGGGTCAACTAAATCCGTAAATAATCGTTGATGGGGCATTCTTAAATTAAAATATTGTCGAGAGTTTTTCCGAATTAATTCTTGATTCTCATCAGTTAAATTCATAAAAACCCATGCATCAGTACAAACCGGTAAATTATTAAACATAATAACTTCGGCCGCATATGTCTCAGCTAACTGAACACTATCTTTCACTTCTTCATCAAAAGGAACAATGAAACTATCATCTAAATCATTAATTTTTTCAATTGACGGATCATTGGCAATCCCAATCCCAATTCTAACTTCCCGAACTGTTTGATATTTTTCATATAACGTATAATTAATAATTTTAACAGTAGTACTAATATAATTTGCAATTTCAATTAAATAATTTAAATCGCCATCATCTTCATATAAAACTAAATAAATATCTTCATGACGATGAATGCCAACAATACCTTCCCCCATTTGTAATGAACTTAAAATGGCTTCCTCTAAACTATTAATAATTCAGTCATAAGTTTCTTTATCATATGTTTTTTTAATTTCTTTCTCATTAATAAAACGAACAACAATTGATGAAACTGATTGATTTTTATCCTCTTTTAAATAAAAAGGTGGTAATTTTAAATTTGATAACGCCACACGATTGCGATATTCATCAAGTCGATTTTTACTATAAACATATTCTTTTAATATTTCAATCGTTTGTTGTGGATTTCATTTCATATTTACTTACCCCTTATTAAAATTTACCATATTTATTAATTATAGCATAAAAAACCCTTAAAATAAAGGTGATAAAGACATTCAGTAACAATCAAACAAAATTTATGATGCAACTTAGTCATTAATATTTTTGGCGTAATCGTTCATTATCGCGTTGTTTAATTGCTTCGCGTTTATCATAATTCTTTTTCCCGCGGCCTAAAGAAATTTCTAATTTGGCATAGTTATTTTTAAGGTACAGTTTTAAAGGAATTAATGTTAAACGTTCTAATTTAATTCGTTGAAGAATTTTCTTAATTTGTTTCTTATGTAAAAGTAATTTTCGAGTTCGATCAGTGGGAGGGACATAGGCCGTAGAAAATTTATATTGAGCAATTACCATATTAATAATAAACGCTTCATTCTTACGAATAATAATAAATGCTTCATTAATTGAGACATCCTTATTACGAACTGATTTAATCTCACTGCCCGTTAAAACAACTCCGGCTTCATATGTTTCAATAATTTCATAATTGTACCGTGCTTTTTTATTAACTGTAATTATCAACATTAATATCAACCCCTTACTCAACTAAATCAAAATCAATTTGGCGTAATTTTTTGCTTGCTTTCTTAACTCTAATTCGAACTTTTTTCCCCAAGAAAAATTCTTTTCGTTTTCGTTTTCCAATTAATTTTAAACTTTTTTCATCAAAAACATAATAGTCATTTTTCAAATTAGTAATATGGACTAATCCTTCAATGGTATTTGGTAATTCAACAAAAATACCAAACGAAGTAACCCCCGCAATAATTCCATCATATTCACAACCGACTTTATCTTCCATATATTCGGCTTCTTTCATTTTATCAACTTCACGTTCACATTCCATTGCGCGTAATTCCGCTAACGATGACTGCTGACTAGCATAACTAATAAAAGAACGAGTTTGTTCTAAATCAGGAACTTGAACTTTGCCCTGAAATAAATACGCTTTTAATAACCGGTGCACAACTAAATCTGGATACCTACGAATTGGTGAAGTAAAATGTGTATAACACCATGATGCCAACCCAAAATGGCCATCATTAATCGCACTATATTTAGCCTTTTCCATACTTCGTAAAACAAGCGCAGAAATAACTTTAAAATTTTCCTTATCTTTTAATTTATTTAAAATTTGTTGTAAGTCTTTTGAATGAATATTTTCTAATTTACCTTTAATATTTAATCCTAAATAAGATAATTGCGTATACAAATCAAATAATTTCTTTGGTTTTGGTTTATCATGTACCCTATAAATAAATGGTAAATCCATTCAATAAATTGTCTCGGCGACTATTTCATTAGCCCGAATCATAAAACTCTCAATTAATTTTTCAGCATCTGCCCGTTCACGCGCAACAATATCTTTAATTTTCCCATTTTTATCAACAATAAACTTTGGTTCATCTAAATCAAAATCAACAACACCATCTTGCTCTTTTTTGCGAGCTAGAACTTGATATAATTGCTGCGCTAGGAAAAGCATTGGGGTAATTGTTGATGAAATTTGATTCTTTTCCTGGCAAAATAATTTGTTAACTTCATCATAAGTTAAACGAGCTTTAGAAATAATAACTGCTTCATAAATGCTGGAATTAACAACATGCCCTTGGTTATTAATTTCCATTTCACAAGTTAATGTTAAGCGTGGTTCATTCGGATTTAAGGAACAAATTCCGGTGCTTAATTTTTCTAGTAACATTGGCACAACTCTGTCAATTAAATAAACAGAGCATCCTCGTTCAATCGCTTCTTTATCAAGATAACTATTAATTGGAACATAATGCGCCACATCCGCGATGGCAACCATTAAGACATAATTACCATTTTTATTTTTTTTAACTAAAATAGCATCATCAAAATCTTTTGAATCATTACCATCAATTGTAACAAACATTTCTGCTTGTAAATCACGGCGTGATTGGTCGGCTAACATCGTTGGAACATCAACATCTTGTTTAATTTGATTTGCTTCATCCAATGTTTTTTTATCAAATTTAGTAGGCAAATTAAACTCATGCAAAATAGCTAAAACATCAACACCAACTTGATTAACATTCCCAATAATCTCGATAATTTTAACTTGCATTAAATTGGTTTTACTATTAATACTGCTAATAATTCCTTTAACAATGGTATTTTCAATTGCCTCAGGTGAATTAATAATTTCAGCCCGATATTGGGTTAATCTATTATTTAAGATTTCTAAATATTTTTGCTGATGACGATTTATTTTAATAACCCCCACTACATACTCATTATTTCGTTTTAAAACTTTAATTACTTGAACCTCTATTTTTTTAAGACTAGTTAGTTGCTTCTGCTTCTTTAAAATAAATAAAACTTGGTCTTGATCTAAAGCATTATTTAAATCCTCTTGTTTAACATAATATTCCTCTTGACCCTCACTAATTTTAATAAAACCAAAACCTTTTTTATTAACACTAATAACGCCCCGTAAATAAATTTTTGGATCAAAATAATAAAAACGATGTTGTTGCGTTACACCAATAATATTATCATTCTCTAATTTAATCAAAACTTTTAACATCATCTTATTATTATCAATTTTATTAATTGCTAATAACTGTGCTAATTGCATTGTGTCAATTGGTTTTGCTTGTTTTTTTAAAATAGCTACAATCCGATCGTGCATATACCGTCCCCCCTAAATGAAAAAAGAGACATTTTTAAATCTCTTTTAAATTAATGGTATTTTTAAAAGCTTAATTATTACAATAAAATTTTCGTTAATAAACTTATCAATAATGTAACAATTAATAATATTGAACCAAATCCTAACATAAAAACTGATAATGTTCAATCTAACCCACGCTCTTTACTATTAGCAAATAGTTCATTATTACCACCATTTAAAGCACTTAATCCTGTCTGTGCTTTTTTGTTTTGCAATAAACCAATAATAATCATAATAATTGAAACAACTAAGGCAATCATTTCAAAAACGTAAATAATTGTATTAACTACTTTTGGTTCAACTGCTAAAAAAATCATACTTGATAGGTTCATTAAAACATCCCTCTCTAAAATAATTTATGTTCCTAATAATAATACTATAAAAATAATAAAAATTAGTGGATTTTTAAATTAATTTTAATTATTTTTGCGGGAAAACATCTTAATTTTAATAAATTCTGACCCATATAATCTAAATATCCTTTTTATTGTTTTTTTCAAGTTTTGTAAATTGTAAAAATTGAATTTTACAATTTACATGTTGCAAACACCTTTAAAATATTTATGATTGAAAAGTGCTTTTAGGGAAACAAAATAAAAATTAGCAAAAAAGGTTATTTAAACCCATTTTTTGCTATAATGAATTATGTGCAATAATTAGTTAAGGAGTAAAGTGTGAAATTTAGAGCTGAAAGAATTGAGAGTAAATGAATTGGAAGATGATATGTAACCATTGATGGTACAGAATGATCCAATTATATTAAAAAGGCCCAAAAGAAAGCAGGAGAACAATTACAAGTTCCTGGTTTTCGTAAGGGGAAAGTACCGGCTAATTTATTAAAGAAACATTTAACAGAAGAAAAAATTTTAGATGCAGCGCATCATTTAGTTGTTAATGAAGCCTATAAATTTGCGTTTGATCAAAAATCAGATATTGAGCCATTTTCTTCTCCCGTTACAAGTGTTAAAAAAATTAGTAGAGCAGTATATATTCTACAATTAGAATTTGATTTAAAACCAAAAGTTGAAATTAGTAAATATACTGGCTTTACTGGTGAGCACTTAAAAAAAGAAAAAGTTGAAATAAAAGAAAAAGATATTGAAGATAATATTAATCAAATTCGTAATCGTTTTTCCATTTTTAAAGCAAAAAAAGAAAAAAAAGGAGAATCAGAAGTACCAGGAAAAATTGCCAAAGGTGATATCGTAATTTTTGATTTTGAAGGTTTTGTTGATGGAAAACTATTTAAAGGTGGCAAAGCAACAGATTTTACCTTAGAAATTGGTAGCAATCAATTTATTCCAGGTTTTGAAGATGCCATGATTGGTTTCAAAGCTGGGGAAAAAATATCAATTAATGTTACTTTCCCTGCGGATTATCATGTTGAAGAATTGCGTTCAGTTGCTGCTATTTTTAAATTAAATATTAAAGAGGTTAAAGAAAAAGTATTGCCACCATTAAATGACGATTTAGCAAAAGACGTTAATATAAAAGGAATTAATACATTAGCCAAATTGGAAGCGCATGTTAAAAATAATATTTATGAACAATCAATCAAACAAGAATATGATCATTTTATTGGTCACTTATTCCATTTAATTGCCGAGGATTCAAAGATTGCTTTACCAGAGTCAATTATTCGAAAAGAAACAAATCAATTAAAACATGAATTTGAACAAAAATTGCAAGGACAACAAATGGATATCAAAACTTATAAGAAACGAACAGGAATGTCTCAAGAAGATATTTTTGATGAGCTATTTAAAGATGTTAAAACTCGGTTAGAAAATGATATTATTCTTGATGCTGTTGTTCAAAAAGAAAAAATTACTGCAACTGAAGCAGAAATTAATGAACAATATGAGAAATTAGGAAAACAATTTGGGATTGATGGGAAAACATTAAAAGAAACGAAATTAGTGTCTGATCAACAAGTAAAAGAACAAGTTATTCATGATAAGGTATTTTCCTTTTTATATGAAAATAACGGAGAATAAAAACTAACATTTTTTGTTAGTTTTTATATTGGTGGAAGATTAGACTGTAAAGGTTCTTAATTTTCCTTCTTTTTGTGGTATAATATTAATATTATTAAGTACTAAAACTGGTATTTCTTATTTTAGAATATAAGATATAATAAAGCATAGGTGTGATGATTTTTTTGTAATTTAATTTATATTGCGATATTTCGGAAAATACGATAAGATATTGCCAATATAAGTGAAGAAAAGAAACAGGAGGTGTTTTGAAGATGGATTCAAAAATAACACAATTAAAAAATGTGCCAGTTTTAGTAACACGGGGTAGTTATATTTTTCCAGGCTTTGAACAAGTATTAGAGGTAGGACGCGATAAATCAATTTTAGCAGTAAATACAGCTAGTAAGGATTTTGATAATCATATTGTTTTAGTTAGTCAGAAAAAACCGTTAGAAGATAATCCGAAATTATCGGAAATTTATCGAATTGGTATTTTAGCAGAATTAAAAATTCGCAAAGTATGGGAAGATGGTAGTTTAACAGTTAACTTTAAAGCCGTTGATCGGGTAAAACTTTTAGAATTACGCAAAGGTGAATTTTATGCGGCTGATATTGATATTTTAAAATCATTTGTTCAATCAGAAGATAAAATTGTTGAAAAATTAACTGCTAATATTAAAGAATTAATGGAATTGCAAGATATTTTACCAGAAGATTTATTAGATCAAATTAGTAATTCAGTTAATGGGAATGAAGTTGTTGATACTATTGCCCAATTTTTACCATTTATTCCAGTGGCAAAAAAACAAGAAATTATTGAAGAATTAGATGTTGAAAAAAGACTTCAAATAATTTTTGATCATTTAGTTAATAAACAACAAGCGAATGATATTGACAATAAAATTAGTAAAAAAATTAAAGAACGCGTTGATGAACAACAACGGGAATATTACTTACGGGAAAAATTAAAAGCAATTAAAGATGAACTGGATGAATTTGATGGCGCAGCGGATGAAATGAAAATATATAAAGAACGCTTAGCAAAAGAATCATTCCCCAAAAATATTAAAGAAAGAATTGAACAAGAAATCACTCGTTATGAAGCCTTGCCACAAGCATCAAGTGAATCAAATATTATTCGAACTTATATTGATTGAATGATGCAAATTCCATGATGACAAAAAACCGATGAAAAAAATGATTTAAAGTTTGCGAAAGAAGTACTAGATAAATACCATTTTGGCTTAGACAAAGTTAAAGAACGGATTATTGAATACTTAGCGGTTAAAACAATCACAAAATCTTTAAAAGGACAAATTATCTGTTTATTTGGACCACCAGGGGTTGGGAAAACAAGTTTAGCAAAATCAATTGCCGAAGCAACAGGACGTAATTTTGTTAAAATGGCCTTGGGAGGCGTAAAAGATGAATCAGAAATTCGTGGTCATCGTAAAACATATATTGGGGCAATGCCAGGACGCATTATTCAATCAATGAAGCGCGCTGGATCAACCAATCCAGTGTTCTTATTAGATGAAATTGATAAAATGGCATCAGATTACCGTGGTGATCCAGCTAGTGCAATGTTAGAAGTATTAGACCCAGAACAAAATTCAGCCTTTTCTGACCATTACTTAGAAGAAACATATGATTTAAGTGATGTTATGTTTATTGCAACAGCAAACTATTATGATAATATTCCCGAAGCATTAATTGACCGAATGGAAATTATTCAATTATCATCATATACAGAATTGGAAAAATTCCATATTGCCAAAGATTATTTAGTACCAAAAGTATTAAGTAATAATGGTTTAGCTGATGGTCAATTAACAATTGCCAATGAGGCAGTTAATGAAGTAATTAAATATTATACTCGTGAAGCAGGAGTTCGTCAGTTAGAACGGGACCTAAATGCTATTGCGCGGAAATTTATTGTTAAATTTTTAAATAAAGAAATGGTAAACTTAGTTGTGCAACCAAGCACAGTTAATGAGCTATTAGGTAAGCGTCGTTTTGAGCATACTGAAAAAGAAAAAGAATCACAAGTTGGGGTTGTAACAGGATTAGCATATACCCAATTTGGGGGCGATATCTTACCAATTGAAGTTAATAGTTTCTTAGGAAAAGGTTCATTAGTCTTAACCGGGAAATTAGGAGATGTAATGAAAGAATCAGCCTCAATTGCTTTAGACTATGTTAAAGCAAATTCTGGTAAGTTTAACATTGATCCAAAATTCTTTGAAACCCATGATATTCATATCCATGTTCCTGAAGGAGCAGTACCAAAAGATGGGCCATCAGCGGGAATTACTTTAACAACCGCAATTATTAGTGCGTTAAGTAATCGCCCAGTTTCGAAAGATATTGGGATGACAGGAGAAATTACCTTACGAGGACAAGTCTTACCAATTGGAGGGTTACGGGAAAAATCAATTTCCGCTAACCGTAGTGGTTTAAAAACAATTTTAATTCCGCATAAGAATATCAAGGATATTGAAGATATTCCAAAAGAAGTGCAAGAAACTTTAAATATTATTCCAGTTGGAACATATGATGAAGTTTTCAAAAATATTTTTGGCACAAACTAAGTTTTAAAATGTATCAAATTGATACATTTTTTTATTTTAATTTTAAATTGATTGTAAATTGTAAATACTAATCCCATTTTAGATAATTTTAATCGTGGAATATCAATCTTCATATCTACTTTTGGTTTACTACTAGCAAACAAATACACCTTGAATTCGATGTGTTAATAATATTGCAATCCCATTACCGCAATATTGATCATAATTATATCAATTAATATTATCTTTAATTGCATTAATCATTCCATATTCTAATCAACAATTTAATGCTAAAAATATTTGTTGTAAATTGTAAATACCAAATCATAAAAAGTTAACTATTAATTTAGTTAACTTTTTTTAAATTAATTTTTAAGTTAATTATAGGAGGTTGAAATTATGCAAATAAAGAAATATTTATTTTGCAGTCGTTAGTAAAAAAGTATGGTAAAAATATTGTTATTAATACTGTCAATAAGATTGCAAATGATATTAAAATTAAAACGTAAAGAATAAATTATCCCACGTAATTTATAATGGTTTAATTTAATCCCCCGTAACAGTTAATACTTATCAACTTTATAGTTAGCAATAATCTTATCAAGTTTATACGATAAGATTTTAGCATCCGGATCAGAAACAACAATTGCTGCTTTAATCTTTTTATATTCTAAAACGGAAGTTGAAACAATAATAACTTCATTATTAATATCGTTCCCTTCATAATGATCACGCGCTGGAATTCGCACAATGTCATTTGGATAATGAACATATTGTAACCCTGAAACGATTGCATCACCTTTTGAAGTAATAACCATTAAACTACGATATTTAAATTTCGGGAAAATAATATCAATTGCAATTGTTTGCACAACAACAAATAAATATGAAGCAAATAACGCCGGGCCAAAGAAGTATTTAATTTTGTGAGTCGCAATATCACCGCCAATTAACCCGCCTTCATCAATTTTAAAGCCAAGTTCTTTAATTTGGTCAATGTGGGCCGCTCAATCTTTACCAAAATAAATACTTGTAATTTCACTACGACTTAATAATGTGGTATGAATTGCTAACATTGCAACAATAATAATATAATTAACAATGCGGTTATAGTTCGCAATTGAGATTTTTTTCTTAGCTGAATAATAGGCAAAAACAAAATCAGTTCCGGCTGTTGAAGCTCCCCCTTTATAAACTAATCCATAAGCAATTCCATTTAAAATTCCCGCTACCGCGGCAAACACAAATAATCAAATTTGATACATTCCCCCATAATTAGTAAAAAAATTTAAACTACTATAATTAACAATAAAAAATAATTCTTGGGGATTAATAACAGGAATATAAGCAAAAGTAAAGTGGAACCCATTTTGCAAAGCAATATAAACAATTGTTCGGAATGAGAACCGAATCCCTACTTTAATAACCCCAAAAATAAATAAGGGAACATTAAAGACAAAGTAAAATACTCAGTACATACTTGTCTGAATTTGTAATTCATTTTTTTCTGGTCAAATTCCAATGGCAATTCCCCGGGCAATGGCCCCAATCCCACTTGGGGTAATCCCGTTACTTGTTGTTGACGCAATAAAATAATCATAACTCGCCATTCCTAAAAAAGCGGCAAAAATAATATAACCATAATCACGGAATAAGCGTGATTTAAAGTAAGCTTTAAAACGTAAATTAAATTCTGTTCGGGAAATCCGTTCACGACTACGGGTTTTCCGTTCATTTATTTTTTCTTTCGAATAATTTTCTGCTTTTTTACTTTTTATATTATCAGGGCTAATTCCAGAGTTATTACTATTTCTTTCTTGTTTTAATCTGTTTTCTTCATCATTAACCATTTTTCGTTTTTCCATGCGCTTTCTTAACCGTAATTATTATAAATAAGTATAACACCATTTAAAAATTAAAAAACAACCAAAAGGTTGTTTTTTAATAAAATTAGTTAAAAACTACTCACTTTTTAAACGAATTGTAACTTTGAATGAACCAACTTTAATTGGATCATAATCATTTCTCGTAATATCAACGACAGTGTAATCTCTTTGGTACTTTTGTTTTAAAGCGCTAAATTTAACACCTCTGTTTGCTCCTTTATTTGAAGGAATAAACACGGGAATTTTACGATAATCTAATGCTGGAATTGTCATATAAATAACAATTTGTTGATATGGTGAATCAACATCTTTTAATGCTTCATTCAAGTATTTAACAAATTCATTACTTACTAATTGTGTCCCAAATTCTTTATCTTCCACAAATTCATGTGATTGATTGTGGGTAATGTAAAATGAAACTTTAGCATCACAATTTATTAATAAGTATTTTTCTGATACTGTTGCACCATTATATGTATATGATGAATTATCTTGAGATTTTTCAGAAATAGCAGCTGCTATTTCATTGGCAACTGTTTCAATTTTATATAATCTTTCATTATTTAAATCATATTTTTCTGATTTATTTCATAATAATTCATCATCATTAACACGAACTTGTTCTAAAAATAATAACTTACGTAATCATTTTTTTGGCGCATTTTTCCATTCATCTTCGCCTAAAATCACTTTACTTGGTCCTTCTGTTTCTTTCGCTTTTGAATGCATTACTTGAATAATATCCAAGGCAACTGGTGTTCTTTCTGCTTTATCAACTAACATTAATGAAGGTCCAAATCCCGATAATACTTTGTGTGTATTTGGTTTAAATAATTTAATTCATTGGTCATGTTTAATTTCAAATAATTCATTAATTGAATCTAAATCATCTTGTAAAGATTGTGACAAGTCAATAATATATCTTGAACTTAATAAATTAAATAATCTTCTTAATAAATATTTTAATGTATTAACTGTTTCATACATTTTAAATTTATGAATTGGGTCATTATCTCATGGTGATAATGCATTATTATAAATAATTTTTAAAGCAATATAATTAATACTTGACTTTTTCGAAATTTGTGCAATTGCACCAGCTTCAGTGTCAATCACATCAATGGCATACTCATATTTATCAACCATTTCTTTAAATTGTTTTGAGTTATAAATCAACACATCTGCTGTTCCAGTAACCCCTTCAGTTAATCCTAATTTAAAGTCTTTAACAACCTTAGAAAATTCACCATCGAATTGGAATGATTCTGGTTCATTAACAATTTGCCCATATTTAATATCTTTGAAAACTGTTAAGTCCGCATCACGATAAATAAATTTTGTTGATATTGTTGTATCTCCTATGTCATGTTTATCATTTGTTGATAATGCTAAGTCTACATTTAAAATTGTTTGTAAACCAGGATATTTTTCTAATAAATAAGTAATAGCCATTGCAGCGTTTGTTTTACCATATCCTACTGTTGCTATAATGAAAGTTTTTCCATGGTATTTAACATGTTGAATTACACAGTTCTTTCACCAATATTTTTTTACTGTTTTAATACTGTGTTTATCTTTCATAGTAAAATATGCTGTTGAAATTACACCGATCATTTATTTTCCACCTCTATTTTCATATTTTTATTTCCAAAAATTGTCTATTTTTAGTGCATCTTACTATAATTAATATTTGATTATATGCAAAATACAACTATGCTTATTGTATCGTATTTTGGCCTAATTATCAATGACTAACCCTAAAATGTTCAAAATTGTTAAAATCTGTATACTGTAAAACTAAATCATAAAAAGTTAATAAAATTATAACAAATTAAAAATAAAAAACAATAATCGCAAAAAATTTTTTTAAATTAAATTAGTGTTTGTTAAGATTAGTAAAATTTATTTTTTGTTGTGTTTAATTTTATAATTTTAAAAATAAATATTAAAAACAATATTTTTAATTTAATATTTTTTGCGATTATTGTTTTTTATTTTTAATTTGTTATAATTTTATTAACTTTTTATGATTTAGTTTTACAGTATACACGTAATTTACGACTAGTGGTCATATTTAGGCGGTAAGGTAATATTTAGTTTTTGCAATAAGAAATTAAATGAAAATTCAACTTCACTAATTTTTAAAATTTTAATACGTTTTTTTAAGGCATACTGCGTTACATAATATAAATGTAATGGCGAATTTAAAACGAAATTTAACGAATTATTCACACGATCATACCAGTTTGGAACACGGTTGGCATTAAAAAACCGGATTATTTCTTGGGGATTATTTGTAACAAGATAGTAATTATTTTTAACATTAAAAGCAGCTAATTGCCCTGTATAAATTTGTGTTCCACGCATTACCATCGTAAATTCATCAATATAGTCTTTAATTTCATCTAACAAGTGGGAAGAAAAAAAGACTGTTTTACCACATAATGTTAACTGTTTTAAATAAAAAATAATTTTTTTTCGATTATTAATATCTAATCCGGCTTCTGGTTCATCTAAAATTAAAATTTTTGGATCATGAATAATTCCTTGAATAATCATGACCCTTTTTTTCATTCCCGATGAAAAGGAATTAACATCCTTATCACGGTGTTCTCAAATTTCTAATGATTTCATTAAGTATTCAATACGATCGCGAAGATATTTTCCGCGTAAACCATTAGTTTTTCCTAAATACTTTAAAAAATTATAAGAACTAATATTTTCGGGAAAAGTAACAAATTCTGGTACATAACTAATCATTTTTTTCATACTAATTTTTGTTGCTTTTTTACCAAAAATGGTAATTTCCCCTTTAAAGCCCTTTAAACCACCAATTAAAGATTTAATAAAAACCGTTTTTCCACTTCCCGATGATCCTAAAATAGCATGTAATTTCCCCCGGCCAACATTAAAATTAAAAGGACCAACAATACTATTTTTAAATTTTTTACTAAAATTACGCGCAGCAATGGCAACATCACTAAGCACTAATGCATTATTATTCATCTTTTAACATCTCCTTTGTCATCATTTAAGTAATATTTTTGCAGCATAAAACTAGGTAAGAATTAAGTAAAAATAAACCAGATATTCCTAAATAAATATATAATAATAAGTTAATATTTAAGAATGGTGGTGGATAAAGATTAACTTTTTTATCTGTCATGCCCAATAATATTGGAAAATCTTGATAACTCATTAAATAATTGTTTTGAACATTAAAATCAATATTGCTTCGTTCAATTGGAGTAAATCAAAATGGAACATACGATAACAAACTTGTTCAAATTTGATTTCAATGTTCAATAATATTCAATTTCGAAATTAAACTATAAGTTTCCATTAAATCATTATATTTTTGTCAGGCGCTATTTGTTTTTAATGGTATTAATTCAAGTAATTTATAATCCATTATTTTTTTTACAATATCAAGTTCAATTTCCCGTAAAACATAAAGCGTTTTAATGACAAAATCATTTTGATTATCAAAATCAAAATCATCTGAATTTTTAATTCCAAAATAAATAAAAATTCATTTTTGAAACTCATCACCATTATTATAAATTGATTCAATTGGTAAAAAACCCATTCGATCAAAGTCTGCTTTAAAGACCGATACCGGATTAAAGGAATTTGGTTCTGATAATTTTCGGTCAACAGTTACTAACTTTGGATCATTATTTTTTGATGATAAATTATAATATGATTTATCTAAATTAAAATAAAATAAAGAAGTTCCATTAAAATAATTTAGTCTAAGATACGGCAATCATGTTGTTTTTTTGCCAATGACATTAATAAAATCAAGTAGGTCTTTATGAATTTCATTATGTGGGTCTAATTCACTTGGTGCTTTAAAGAAGTAGTCAGTTGCAAAATGAACTTTCATTTTAAGATTCTGCGTTCCAACACTACTAATAACTTGACTGACAGTACTATCTTTTCCATCATAATTATATTTTGTTGTTGAATCCCACTTTTGAAGAGCATCAATTTCATATTCACTTTCCTTTGTTTTAGTTAAACCAAGTGATTTATAAAACTCTAAACGTTGAATTCGTAACATCGAATCATCTGTAATATTCCGATAGTCAGAATTATCAAAAACTTTTTTTAAATCATCATAGTCATATTGACTATAAAAATTTCACATTTCATTAGTTAACTTATCATAGTTAATTAATTTTTGTTCTAATTTTCTTTTAAAATTAATGGTATCTTTAATAATTTTAACGGGATAATTTTGTTTAACAATTGATTCATTAGCAAATGATAAATCAATGTTATTCGTTAAACTCATAATTAATCAATATGGCATTCCCCCAACTAAAAACAAACTACAGAAAATAACAACAATTAATAAAACAATTTGTGAATTTAAAAAAGTTACCGCAAATAAAATCCCACTTGAAGCAAAAAAAGATAATATTAAAGAATAAATAAATAACTTTAATAATAAACTTTGATAAACTTGGAAATATTCGGGGTTCTGCTGTTTAAAGAAACTTCCAATATAACCAGTGCCGAAAGCGAACAAAGTAATTGTTCCTAAAAAAAGAAGAATTAAAATTCAAAGCGAAATTAATTTTAATAAAAATAAAACAAAACGGGAATACGGCTTTGAAATTAATAATAAATAAGTTCCATCTTCAAACTCTCGTCCAAAAATTTTAATAATTACTAACAAAATAAACAATAATAATAAAATGTTATTAAAAATAAATACAGCATACTGAAAATTTTTTAAAAATTCATTAATATCTTTTGAAGATAAAAAAAGAGTACTTGCAATTGTTCCAAATAAAACAAGTGACAGTAAAAGTAACACTCAGACTACCATTGAACGACGAATTTTAAAAATCGAAAAAGATATTATTGACCATCATGAATTTGATCTTCTTTTTTTTAACATTTTATTTCCCATCTATTTTCCTCAAATTATTTATTTATATCTGCTAAGTTTATATGGATGTATTTTATCATTTTTTAATTTGTTTTACTAGTTTAATTAATTAAATGTATACTGTACTGTAAAATTAAATCATAAAAAGCTAATAGAATTATAACAAATTAAAAATAAAAAACAATAATCACAAAAAATATTAAATTAAAAATATTGTTTTTAATATTTAATTTTACAATTTACATTTATTTAACTTGTTTTTGATAAACTGATGCTTTTGTTTTATTTCGTTCAAATTTTTCAAACTTAAGAATTCCATCAATTAAGGCAAATAAGGTATCATCTCCACCACGCCCAACATTTACTCCTGGGTGAACTTTTGTTCCACGTTGACGATAAATGATTGATCCTGCTCTAATTATTTGGCCATCAGCTCTTTTTGCGCCTAATCGTTTTGAATGTGAATCACGACCATTTTTAGTCGACCCTACTCCTTTTTTTGAAGCAAATAACTGTAACCCTAATAAGAACTTCATCATTATTCTTCAACCTCCTTTACACTAATAAATTTTTGATATTGCTGATAAATTGTTAAAAATTGATAATAAATTGTTTGTAACATAACTTGTAAGTCAGCACTATCATTTTTGACAATAATATTAATTAGTCCTTCCTTAACAAGGAACTCACAACTATCTGGTTTAATTTGATCAATTGCATTTAAACCACCCGTTGTAATTGCTGTTATTGCCGCACAAACAAGGTTTTTGCCATATTCAGCTGCTTTCGCATGACCAGTAATTTCAATTTTTTTAATTTTTTGTTCAGTTTTAGTAATTATAATTTTAATCATAATGTATTACTCGTCACTTTTTTTGTTTTTGTTGCTGGTTTTTTTGCTGATCTTGTTGATGAACTTTTAGCAGCCGGTTTAGCCGCAGTAGCTGTTTTTGCTGTTGCTGGTTTAGTTGCTTTCATAGTTCCTGATAACAAGATTTCATCAATTTTAACTTTTGTATATGGTTGACGATGCCCATATTTTTTATGTTGTGTTTTCTTTGGTTTATAATGGAAAACAACAATTTTCTTTTGTTTTCCTTGCTTTAAAATTGTTCCTGTTACGGATGCCCCTTTAATAAAAGGAGTCCCTACTTCACCATCGATCATTAAAATTTCAGTGAAATTAACTTTTTCACCTTCATTGCCATTTAACATCTCAACAAATATTTCATCACCTTGAGAAACACGAAGTTGTTTCCCTCCAGTTTTAATTATTGCAAACATTTTTACACCTCCAGTTTATACTCGCCTTGTAAGTAGATAAGTATTGCATATCCTTTTGGTACTTAAAAGTCAAAGAGCGGTTGAAACTGAAACAACCATAATTAATTATATCGTTATCTAAAAAAAATTCAATAAATTTTTAGTTTTTCTTCTGTAAATTGTAAATACCAAACTGCGAATTAAGTTCTAAATCAGTTGTTAAATTAGAAATATGATGAAATTGTAAATTATTTCCAACCACTCGGGGTAATAAGACATTAACCTTTGCCGCTAATAATTGTTCAATAATAAAAGGATATTAACATCACCTTTAACTGAATAATAAAGAGCAATATTTTTGCTATTTTGAACCGCTGAATGCTGGAAAAAAGCATTAAAAATTTCTGTTTCTTTTTGTTGACGTAAAGCCGATGAAAGCTTATTTCGACCTATTAACTTTTCTTACCGAATTTGTTGCTTATCAAGAACTGCCATTAACCAACACTACCTTCCATATCCATTTTAATTAATTGATTTAATTCAATGGCATACTCCATTGGTAATTCTTTCATAAAAGGTTCTAAAAATCCCATAATAATCATTTCTAAAGCTTCTTGCTCAGATAAACCACGATTTTGTAAATAAAACAGCTGTTCTTCGGAAACTTTACTTACTGTTGCTTCATGTTCAATTTGTGATTCATTATTATAAACCTTGTTTTGGGGAATTGTATCAGAGTGTGATTTTCCATCTAAAATTAAGGTATCACATTTAACCCTTGCTTTTGAATATTGTGCTTTAGGACCAATATGAACTAAGCCACGATAATTGGCTGTTCCCCCATTAAAAGTCATTGATTTAGAAATAATCTTCGAAGAGGTATTTTTCCCTAAATGAATCATTTTTGAACCGGCATCTTGAATCACATTTTCTTTAGCAACAGCAATTGAAATACATTGTCCTTTACTATTATTCCCTTTTAAAATAACACTAGGATATTTCATATTAATTTTTGAACCAATGTTACCATCAATTCATTCCATTTGACCATTTTCCTCAACAATACTCCGTTTTGTAACTAAATTTAAAACATTATCACTTCAATTTTGAACTGTGGTATAACGCATTTTAGCATTTTTCCCAACAAAAATTTCGACAATCGCTGCATGCAAAAAATCACACGAATAAACTGGTGCTGTACAACCTTCAATATAATGTAACTCAGCATCATCGTCAACAATAATTAATGTTCGTTCAAACTGTCCACTATTCTGATAATTAATCCGAAAATAAGCTTGTAATGGTTTTTCTAATTTAACGCCTTTCGGAACATAAATAAATGATCCCCCCGATCAAACTGCCCCATTTAACGTTGCATATTTATTATCCATATTAGGAACTAGTGTTCCAAAATATTTTTTAAATAATTCTGGATGTTCTCGTAATGCCGTGTCACAATCCAAGAAAATAATCCCTTTTTCTTCAACTTCTTTCAGCATACTACTATAAACAGGTTCACTATCATATTGGGCTTTAATTCCAGCTAAATATTCCCGTTCTGCCTCTGGTAAGCCTAATCGATCAAAGGTTTCTTTAATTTTTTCAGGAACTTCTTCTCATTTTGTCACAATATGTTCTGTTGGCTTAATATAATAAATATACTCATTAAAATCCATAAATTGGAGATTTGGACCTCAACTTGGATTTTTCATTTTTAAAAAATTATGATATGACTGTAACCGATATTCTCGCATTCATGTTGGTTCATTTTTATGATCTGAAATTTCATTAATAATTGCTTCATTAAGACCTTTTCCCGTATTATAGTAGGAAATGTCTCCGTCATTAAAACCATATTTATAACTAGAAATTTCTTTAATTTCTTTTTCTTGTTTTAATTTTGGCATTAATAAGACCTCCTTTACTTGTTAATTATCATTTTTGTATACTGTAAAACTAAAGCATAACAAAAATTAATATTAATTTGTTATGCTAACCTATTTTTTCACATTGGTCAAATTCAACTTCAGTAGGCGTTAAACGACCAAACATTTCTAAATTTACTGTTGCAATCCCTTTTGAAGTATCAATTTTTGTTACTTGTCCTTCCATTTCGGTAAAAATTCCGGATAGAATTCGAACATAATCGTTAACTTTAAAGTTTGCCACAAATACTTTTTTTACTTTTTTCCCTTGTTGCGATGCCGCTTTTTTTGCAACGATTGATTTTGAAAGCATTGTTTTTGCTTCTTGGTCCGTTAAAGGAAATGGTTTTGTTCCTCGTCCTGATGAACCAATAAATCCAGTAACGCCTGTTGTATTCCGAACAATATATCAAGCTTCATCATTCATAATCATATTAATAAAAATATATCCTGGATAAACATTCTTTTCGATTGGTTTTCCTTTTTTCGCTGGAACCATTTCTTTGACAACTCTAATATCAAAAACAACATCTTTCATATTTAATGATTCTACCCGTTGGATTAAGTCATCACGAACACGATCTTCATGACCAGAATAACAATTAATTACATATCATTTCCCAGGATATTTTGTCATATCCTTTAAATTCTCACCGCTATCCAATTTATCATTCGCTTTATCATTATCAATGATTTCATCTGTTATTGTGTTTTTCCCTAACATTATTTTACTCCTTTAAATCTTACCTATTAATTATTATATAATGCGAGCAACAGTTAGTAAATGATGTAAAACTAAATCTAATACTAAATAAAATACCGCAAAAGAAATAATAAATAAAATTGTGATTAAAAACTTGTGTCCTAAACTACCTTTACTTGTTCAACGAATTCTTGTAACTTCTTTTGCCATTTTAACAGGAAATTCACGGAAAGCTAATTTTCAATTAGTCTTTTTATTTTTACCTGAATTTTCGCGTTTGAAAAAACCTTTTTTTATTGGGTCACCATTTTTATAAACTGCTGGGGCGATAATTTCTTTTTTCGTTCCAACTTGAATTGGTGCTACCTTATTTGTTTTTTTTTGAAAAATTAAAACTGCTTTTTCATTTTTCTTTTGAATTTTTAAAACTCTTTTTTCTTCTTTTGTTAAAGCAGTTTTAATTTCCTTTTTTTGTTTTTCCTTTTTTGCCATTACGAACACCTACCTTGTTTCTTTATGTTTAGTATGTTTATTACATGTTTTACAAAATTTATTTACTTCTAAACGTTCTTTTTGTGTCATTTTGTTTTTAAACGTTGTATAATTTCGATTTAAACACTCGGAACACACTAATATGATCTTTTCGCGCATAATACTCACCGTGGTTAATTATATTATATTAATAACAACATTGATATACTTAATTAATTATTTTTTAAAAATCTTTGGTTTTTTGCATAATTCGTTGCATTGTATTATCAACTTGCCGATAATTTAGTCCTAACAAATGATGAATAGGCGTCCTGTACGATGAACCTGCAAAAAATTTTTAGTTTAAGATAGTTCTATTTTAATTCAAGTTGAAAATAACTACCCATTATATTGCCATGTATACTGTAAAACTAAATCATAAAAAGTTAATAGAATTATAACAAATTAAAAATAAAAAACAATAATCACAAAAAATATTAAATTAAAAATATTATTTTTAATATTTATTTTTAAAATTATAAAATTAAACACAACAAAAAATAAATTTTACTAATCTTAACAAACACTAATTTAATTTAAAAAAATTTTTTTAAAATATTGTTTTGATGTAAAATTTTCCAAGCAAGGTCTAATTGTGGTATTTAATATATCTAAAATAGATTTTAATCTACTACGAATATTAATTAATGGCTCATTTTGAGCCAATCAACGCCTTATATCTCTATTTATTCTTTCTACTAATGCTTTCTGACGAGGTTTACCAGAATCACAAAAATAAACTCTTATTTTAAAGTGTTTTTCTATTGTTTTTCATCTATAAAATTATTTTTCTCTATCGGTTAAATACTAGACTGCACCCTGTTTAGTAAGTGTTAATAAAAAGGTTTACAAACTTTCATTTATTATATATTTTTCTTTTTGGTTTGAATATCATTTATTTTATTTTTTAACATCATTAATATATTCATTATGAGATTTATAATTTTTATTATGGATTGTTCCTTTTTTAAGTAATGAATGAAAACTTTCAATAATAATGTTGTCTGCACAATGATAATTTTTACCCATTGAAATTATAATTTTGTTATCTAAACATTTACTATTATAATCTTTAGATGTATATTGATATCCGTGATCTGAATGAATTATTGTTTTATTTAGATCTTTTTTTATTTTTTTAATTTTATTAATTGCATCATTTAAATTATCAATTACAAGTTTGTTATTATTAAATTTTGATCATTTTACATCAATAATTTCTTTAGTATATCCATCAAGTATTGTTGATTGATAATGTTTTTTACCATTTCAAATTAAATAAGTTACATCAGTAAATAAAATTGAAAATCTTTCTTTAATATCATTAAAATTATGATTTACTAAATCAGGATATTTAATTATATTTTTATTTCTATTTTGTTTTATTAATATTTTTCTACGCATACGCTTTACATATTCAGCTTGAATATTATTTTCTTTCATAATTCGCAATACTTTCTTAGCATTATAAACAATGCCATAATCTTCTTTTAAATATTTGGTAATTCGACGATAACCAAATTGTTTTAAATTTTCTTCATAGACTTTTACAATATTTTTTAATGATTCGCTATCCTTACCATTACTTGAATAATTTTTATATTTATCTCAATAACTATGCTTTAAATCTGTTATATCAAGTAATAAATTTAGTGGATATTTATTAATGTTTTCTTTGATAAAAGATACAATTTTTCTTTTATTTAATTGTAAAAGTCATGAAGCTTTTTTAGTAATTCATACCTAACTTTGTAATAGTTTAAATCTCTTTTTTCAAATGATTCTTTTGGACCTTTATTGGTGTTTAAAATTCCTTTCTTAAAATTTTCATACCATGAAGCAACAGTTTTTTTATTAATTTGATATTTTTTTGCAATAAAACTTATACTATTATTTTTAACCTCTTGTACTATCATTTTTCGAAAATATGCTGTATATTTATTAAATTTTTGTCCTTTTCTTGCCATATAAAAATGCACCTCCTTTAAAAAGTAGACTGCACCCCGTTTAGTAAGTATTAATAAAAAGGTTTACAAACTTTCATTTATTATATATTTTTCTTTTTGGTTTGAATATCATTTATTTCATTTTTTAACATCATTAATATATTCATTATGAGATTTATAATTTTTATTATGGATTGTTCCTTTTTTAAGTAATGAATGAAAACTTTCAATAATAATGTTGTCTGCACAATGATAATTTTTACCCATTGAAATTATAATTTTGTTATTTAAACATTTACTATTGTAATCTTTAGATGTATATTGATATCCGTGATCTGAATGAATTATTGTTTTATTTAGATCTTTTTTTATTTTTTTAATTTTATTAATTGCATCATTTAAATTATCAATTACAAGTTTGTTATTATTAAATTTTGATCATTTTACATCAATAATTTCTTTAGTATATCCATCAAGTATTGTTGATTGATAATGTTTTTTACCATTTCAAATTAAATAAGTTACATCAGTAAATAAAATTGAAAATCTTTCTTTAATATCATTAAAATTACGATTTACTAAATCAGGATATTTAATTATATTTTTATTTCTATTTTGTTTTATTAATATTTTTCTACGCATACGCTTTACATATTCAGCTTGAATATTATTTTCTTTCATAATTCGCAATACTTTCTTAGCATTATAAACAATGCCATAATCTTCTTTTAAATATTTGGTAATTCGATGATAACCAAATTGTTTTAAATTTTCTTCATAGACTTTTACAATATTTTTTAATGATTCGCTATCCTTACCATTACTTGAATAATTTTTATATTTATCTCAATAACTACGCTTTAAATCTGTTATATCAAGTAATAAATTTAGTGGATATTTATTAATGTTTTCTTTGATAAAAGATACAATTTTTCTTTTATTTAATTGTAAAAGTCATGAAGCTTTTTTAGTAATTCATACCTAACTTTGTAATAGTTTAAATCTCTTTTTTCAAATGATTCTTTTGGACCTTTATTGGTGTTTAAAATTCCTTTCTTAAAATTTTCATACCATGAAGCAACAGTTTTTTTATTAATTTGATATTTTTTTGCAATAAAACTTATACTATTATTTTTAACCTCTTGTACTATCATTTTTCGAAAATATGCTGTATATTTATTAAATTTTTGTCCTTTTCTTGCCATATAAAAATGCACCTCCTCTAAAGTTTAGCAAAGACTTTTTTTCTTTACTTACTTTTTTTGGGTGCAGTCTACTATTATTAGCGTTTTATAGATTAAGATCAATCAATTTCACTTGGCTTTTTTGAATGGGTGTTCTTTTTAATTTGGTCAATTAAA
This sequence comes from Spiroplasma endosymbiont of Polydrusus cervinus, assembly GCF_964019755.1. Lineage (NCBI taxonomy): Bacteria > Bacillati > Mycoplasmatota > Mollicutes > Entomoplasmatales > Spiroplasmataceae > Spiroplasma > Spiroplasma endosymbiont of Polydrusus cervinus. Next base: position 328,108 of record NZ_OZ026469.1, read on the forward strand.
CCATTACGAACATGAATAACGGTATTAGCAATATCAGCAATATTCGGGTTATGGGTAACAATAATTACAGTTGTTTTGTATTTTTTATTAACATCAACTAAAATTTCAAGTACTTTACGGCCCATTTCTTCATCTAAAGCTCCCGTTGGTTCATCCGCAAACAAGATGTCGGGATTTTTTGCTAATGCTCTAGCAATCGAAACACGTTGTTGTTGTCCCCCTGACATTTGGTGTGGATATTTATTCATTTGTTCTTCCATCCCAATTGTTTCAAAAATATCTTTAATTGTCATATCTTTATTTTTATTTTTACTTAAGTTTTCACCAACTTCAGCATTTTCTTTGGCAGTTAAATTAGTTAATAAATTATATTGTTGGAAAATAAAACCAATATTATCTCGTCTAAATTTTGTTAAATGAACATCTTTTAATAACGATAAATTATAATCGATTACAAAAACATCACCGCTAGAAACTTTATCTAATCCTGAAATAATGTTCAATAATGTTGTCTTTCCTGACCCAGAAGGACCTAAAATTACAATAAAATCGCCTTTTTCTAATTTTAAATCAATTCCTTTTAAAACTGGTATTTCAACTTCGCCAGTAATATATGATTTTTTAACATTGACTAATTCAATTACATATTTACTTGTATCTGGTTTACTGTTTGTTGTTGAAATAATTTCCCCTTTTAAAATCCGTTTTGAATATAACTTTGTTTGTTTCTTTTGTTCTTTTAATTTTTGTTTAAATTCTTTAACGGCATTATAATCAACTTTTTCTTTTCCCTCTGATTTTTTTTGATCTGTACTAGGTACATCTTTAATTTTAGCCATCTTGTATTTTTCCTCCCCTTTGAACATTAAATTACATTTAACAAATATTTTTTATCATAATAATATCATAACAAAATTATTGTAATTTTATCAACTTATTTGGGTATATTATCCTTATTCTTTTAGTAAGATTTTTAAATCGCTAGCTCTAATAAGATATTTTTTGCGACAAAAGTCACAAGCAATTTCAACTTCAACATTACTTGCTAGAATTTCATTAAGCTGCTCATCACCTAATAATTTAGCTGATTCTAAAGCTTTTTCATATGAACAACTACATTTAAAATTAACCTCATCAGCTTCTAATACTTTGGCATCTTGATCAATTAATTTAAAAATATTAATTACATTATCTTCCGCAATTAATTTATGACTAATGTTTTCTAAATTCTCAATCTTTTCTTCTAAATAATCAATATCTTCGTCCTTATGTCCTGATAATAACTGCGCAAAAAAACCAACCGCTTTGGTAATGGTATTATCTTCATTCATTTTAATTGAACAAGCAATAATAGATTTAATTTGTTCACTTTGTGTTAAATAATAAATAAAATCTAAATTAATTTCACCAGAAATTAATTCAATTTGCCCCGAAAAATTATCTTTCATTTCTAAATCTTTCATCACTCGTAAATAACCATCTGTTCCGACTACTTGCGAAATAACATTATGATCCCGGTCAATTTCCTCAACATCAAATTGGGGATTAGTACAAAATCCTCGTACTTTATGCCCAGTATACTCCACCATAATAGTTCCAATTGGACCATTACCATTAACAATACTTGTCATTTTATCAGTTGCATTCTTCATATCACTACCAATTAAAATAGTTGCTAAAACAACTCGTGATAACACAATTGTAGCAAGTGGAGTAGTTTCATGTAATTTAATAATATCATTTAATGATTTGGTTGCATCAACAACGGTCATTTTAATATTATGAACATTACTAATTGCTTTCGTTACTTTATCCATTCTTTTAAAACTCCTTTATAAATTTCTTTCTTTTGCAATTATAGTACAACCATCCGAAAAAGTAAAATAAAAGCAGGCTTAATTCAACCTACTTTTTATTTTGATCATTATTTTTGTCATCTGCCGGGTGATCTTTTTTTCGTTCTTTTGGTTTAACTTCTAAAATTTCACCTTTAGCTTCTTTTTCCTTATGCTTAGAAGCACGTTCTTTTTCATGAATTACTTCATCTGGTAACTTATGATATTTATCAATATATTCAATTTGTTCAGCTGTAATTGTTTCTAATACTTTTAAACTTTCAGCAATTAAATCTAATAAACTACGGTTTTCAGAAATCAATGCTTTTGCTGTAACATAACAATCATCTAAAATTTTACGAACTTCCGTATCAATTTTAGCTGCCACATCTTCTGAATATCGTTTTCTTGTTTCCGTATATTCATCTTTTGGCGATTCAAATTGAACTAATCCTAATGAACTCATTCCGTATTCAGTAACCATATGACGAGCAATATTGGTTGCTTTTTCTAAATCATCATGCGCTCCTGTTGTTATTTTTGTTTTTCCAAACATAATTTCCTCTGAAGCACGTCCACCTAAATAACCAGTAATTGTTGCATATAAGTTTTCTTTACTATGGAACATTGTTTCTTCTTTTGGGGTCATAATTGTATAACCAGCTGCTTGCCCCCTTGGAATAATTGTAACTTTTTGAACTTTTCTAGCAGCTTCTAATCGTAAACCAATTAAAGCATGACCAGCTTCATGATATGAAACAATATCTTTATCCATTACTGAATATTTACGTGATTCTTTTGCTGGTCCGCCAACAACACGGTCAATCGCTTCATCAATAATATTAACAGTAATAATTTTTAAATTCTTACGAACACATAAAATTGCTGCTTCATTTAAAACATTCTCTAACTGTGCCCCAGAAAAACCAGGCGTTCTTTCGGCAATTCGTCTAAAATCAACTTCTGTTGAAACTGCCTTGTTACGAGCATGTAATTTTAAAATTGCTTCACGCTCATTAATATCTGGTAATGAAATTTGGATTTGACGATCAAAACGACCTGGTCTTAATAAGGCTGAGTCTAATACATCAACGCGGTTTGTTGCTGCCATTACAATAACTCCCGTATTAGTTCCAAATCCATCCATTTCAACTAATAACTGGTTTAATGTTTGTTCATTACCACTGCTCCCAAATGAAACAGTTCTTTTACGACCAACAGCATCAATTTCATCAATGAAAATAATACATGGTGCTGCTTTTTTAGCGGCAATAAACATTTCACGAATTCTTGAAGCCCCAACTCCAACAAACATTTCTTCAAATTCAGAACCTGAAATTGAGAAGAATGGTACACCAGCTTCTCCAGCAACTGCTTTTGCTAATAAGGTTTTCCCTGTTCCAGGTGGCCCTTCCATTAGAACTCCTTTTGGTGCACGAGCTCCCATATTTGAATATTTTTGTGGGTTTTTCAAATAGTCAAGTAATTCAACTAATTCTATTTTTTCTTCATTAATTCCCGCTACATCCGAAAACTTAACAGTTGATTGAATTTGACGAGCTTTATTTTTCCCCATTGAAAAAGGATTAGCCCCCGACATTCCACCCGACATTTTTGATAATCGTGCAATAATAAACGCCGCAATTCCCACTATTAATAATCATGGCACCAAGTCGACTAACATTGTTTGTCACACTGGAACAAATTCACGATCAATTGAAACAAGACCACCTTTTAATTTTTCTTTAAAATTCTGATCTCATATATTTGTTCCTTTTCCCGGTCGGTAAGTATAATTGTTAAAACCTTCACGACTTCATTGAGAACTATAACGGACAGTTTTAATATTCCCGCCTTCAGAATAACGAATGACCCCTTTCATAACAACACTATTTTTACCAACACCAGCCTCAATAGTCATTTCATTAATTTCTTTTTCATTATATTTCTGGGTATTGCCAATTCTTTGCATGTCCCCTTCGCTAATTTTTGTAATATCTGCTTTTGTTCATAATACAATTGTTAAAATAATCAAACCAATAAAAATTAATGAACTTATAATTGCAAACCACATTCTTTTCTTATTCATAACTATTTCTCCTCTATTAAGACTTAAAAATTAATCTTTTTTGGGCATTTTAAACAATAATCCAATTCTAAATTATTTTATCATAAAAAAAAATAAATTGTTTTTTTCCAAGTAAGTATTATTAATAAATTCATTAATTTTTAAATTAACTAAATTATTGGCATAAATAAGCTGATTATTTTTATCTAAGACAAAATAACTTTTTCGCGCTAAAAGCGAAACTTTATTTTTAATAAATCAACGATTTAATGGCATCTTATTTACTATTACTTTATTTAGTAATAGTAAATCATTAGTAATTGTGATTGGTCATTGCGCTGTTGTAATCTTAAAAAGATGCTTGTTTTTAGTTCCCCAATTAATAGTATTTTCTTTCCATTTTATAGGTAAATTAGTCTTTGAACTAATTTGTATTGTTGTTGGTTTTAAAAGATCATTATTAATAATATCAACATTATCATATGATTTAATTAAGGCATAATCCGCATTAATGTTAAGAATAAGATTGGCTTTTGGACTTTTTAACTCCTTAATTATTTCATCTAAAAATTTTCTTTTTTTATGACTAATTAAATGAACAACATTATTAGTTTTAAAATAATTAAAAATAATAATTTTTTGTAATTGAACATTATTAAGAACATTAAAACTAGAAACATTAATTTGACCAAAATTATCAATTAAATAATTCTTGGCAATTAATTTTAATTGTTCATTCTCTTTATTTTTTTGGTCAATTTCTAATAACATATCTTGTAAATTAATTTGTTGAATTTCATTGCGAATAATATTGCGGTTATAAATTGCTAAAATATTAGTTGAATCAATCGCATAATTAACTTGCTCGTGCAATAAATATTCAATAATTTCTTCTCGTGTTATTTTTAACATAATTCGAAAGACATTAAGTTTTGTTCCCAACATTTGTGAATAGTAATAGCTATTTTGATTTAAACCATAATGTTCAATAATGCCGTTTCGTTGTTTTTGTAAAATATATGTCTCAATATGATCTGTTAAATTATGAGCAATTAAAACTCCCTGGCAATGATATTTTTCACTAATTTGGCAAAAGAAATCATAACGTAAATCACGCGCAATCCGCTGGAAATTATGTGATAGCGCTTGATATTGTTGATATTCCTGCGCCGTTACTTTTTTAACATGTAGCTTAATATTTCGTTTTTGACAATATTCAACAACAATTTGTTCATCATGATTACTATCTTCTCGTTTTTGATAGTTCACTAAACAAACAATAAAATTATTAATATCTAATTCAGAACTATGATAAATATTATCAAATAAAAACATACTATCTGGGCCACCCGAAACACCAATAACATATTTTTCATTTTGTTTTAAAAGTTTAGTATCCATTTTAATCACCTATTTTCGAAATAATTTTAAAACTGTTTCTGTATAGTGATAATCACTATTATGTACTATAATTGATTCTTCAACAATAAGTCCTTCCCCGCTTTAAAAACGAGCTTCAATTAAAACATTATTTGCTTCACTTGTTAAAAAAGGATGAATAAACTGTAATCGTTTAATATTAAAACCATATTTAACTAATAAAGCAGTAATTTCTAATAATCTTGTTGTTCGATGAATAATCCTAAAATAACCCCGATTGGCAATTAATTTCTTAGCAGCAAAATAACATCTTTTATACTGTAAAATTAAATCATAAAAAGTTAATAAAATTATAACAAATCAAAAATAATTTGGCGAATTTTTCTTCGCGATAAGATAATATCTTTTCTGGTTAAAATAGCTTTAATTTTACGAGCTCCATAAATTTTGCGATTAGCATTAAATGCACTGATAACTTCTTGTTCATAATTATTAACATCAACCGTAGCGTATTTATTAATTTGATAGTAATATGTTGATTTTGCTATCTTTAATATTTGACCCATTTTTCGCACGGAATATTTTTCTTTATTATTGTTAATAATTTCTATTTTTTGCCAATTATCAGTGCCGCTTGCTTTAAAATGTCGTTTTCCATTCGTAATTGGATTAATTCTTTCCGCAAGGCAATCTAGTTCATTTTCTTCAACAGTGCGGTTATCTTTTGCTTTAAAAGATCCAGAATTATTAAATTTTTCAATTCACTGATATACGACTGATTTCGACACCCCATATTCCTTAAAAATTTCAAGAATGGTTAGTTAAACTGCACCCTGTTTAGTAAGTATTAATAAAAAGGTTTACAAACTTTCATTTATTATATATTTTTCTTTTTGGTTTAAATATCATTTATTTCATTTTTTAACATCATTAATATATTCATTATGAGATTTATAATTTTTATTATGGATTGTTCCTTTTTTAAGTAATGAATGAAAACGTTCAATAATAATGTTGTCTGCACAATGATAATTTTTACCCATTGAAATTATAATTTTGTTATCTAAACATTTACTATTGTAATCTTTAGATGTATATTGATATCCGTGATCTGAATGAATTATTATTTTATTTAAATCTTTTTTATTTTTTTAATTTTATTAATTGCATCATTTAAATTATCAAGTACAAGTTTGTTATTATTAAATTTTGATCATTTTACATCAATAATTTCTTTAGTATATCCATCAAGTATTGTTGATTGATAATGTTTTTTACCATTTCAAATTAAATAAGTTACATCAGTAAATAAAATTGAAAATCTTTCTTTAATATCATTAAAATTACGATTTACTAAATCAGGATATTTAATTATATTTTTATTTCTATTTTGTTTTATTAATATTTTTCTACGCATACGCTTTACATATTCAGCTTGAATATTATTTTCTTTCATAATTCGCAATACTTTCTTAGCATTATAAACAATGCCATAATCTTCTTTTAAATATTTGGTAATTCGACGATAATCAAATTGTTTTAAATTTTCTTCATAGACTTTTACAATATTTTTTAATGATTCGCTATCCTTACCATTACTTGAATAATTTTTATATTTATCTCAATAACTACGCTTTAAATCTGTTATATCAAGTAATAAATTTAGTGGATATTTATTAATATTTTCTTTGATAAAAGATACAATTTTTCTTTTATTTAATTGTAAAAGTCATGAAGCTTTTTTAGTAATTCATACCTAACTTTGTAATAGTTTAAATCTCTTTTTTCAAATGATTCTTTTGGACCTTTATTGGTGTTTAAAATTCCTTTCTTAAAATTTTCATACCATGAAGCAACAGTTTTTTATTAATTTGATATTTTTTTGCAATAAAACTTATACTATTATTTTTAACCTCGTGTACTATCATTTTTCGAAAATATGCTGTATATTTATTAAATTTTTGTCCTTTTCTTGCCATATAAAAATGCACCTCCTTTAAAGTTTAGCAAAGACTTTTTTTCTTTACTTACTTTTTTGGGTGCAGTCTAGGTTTTTTACCATTTTGATAAAGTAAAATAATTTGTTTTTTAAATTCATCGGTATATAAATTTCTTCCCATTTTTATATTCCCACTTTCTTCATAATTATATTTTATTTGAAAGTCCACATAAATATGGTCCAACTTATTGTAACCTATCCATATAGTAGTTAAAATTTGTTTATATGTGTAAAAGTTTTAAAAACTTAATAATAATAACTATTTTATTAAAAAAAGAATGTGGATAAGTCAATTAATAATACTATTTTAATAAAATATATTTACTTCTTCTTTGTTCGTTGTAATATTATTAATGATTAAGCAAAGGACGGAAAATGATGGAAAAGGAAGCAACTTATTTAATTAAACAAGAGTATCAATTGTCAGACGATGAACGTATGTTATTTTTATGTTTATATCGCCCAATTATTGGTGATAAAGCGCATATGTTATATATTGCTTTGACAGCACAAGATTTTATCTTGAAATTAAATACGAAATATCATTTAGAAAATCTTTTAACATTATTACAAATATCATATGATGAATTTTTAACAGCAAAAAGTAAATTAGAAACTATTGGCTTATTAAAAATTGCAAAGCACAAAAAAGGGAAACACTTTATTTTAAAACCGCAATTACCAATTTCTGCGATTTCTTTTTTTGAAAATAAAATTTTACGAAATTATTTATTAGATATTGTCGGGGAAAAATCTTTTGCAATGATTAAAACAAAATTTATTAACAATGATCAACCAGAAAATAAAAGTAGCAATGATTTATCTGAACAATTAGCGAATAAAACAATGACATTTGATTTTGTTTACATTGATAAATATTTAGCATCGAAAAATGCTAATCATAAATTATACTTACCATATAGCGAAAAAATTATTCAATTAGCAAATTATTATAATGTTTTGACAAATAATCTTGCTATTTTTATTTACAAAAGTATTGAGTTAACAGCTAATAATCGCATTTTTAATTATGAAACATTTCAAAATTTATTATCTGATTTTTATCAAAAAACAGTTTTGAAAAAAAAACTTAATAGGGAGCAATTAAACTTAATTATTAATGAGGAAAATGTGATTAAACCAAGTAGTATGTTAGAAGCAAAAATTAATGAAATGGTTTCCATTGATCCAATTGAATATTTAACATTATTACGAGAAAATAGTAGACCAACGCCAATTGAAATTGAATTAATTCGCGATTTAATTATTGATTATTCGTTAACACCTGGGGTTCTTAATTGTTTAATTGAATATGTTTGATTTAAAAATTCTCGTCGAATTGAAAGAAAGTATTGCGAAAAAATAGCTAATACTTTGTATCAATTACAAATTAATACTGTTGATAAAGCAATGGAACATTTACGTGGGGCTTATGCAAAAACACAAAAAAGTAAAATTACCAAGGATGTTATTAAGACAAAAACATATCAATGAAAAGAAAAAGTGGCTAAACAAAATTTGGCGGAATTGGAATATAATAAAATTTATGAACAAAAACGTCAGGAACAAGAAGTTAAGAAAGTTAATCTAACGCAATTATTAGATGATTTAAAAAACTTATAATAGAAAAATGAAAGAGAGATGGGGTATGGCAAAACTAAGTTTGTTAAAACAAATTCAAAATAATGCAGAGTTAATATTTAATTTACAACAAATTGCCTTTGATGTTAATAATTATCAGCAGTTTAGTGCACTCTTTCAGGAATATATAGTTAACTATCATCAATGTGAAAAAAATTCGCCTTTATCATTATGCCAACAACAATTTCAAGGCTACAAATATTATTTTAAAAAAGAAAATGATAATTTATTTTTAACACGAATTGAATGCGAACATACCAGCGCTATTAAAGAAAAAAATAAGGTTAAAAGTAATTATCTTTATTATGACTTTAGTGATGAACTATTAAAATTACGATTAAATGATGATATTAAAAAAGATAAGAATTTTAATAATATGCATTTTATTATTGACGAAATGGTTAAATTTGTCAAAGGGCAGCGAAAAAAGTGCCTGTATATTCATGGCCATCCGGGGGTTGGAAAAACTTATTTATTAATTCGATTAGCTAATGTTTTAGCAAATAATAATCGTAAAGTTGCTTTTATTTCCGTAATTAATTTAATTAACCGTGTAAAAGAGTCATTTAGTATTTTTAATAGTGAATCATCATTGGTGGAAACATTATTAGGAGCAGATGTTTTATTTTTAGATGACATTGGTGGAGAGTCAGTTTCCTCATGGGTGCGAGATGATTTATTATTTCGAATTTTAAATGACCGCATTAGTCGGCAATTACCAACTTTTTTTTCATCAAATTTCACCACGACAGCTTTGACAACAATTTATGCAAATGTTAAAAATGAAATTAGTGATAAGGAAATTAATAAGGTAAAAGCCTTACGAATTGTTGATCGTATTCGAGGGTTAGCAACAGAGTTAGAATTATTAGGGCATAGCCGCAGAAGTGATGATGATTATGTTGAAAAATTAGTAGTTTAAGTAAGCTTAACTGGATTGTATTTTCGGTTTTTATCAAAAATTTGTTATAACAAATAATTTTCGACAAAATGTCTTTGTAAGCAATTAAGTTGTTAAAAGCACCAGGATGTTTTTTTCAGTATAATTATGCTTACATCACAAAAGGAAGGTGACAATTTAATGAAAAAATTACTAACGCTTTTTAGTGTTTTTGTTTTGGGATTGGGGAGTAGTTTTGAACTTGCGAGTTGTACATCACAAGTAAAACATATTATTGATGATGACGATGAGGAAAATCCAAATCAAGATATAGACTGCAACCCTGTTTAGTAAGTATTAATAAAAAGGTTTACAAACTTTCATTTATTATATATTTTTCTTTTTGGTTTGAATATCATTTATTTCATTTTTTAACATCATTAATATATTCATTATGAGATTTATAATTTTTATTATGGATTGTTCCTTTTTTAAGTAATGAATGAAAACTTTCAATAATAATGTTGTCTGCACAATGATAATTTTTACCCATTGAAATTATAATTTTGTTATCTAAACATTTACTATTGTAATCTTTAGATGTATATTGATATCCGTGATCTGAATGAATTATTGTTTTATTTAAATCTTTTTTTATTTTTTTAATTTTATTAATTGCATCATTTAAATTATCAATTACAAGTTTGTTATTATTAAATTTTGATCATTTTACATCAATAATTTCTTTAGTATATCCATCAAGTATTGTTGATTGATAATGTTTTTTACCATTTCAAATTAAATAAGTTACATCAGTAAATAAAATTGAAAATCTTTCTTTAATATCATTAAAATTACGATTTACTAAATCAGGATATTTAATTATATTTTTATTTCTATTTTGTTTTATTAATATTTTTCTACGCATACGCTTTACATATTCAGCTTGAATATTATTTTCTTTCATAATTCGCAATACTTTCTTAGCATTATAAACAATGCCATAATCTTCTTTTAAATATTTGGTAATTCGACGATAACCAAATTGTTTTAAATTTTCTTCATAGACTTTTACAATATTTTTTAATGATTCGCTATCCTTACCATTACTTGAATAATTTTTATATTTATCTCAATAACTACGCTTTAAATCTATTATATCAAGTAATAAATTTAGTGGATATTTATTAATGTTTTCTTTGATAAAAGATACAATTTTTCTTTTATTTAATTGTAAAAGTCATGAAGATTTTTTAGTAATTCATACCTAACTTTGTAATAGTTTAAATCTCTTTTTTCAAATGATTCTTTTGGACCTTTATTGGTGTTTAAAATTCCTTTCTTAAAATTTTCATACCATGAAGCAATAGTTTTTTTATTAATTTGATATTTTTTTGCAATAAAACTTATACTATTATTTTTAATCTCTTGTACTATCATTTTTCGAAAATATGCTGTATATTTATTAAATTTTTGTCCTTTTCTTGCCATATAAAAATGCACCTCCTTTAAAAGTAGACTGCACCCTGTTTAGTAAGTATTAATAAAAAGGTTTACAAACTTTTTATTAATACTTACTAAACAGGGTGCAGTCTATAAATTTCAACCCCCTATAATTAACTTAAAAATTAACTTAAAAAAGTTAACTAAATTAATAGTTAACTTTTTATGATTTGATATTTACAATTTACAATCCTTTAACTAAAAAAATAATTTATTAAAATTTTCTATTTTTTCTGAAATATCATTATTATTAATTTTATAAAAATTAATGCTTTGTCGTGTATATTCTTTAAAATAAATACTATCATTATTATTATTATAATAAATATACATAATTTCAGCATCACTATCATATAAATTATTATTTTTATTAATTTTTATTTTTTGGTATTTCATTGTATTTGGATTAAACTTATATATTCCTCTACCAGATCCAAAATAAATTTTGCCATTATTGTCATAGCTATAACAATGTGAATTAGGAAGTAGTTTTATAATTTTGTAATTATAATCTAAAATATAAGTTTGATATAAACAACCAATATAAATATATTTTTTATCAAATAAAAAATAATTTACTTTATCATTTTTATTTAAAAATTTTATTTCATTTATTTTTGTAACTGTTGTTTTCCCTTGTTTTAACACAAAAGGACCATTATTTGTCCCAAAATAAATATTGTTATTTTCATAAACAGCAAAAGAAATAACATCACTAGTTAAATTATTTATTTTAGATGGTATATCTACATTACTTTTTAAAATATATGTACTATTCAAAGTTGAAAAATATAAATTATTATAATTATCAAACCCTAGTGTTTTTTTATAAAAACCATATTTTTTAAGAGATTCACATAAAAAGACAGTTGTTTCACCATTTTTTAAAATATATAAACCGTTACTTGAATCAAAATAAACATTGTTTTTGTTATCAATGGTAATATTAAAAATACGTTCATTTATTCCATTAATTTTTTGTGCAGTAGTTTCACCATTTTTTAATACATATACTTCTCCACCATCAGAACCAAGCAAAACACTATACATAGCAAAATACATATTATTTTTTGAATCAAAATCTATATATCAAATATTTGAACTATTAATATTATTAATTTTTATTATTTTATTTTCTTTTTTTCTTAAGAGATATAATCCGTTATCTACTATAAAATAATTATTATCATAATTATCATTAAAAAATGAAATAATCTTACTTTTTATCTTATCAAAGTTAATTATTGATTTTTGAGATTTTTTATAAAAATTAAATTCTTTTTCAAAATTAACACTTCTTTTAATTTTTTTAATAACATTTTTTTCATTTTTTCCTTGATTTATATAATTTATTCGTTTATTAACAATAATAGGTTTGTTCTTATTCTTATTTGAAATTACTTTTTTTTCCTTTTGTTTATTAGGTTCACAAGCAATAACATTGCTTATTCCTGTACACATTAAAGCAGCTGTACTTAAAATACTTAAAATTTTTTTCATTACAATTGACCCTCTTTTTCTTTTATTTTTATGTGGTGTATACTGTAAAACTAAATCATAAAAAGTTAATAAAATTATAACAAATTAAAAATAAAAAACAATAATTACAAAAAATATTAAATTAAAAATAAAAAACAATAATTACAAAAAATATTAAATTAAAAATAAAAAACAATAATTACAAAAAATATTAAATTAAAAATATTGTTTTCAATTTAATATTTTTAATTTAATATTTTTTGTAATTATTGTTTTTTATTTTTAATTTAATATTTTTTGTAATTATTGTTTTTTATTTTTAATTTAATATTTTTTGTAATTATTGTTTTTTATTTTTAATTTGTTATAATTTTATTAACTTTTTATGATTTAGTTTTACAGTATACACCACATAAAAATATATGGCGTCGGGAGGAATTAATTTAACAAATTATGAAGAGGCAACAAGGTTAGGATATGATTTAATCGCCGTTGGGGATTTTATTACCGGAGATGTTAATAGTAAAGGTCTTGATTTGGAAAAACTTAAAACATTTGAAACAATAGTTAATCAATAAAGGAGAAAAATAATATGAAAGATAATAGAAAAGTAATTTATAATGCGGGCAGTATGTTTACTGAGGCCCAATGAAATACAAGAAAACAAGAAGGTGATTTGTTACGCGAAATGTTTCCAGATTTTGTGATTAGTAATCCTGTTGATTTTGAAACAAATCAAACAGTTCGTCCAACAAATAAAGCAATTTTTGAATTAGATTATGCAGAATTAACGGATGCTGATTATGTTATTTTTGAATTAGATGGATGAGATTCAGGAACACATATGGAATTTGGTTTAATGGTTGAGCAAGGCTTGCATAATAAGAAGAAATATTTATTTCCAGTGATTTCTGATTTTCGTTTACAACAGGGAATTTTAAAAGGAGAATGCCCAGGTTTTGGTTTAAATGAAATGATCACTGGTGCATTATATTTTGAACCATTAAATAGTGGTGATATTCCGCAAATTACGTTATGTGTCTCACATAAGATGGCATGTGAAGCAATTAAGGCAATTGAAATGGGAGAAATCGCTGATTATCGAGAAAAATATGATATTAAGGATATTTTTAAAGAAGATAAGTTATATAATGGTTTTGATTGTTAAATTTAAAATAATTTATCCGAATTACGAAAAAGTTTGGGGTTTTGTAAATTGTAAATGCCAAATCATAAAAAGTTAACTAAATTAATAGTTAACTTTTTATGATTTGGCATTTACAATTTACATTGGTTTAATTTTATTAACTTTTTATGATTTAGTTTTACAGTATACAATTGATGAAAAGGATCGAGTGTATTTTCAAGCTAAAAAATAAAAAATAACTATATTCTTTTCCAAGAATTATGACAATAGTTTACTTTAATTTTAACCAAATATATGATATAATCCATTTATAAACAAATTGGACAGAGGGTATATTGAGTTAGATGGAGGTATCACATGAACAATAATGAACCAAATTTTAATGGAGGGAACGAAAATAATTTTAATTCGTTTGGTAATCCAAATGAATTCGGAAATAATAATTTTGCAAACCAAAATCCAGCGGTAACTCCATTAACTGACCCGATTAAAGTTCCTGGTAATCTAAATGAATTTCAAACTGAAGCTAATCCGCCGTTTAATTCTTCTTATATTTCACAAAAATTAGGAATTAATAGCACAGCAATGAAACCGCAACATAATAAACCAATTTATCAACCAATTATTTATCAACCAATTGTGATGCCAATGATGGGCAATCCAATGATGATGGGTTATCCACAAATGTTTCCGTATCCAATGATGATGGGTTATCCACAAATGTCACAATATCCAGGGATGTTAACTTATCCATCAATGGTTGGAGCAGAAGTAGGACAACAAGGAATGCAACAATATGCTCCTGGTCAAGAATCTGGAAAACACCAAATGCAAGATAATGGTCATCATTTTGCTTTTATGAATCCTGATTTAATGCAACAACAACCACTTAATGGTGATTTTGATGATAATTTTGGTGGTGGAAATAATTTTGGATCAAATTCAGATTTTGGACAAGGAACTTCAAAATTTGGTTCAACGCCAGATTTTAATGCTGCGCCAAGTTTTAGTTCTGTTCCTGATTTTGCCCCACCGGATGTTTTTAATAACAATAGTAATGTTTTGGGAAAAATGGATTCCACTAAAATGCCATTTCAATATGAAGAAGAAACAAGCAAACTAAAATTACCTGTTTGAGCAATAGTCTTGATTGTGATGTTAGTCTTTTTAGTTTTAGCAATTATAATTATTGTAATGTTATATTTTAATTTAGAAGCAGTGCACGATTTAATTAATAGTTGATTTGGTTTTGAATTACCATTTGAACCGTGATTTTAAAAATGTTATGGCGTGTAAATTGTAAATACCAAATAATAAAAAGTTAACTATTTTTAGACTGCACCCAAAAAAGTAAGTAAAGAAAAAAAGTCTTTGCTAAACTTTAGACTGCACCCAAAAAAGTAAGTAAAGAAAAAAAGTCTTTGCTAAACTTTAGAGGAGGTGCATTTTTATATGGCAAGAAAAGGACAAAAATTTAATAAATATACAGCATATTTTCGAAAAATAATAGTACAAGAGGTTAAAAATAATAGTATAAGTTTTATTGCAAAAAAATATCAAATTAATAAAAAAACTGTTGCTTCATGGTATGAAAATTTTAAGAAAGGAATTTTAAACACCAATAAAGGTCCAAAAGAATCATTTGAAAAAAGAGATTTAAACTATTACAAAGTTAGGTATGAATTACTAAAAAAGCTTCATGACTTTTACAATTAAATAAAAGAAAAATTGTATCTTTTATCAAAGAAAACATTAATAAATATCCACTAAATTTATTACTTGATATAACAGATTTAAAGCGTAGTTATTGAGATAAATATAAAAATTATTCAAGTAATGGTAAGGATAGCGAATCATTAAAAAATATTGTAAAAGTCTATGAAGAAAATTTAAAACAATTTGGTTATCGTCGAATTACCAAATATTTAAAAGAAGATTATGGCATTGTTTATAATGCTAAGAAAGTATTGCGAATTATGAAAGAAAATAATATTCAAGCTGAATATGTAAAGCGTATGCGTAGAAAAATATTAATAAAACAAAATAGAAATAAAAATATAATTAAATATCCTGATTTAGTAAATCGTAATTTTAATGATATTAAAGAAAGATTTTCAATTTTATTTACTGATGTAACTTATTTAATTTGAAATGGTAAAAAACATTATCAATCAACAATACTTGATGGATATACTAAAGAAATTATTGATGTAAAATGATCAAAATTTAATAATAACAAACTTGTAATTGATAATTTAAATGATGCAATTAATAAAATTAAAAAAATAAAAAAAGATCTAAATAAAACAATAATTCATTCAGATCACGGATATCAATATACATCTAAAGATTATAATAGTAAATGTTTAGATAACAAAATTATAATTTCAATGGGTAAAAATTATCATTGTGCAGACAACATTATTATTGAAAGTTTTCATTCATTACTTAAAAAAGGAACAATCCATAATAAAAATTATAAATCTCATAATGAATATATTAATGATGTTAAAAAATGAAATAAATGATATTCAAACCAAAAAGAAAAATATATAATAAATGAAAGTTTGTAAACCTTTTTATTAATACTTACTAAACAGGGTTGCAGTCTAGGGGTTACCAATCCAAAATAAAGAAAAGGGACAAGAAAATGCGTGTAATTAGTGGAAAATATAAGGGTTATCAAATTAAAACATTGGAGGGAATGAATACCCGGCCAATGGCAGGACGTATTAAAAAAGATATGTTTAATATTTTAGATAATTATTTTGTTTATGAAAATAAGATTGGGTTAGATATTTTTGCGGGTAGTGGACAATTAGGAATTGAAGGATTATCACGGGGATTACAACTGTGTTATTTTAATGATTTTAATCAAGGGGCTTATAAAATTATTGAAACTAATTTAAATAAATTAAAAGTTGACAATGCAAAACTACTGAGTTATGATTATCAACTTTTACTAAATTGAATGATTCAAAATAAAATACTAATTGATATTTTATTTTTAGACCCACCTTTTAAGCAAATTCAATATTATTATGATATTATTACTGTAATGTTGAATAACAATATTATCGATAATTATGGAGTAATAGTTTGTGAATCAAATCAAGCGTTATCATTTGATCAATTTAATTTAGTTATATTACGTTGCAAAACATATCGTAAAAAGTATTTGTATATTTTAAGGTTAGAAAAAGGAGAAAATTAATGTGCAGAAAAAGGGTTTTTTAATTATTTTTTCTGGCCCATCAGGAGTCGGAAAAGGAACAATATGCCAAGAACTTTTTAAATATCAAGAATTAAATTTGGCTTATTCAGTTTCAATGACAACAAGAGAAAAAAGGCAAGATGAAGTTGAAGGGGTAAATTATTTTTTTGCTGACCGGCCAACATTTGAAGCGGCAATTAAAAATGATGAGCTATTAGAATATGCTGATTTTGTTGGGAATTATTATGGAACGCCAAAATCATATTGTTTTGATCAAATTAATGTTGGAAAAAATGTTTTATTAGAAATTGAAATACAAGGGGCAACGCAAGTATTAGAAAAAGTCACAGATGCCGCTTCAATATTTTTAATTCCACCGAGTTTAGAAGAATTAGAAAACCGCATCCGTGGGCGAAAAAGTGAGCCAGAGGAAGTTCTACAAGCACGTTTAGCAAAAGCAGCGGATGAACTTCCCTTACAAAGTAATTACAATTATGTTGTTGTAAATAATACAGTTGAACAAGCAGTTACAGAAATTAAAGCAATTTTAGAGCAAGAAATTGCTAAACGGTCATAAGTTTGAATAAAGAAATAAGAAATGCAAGCAAAAGAATTAGCCTGGAATATTCTATGAAAAATCTTTGGAAAAAATAAGCTTAGTAATCAATTATTATCAAATATAATTGAAAAAAATGATAACTTTAGTGACCAAGATAAAACTTTAATTTATCGAATTGTGTATGGAACATTAAAAAATAAATTATATTTAGAATATATTGCTAATCAATTTATTAATGCTAATAAAATAAAACAAATCAAAAACTATAAGTTCTGTTATGAATGAGTATTTATCAATTTCAGTTTTAGATCGAATTCCTAATTATGCAATTATTAATGAAGCAGTTAATATTGGGAAAACGGTTAATTCAAAATGTGCTGGTTTTATTAATGCTACTTTAAAGAAAATTTTTGAAAGTAAAGATAGTATTTTTGAAATTAAAGTTTCTGATGAAATGAAAAAATTAAGTATTAAATATAGTTTTCCATCAGCATTATATTTAATTCTTCGTAATGAATATAGTGAAGATATTGCGCGGCAAGTAATGGTTGATAGTTTGACAATTCCAAAACTTTCATTTCGCGTTAATACGCTAAAAATTAGTCAGGATAAATTGCTAACAAAATATCCAAATCATAAATTAACAAAGAGTTTGGTATCACCAGTTGGTGTTATTGCTGATAAACCAGTTATTAATTCAGAAATGTTTCAGAAAGGTTTAATTTTTATCCAAGATGAAATGAGTATGCAGATTGCAGAAGTGTTAGATCCGCACGAGATTGATCGTGTGTTAGATATGTGCAGTGCACCTGGTGGTAAAACAACCCATTTAAGTTAATTAATGAACAATAAGGGGATTATTCATGCATATGATATTAGTGAAAAAAATTAATTTAATTAAAATAAATGCCTAGCGATTGGGAATTACTAATATTTATCCGCATTTATTAGATGCCAGAGAAATTAAGACCGAAATTCAATATGATAAAATTCTGTGTGATGCCCCCCCCTGTAGTGGGTTAAGCGTAATTAAGCGTAAGCCGGAAATTAAATATCATACTTTTACTAACCAAAAATTAGCCAATTTAGTTGAAATTCAAGAACAATTATTAGAAAAAGCTTACGAATTATTAAAACCAGGGGGAATCTTGGTTTATTCAACTTGTACTTTTGGTGGATATGAGAATACGGTTCAGATCCGCAATTTTTTAGCAAAGTATGATGATTTAGAAATTATTGCCACCGAACAAATTTTTAGTTATGAAAATAACACTGATGGATTCTATTATTGTAAAATTAGAAAAAAGATAAGTAATTATAAAAAATATGTAAAATATATATAAATAAATAAGAAGAAAGGAAGCATAATTATGAATACGAATGTTAAATTAATTGAAAATATTTTACAAGAATATCTAAAAGCCAGCAATTTAACAATCCCAGTCATGGTTGAAAAGCCCCGTCAAGAAGGATTTGGCCATTTATCATCCAATTTAGCTTTGTTATTAGCAAAGGATTTAAAAAAGGCTCCTAATAAAATTGCTGCGGAAATTATTGCTTTTATTGAAAAAGATAATAAATCATATTTTAAAAAAATTGAGATTGCTGGGGCTGGATTTATTAATTTTACCCTAGCTGATGAACAGTTACATCGAGTTATTAATGATGTTTTAAAACTACAAACAACATATGGGCATTCTGCTCCGAAAAAGTTTACTTATAATTTAGAAATTGTTTCAGCGAACCCAACTGGTTTCTTACATATTGGTCATGCACAAAATGGGGCAATTGGGGATAGTGTTGCGCGCATTTTACGAGCAGCTGGTTATCATGTTCAAACTGAATATTATGTTAATGATGCTGGTAATCAAATCAATACTTTAGCTGTGACTGTTTTTGTTAGTTATTTAAATTTATTAGGAAAGAAAACTGAATTTCCTCCTGAAATATATCGTGGGGAAATGTATAATGATGTTGCCCAATATTTTGTTGATCATTATCAAGATAAATTTATTAATTTAACTTTTGATAAAGATTATAAAATTAGTGATCCCGAAGTCCACCAAATCTTTCGCCAAAAATCAATTGATTTATTTTTAGATATAATTAAAAACCAATTAAAACTATTTCGCGTTGATATTGAATATTATTCTTCAGAAGCGGCAATGTATGAAGGTGGTAAAATTGATGCAACGTTAGCGCAATATGCTAAATTAGGAAAAACTTATGAACAAGATGGCGCATTATGATTAAAAACAACTCATTTTGGGGATGATAAAGATCGGGTTTTAGTTAAATCGAATGGTGATTTAACTTATATTACCCCGGATTTAGCAGCGCACAATGAACGTTTAATGCGCAGCAAAGCGGATAAATTAGTTAACTTTTGGGGTGGTGATCATCACGGCTATATTATCCGTATGTTAGCTGGTTTACAGTTATTAGGGTATCAAAAAGATGTTTTAGATATGGATATGATTCAAATGGTGCGGCTAATTAAAGACGGGGCTGAATATAAAATGAGTAAACGGAAAGGAACAGCCGTTTGGTTAATTGATTTAATTGAAGAAATTGGTGTTGATCCAATTCGTTATATGTTAGCTTCAAAAAGTGCGCAAAGTCATATGGACTTAGATATTGGAATTTTAAAAGAGCATTCTTCGAAAAATCCGGTTTATTATGTACAATATGCCACCGCTCGTTGCAATAGCGTTTTGCAACAAGCGAAAAAAAACAAGATTAGTATTAGTGATGTGACGAGTTTTGAATTATTAACTTCGCAAAAAGAATTAGATCTTTTAAATCAGATTGATCTATTTAATCGTTGCATTGAAGGAGCCGCAAAATTGCGCCAACCACATCTTATCTGTGATTATGTCCAAAGTATTGCACGTCAATTCCATTCATATTATAATGAATCAAAAGTTATTAATTTAGATAACTTAGAATTAACAAAACAACGCTTAGTATTTATCAAAGTAATTTATCAAGTTTTATCAAATGCCTTTAATTTATTAGGGATTAATGTTATTGAACAGATGTAATTATTTAAGTTATGTTATAATCTATAAGACAGAAAGAGGGTGCCTAGGTGTTACAAGATAATTGAGATGTTTTTTTATTTAATCCATTAATATTATTATTGTTATTTGTTCTTTACGTTTTAATTTTAATAAAAAACATTAAAATCAAACATACTAGTCAGAAAGCATTTCTAGACTGCACCCTGTTTAGTAAGTATTAATAAAAAGGTTTACAAACTTTCATTTATTATATATTTTTCTTTTTGGTTTGAATATCATTTATTTCATTTTTTAACATCATTAATATATTCATTATGAGATTTATAATTTTTATTATGGATTGTTCCTTTTTTAAGTAATGAATGAAAACTTTCAATAATAATGTTGTCTGCACAATGATAATTTTTACCCATTGAAATTATAATTTTGTTATCTAAACATTTACTATTGTAATCTTTAGATGTATATTGATATCCGTGATCTGAATGAATTATTATTTTATTTAAATCTTTTTTTATTTTTTTAATTTTATTAATTGCATCATTTAAATTATCAATTACAAGTTTGTTATTATTAAATTTTGATCATTTTAC
The DNA here is from genome assembly GCF_964019755.1 of Spiroplasma endosymbiont of Polydrusus cervinus. Classification (NCBI taxonomy): domain Bacteria; kingdom Bacillati; phylum Mycoplasmatota; class Mollicutes; order Entomoplasmatales; family Spiroplasmataceae; genus Spiroplasma; species Spiroplasma endosymbiont of Polydrusus cervinus. Next base: position 349,429 of record NZ_OZ026469.1, read on the forward strand.
ATCAATAATTTCTTTAGTATATCCATCAAGTATTGTTGATTGATAATGTTTTTTACCATTTCAAATTAAATAAGTTACATCAGTAAATAAAATTGAAAATCTTTTTTTAATATCATTAAAATTACGATTTACTAAATCAGGATATTTAATTATATTTTTATTTCTATTTTGTTTTATTAATATTTTTCTACGCATACGCTTTACATATTCAGCTTGAATATTATTTTCTTTCATAATTCGCAATACTTTTTTAGCATTATAAACAATGCCATAATCTTCTTTTAAATATTTGGTAATTCGACGATAACCAAATTGTTTTAAATTTTCTTCATAGACTTTTACAATATTTTTTAATGATTCGCTATCCTTACTATTACTTGAATAATTTTTATATTTATCTCAATAACTACGCTTTAAATCTATTATATCAAGTAATAAATTTAGTGGATATTTATTAATGTTTTCTTTGATAAAAGATACAATTTTTCTTTTATTTAATTGTAAAAGTCATGAAGCTTTTTTAGTAATTCATACCTAACTTTGTAATAGTTTAAATCTCTTTTTTCAAATGATTCTTTTGGACCTTTATTGGTGTTTAAAATTCCTTTCTTAAAATTTTCATACCATAAAGCAACAGTTTTTTTATTAATTTGATATTTTTTTGCAATAAAACTTATACTATTATTTTTAACCTCTTGTACTATCATTTTTCGAAAATATGCTGTATATTTATTAAATTTTTGTCCTTTTCTTGCCATATAAAAATGCACCTCTAGACTGCACCCCGTTTAGTACGTATTAATAAAAAGGTTTACAAACTTTCATTTATTATATATTTTTCTTTTTGGTTTGAATATCATTTATTTCATTTTTTAACATCATTAATATATTCATTATGAGATTTATAATTTTTATTATGGATTGTTCCTTTTTTAAGTAATGAATGAAAACTTTCAATAATAATGTTGTCTGCACAATGATAATTTTTACCCATTGAAATTATAATTTTGTTATCTAAACATTTACTATTGTAATCTTTAGATGTATATTGATATCCGTGATCTGAATGAATTATTATTTTATTTAAATCTTTTTTTATTTTTTTAATTTTATTAATTGCATCATTTAAATTATCAATTACAAGTTTGTTATTATTAAATTTTGATCATTTTACATCAATAATTTCTTTAGTATATCCATCAAGTATTGTTGATTGATAATGTTTTTTACCATTTCAAATTAAATAAGTTACATCAGTAAATAAAATTGAAAATCTTTCTTTAATATCATTAAAATTACGATTTACTAAATCAGGATATTTAATTATATTTTTATTTCTATTTTGTTTTATTAATATTTTTCTACGCATACGCTTTACATATTCAGCTTGAATATTATTTTCTTTCATAATTCGCAATACTTTCTTAGCATTATAAACAATGCCATAATCTTTTTTTAAATATTTGGTAATTCGACGATAACCAAATTGTTTTAAATTTTCTTCATAGACTTTTACAATATTTTTTAATGATTCGCTATCCTTACCATTACTTGAATAATTTTTATATTTATCTCAATAACTACGCTTTAAATCTGTTATATCAAGTAATAAATTTAGTGGATATTTATTAATGTTTTCTTTGATAAAAGATACAATTTTTCTTTTATTTAATTGTAAAAGTCATGAAGCTTTTTTAGTAATTCATACCTAACTTTGTAATAGTTTAAATCTCTTTTTTCAAATGATTCTTTTGGACCTTTATTGGTGTTTAAAATTCCTTTCTTAAAATTTTCATACCATGAAGCAACAGTTTTTTTATTAATTTGATATTTTTTTGCAATAAAACTTATACTATTATTTTTAACCTCGTGTACTATCATTTTTCGAAAATATGCTGTATATTTATTAAATTTTTGTCCTTTTCTTGCCATATAAAAATACACCTCCTTTAAAGTTTAGCAAAGACTTTTTTTCTTTACTTACTCTTTTGGGTGCAGTCTAAAGTTTAGCAAAGACTTTTTTTCTTTACTTACTTTTTTGGGTGCAGTATAGTCTACCCTTTTTAGGAGACTTTTTATATGGACTGTTGTTTTCTAAATTCAACAGGTGTTAAATAATTTAAACTACCGTGAATTCGAATATTGTTATATCAATGCACAAAGTCAAATAATTTGTATTTTAATTGTGTATACTGTAAAACTAAATCATAAAAAGTTAATAACATTATAACAAATTAAAAATAAAAAACACTTTAAAAGTGTTAATTTATTGTTTATTTATGGTCCGGGTGAAGGGACTTGAACCCCCACGAGTTACCCCGCCAGATCCTAAGTCTGGTGCGTCTGCCAGTTCCGCCACACCCAGGTAGTCGGTTTTAAAAAATGGTCTTCTGTAAAGGACTTGGACCTTTGACCAACTGGTTAAGAACCAGTTGGTTACCCTACTGAGCCAACAGTCAATGGTGCTCTGGCTAGAAGAATCGAACTCCCAACCTACTGATTACAAGTCAGTTGCTCTACCTACTGAGCTAAGCCAGTTCATTAATATAAAAAATGGTCGGGTGTAACGGACTTGAACCGCTGACCACCTGCTTGTAAGGCAGGCGCTCTCCCAACTGAGCTAACACCCGAAAATGGTGACCTGTACGGGATTTGAACCCGTGAGTGCATGCGTGAAAAGCATGTGTGTTAACCGCTTCACCAACAGGCCGTTAAATATTAAAAATTGTCAAAAAAATAATGGCGCCTAGTGCAGGACTCGAACCTGCGACCGATCGGTTAACAGCCGAATGCTCTACCGACTGAGCTAACTAGGCATGGCATTTTTTTAACCTTATTTATTATATACTAAAAATTAAAAAACAAGCAACTATTTTTATCCTTTTTTTATTTTTTCTAAAATACGTATACTGTACGATATTATAGCTAGTAGTTCCAACCATTAAGTCACTTGTATCAACTAATTCTCAATCATTACCAGTATTAATACAAATATTATCATTACAGTATACACGTCTCAGTGGCATTTCGCAGAACAAGCATTAACTTCAATACCACCGGCAACCAGTGCCTTAATTTTAGTTTTAATAGGATTTTAATGTAATCTAACAGTTAATTCTAATTTATTAAATCTTTTATTTTTAATTTTAGGTTTATTAGTTATTGATTTTTTAGATAAATTACTTTTAGTTTGGGACATTATTTCACATCCTTACTAGGTAATTTTTCATATTTTTCTTTCGAAATATAACCTCTATAGCTATTCTTTAAATCAGGAACAATAAGAAAATCTTCTTTAAATAATATTTGTTGTTTTAATTCTTTAATTTTACTATCTAAATTTTGATTAAAATAATGTGCCATATCTATTTGTTGTTTAAAACTATTAATTTCTTGTTCTTTTTCGGCAAGTTCTTTTTTAAGAGTTTCATTTCCTTCTTTAAGTTTGTCAAATTTTATTAATTCTGTTATAGTCATTATTTATCCTCATTTTTTAAAAAATATTGTAAATGTTTTCATGCATCGTGTTCTGTCATTTTAATATTTCCTTTATATATATAATTTTTCTTAATGACTGGTGATTGTAAAGCATATTTTAAATTAAATAGATATTTACATAAAACTGTAAATTGTAAATATCAAATCATAAAAAATTAACTATTAATTTAGTTAACTTTTTAAGTTAATTATAGGAGATTGAAATTATGCAAATAAAGCAATATTTAATTTTTCGGTCGTTAGTGAAAAAGTATGGTAAAGATATTGTTATTAATACTGTCAATAAGATTGCAAATGATATTGAAATTAAAAAGTAAAGAATAAATTATCCCGCGTAATTTACAATCTTCAATTAACTTTCAATTACTTTCAACTGGTAGTTGTTGTGCTTTTTCTGGTTTGGTATTTACAATTTACATTACCTTGTTGCGGATATTTCGCAAGTTTCAAAATAATAAAATGATATAAACTACCAAAAGCAAGAATAATCCCGGAAATTAATACAATGGCAATCACAAACCAAACAATTCCCGATAACCCTGCTACTTTTGGGTTTGTTATTTGTAAAAAGAAATACTGATAAGCAATGTTCGGATGCATCCCACTGTACTTACATAAAATTCCTTTAATAATTCCATAGACCCCATACAAAATTGGATAAAGAAAATATCATCCTAATTTTTGTTGATAAAATTGCCTTGTTGAAACTAATGTTGATTGTTTAGTAAAGCCAACAATATAAAAAATGGTTAATAAAGGAACAACAACATGCAACATAATTTGTCCTGCTCAGCGAATCGCATTTCAAGTTAAATCTTTATTTTTCAAAATTGATGGTAATAATAAGAAATTATAAATTAAACAAGTAACAGTAATATAAACTGTAACTGATAATGAAAAATATGTTTTTAATGGTTTAATAATTCCTTCATGCCGATGACCAATAATTGCAATTAAAAATCAAATTAATACTAAAAAATTTGATTGGGTTGTAAAATACGAAATTCATGACATAGTATAACCAGCATAATTTCAATGACTAATTACCCCCGCTTTATCATACACAGCTCATAAATATATTGGTTTTTGATCACTTCCAGTCACAATCATTTTATCTAAATACATTAAATTTGTTAAATAATCTGTTATTAAACCAAATAAAGCAATCATTGCGACAACTATTTTAAATCAAAACCTTCAATTGCAACAATAATATTTGATAAAATTTTGCATTTAATACCTCTTTCTATTTGTATACTGTAAAATTAAATCATAAAAAGTTAATAAAATTATAACAAATTAAAAATAAAAAACAATAATTACAAAAAATATTAAATTAAAAATATTGTTTTTAATATTTATTTTTAAAATTATAAAATTAAACACAACAAAAAATAAATTTTACTAATCTTAACAAACACTAATTTAATTTAAAAAAATTTTTTTAAAATATTGTCTTGATGTAAAATTTTCCAAGCAAGGTCTAATTGTGGTATTTAATATATCTAAAATAGATTTTAATCTACTACGAATATTAATTAATGGCTCATTTTGACCCAATCAACGCCTTATATCTCTATTTATTCTTTCTACTAATGCTTTCTGACGAGGTTTACCAGGATCACAAAAATAAACTCTTATTTGAAAATGTTTTTCTATTCTTTTTCATCTATAAAATTCTTTTTCTCTATAGGTTAAAATACAACTAAATTTACTAATACCAATTTGTTTAATCATTTTCATTAAAATTGTTAATACAATATTTGCCTTTTTACTAAATAAAATATGATAAAAAAGTATTTTTGATTTACGATTTACTAAAACTAACAAATAAAAATTACCACAATCAAGAGTATCCATTTCTCAAATTCCACTAAAACTTAAATCATTTCCATAATCATTTAAAAATTGCTTATAATCTCTAATATTAAGTAATTTTCCACGATTATCATTTTGTTCCCCATTTTTTGTTTTTCTTTTTTTATTTTTAAAATATAACATTTCTTTTTTTAAATTAAAATAACCTAATTTAATATATTTATATATTGTTTTAAAACATACACCAAATTTTACATTATATTGTAATTCATACGAAGTAATAATATTTTGTGGCGAACGACCAAAATTATTATATTCATTAGAAAAATGACTTAATTCTTGTGAATTTAACATTGAATATTTACGACATTGTTTTTTATTTTTATCATGTATTTTTTGTGCTTTTGCAGCATTATAATTATTAATATTATCAAAACATATTTAACTCTTGCCAAATAGTTCTATAATCTCTATTCATTTGCTTAGTAATTTTTCAAATATTAAATTGTAGACTGCAAACCTTTTTATTAATACTTACTAAACAGGGTGCAGTCTATTTCAAGTAAAGGTACTATCTTCTTGCTCTTGTAAGTTTCATATCTTCATCTGTTAGAAAGGTTTAATTTATTGGTTAAATCATTTAAAGTATAGGGAATATTAGGTAATTTATCATGTCAAAACTGCTCTATTTTACGCTCAAATGTTCGTAAATTTGCTGTTTTTGGATTAAATTCTTTCATTTTTTACTCCTTTTTGCATATTAAAATTGCTATTATTTAATGAATGTGATTAAATAAAAGAGTAAGTTATAGAAATGTATAAAAGAACCACAATGGTTCTTTTTTTATTACTTACATTTTACATCAAAATAAAAAAAGTGAATTACTTTACTCCTTTATTTTGTAATACAAGTAATAGAGATACAAATTTGTTACTTGTTACAATTTAATTGTATAATTCTTAAAATTTTTGTCAATATCTTTTTAAAAAAATAGTGTATAAATAAATTTAAATAAAAAGATTGGAGATACAAAGATATGAAAAAATATACACATGTAAAATTTGATGAGCGAGATTTGTTTAAGGATTTATTATTATCTGATAGTTGTAAAAAGAAAAACGGCACAATTAATTTATCTGAAATAGCAAGACAAACTGGAAGAGATATTAATACTATTAAAAGAGAGATTAAGCGATTTAAAAATATAGAAGATTACACCCCTTATAAAGCACAAAAAGATTATAAACAAAAGCGGAAAAAATGTATTAAAAAACTACCCGAATTTACAGAAGAACAGAAAGAATGATTAAATTTACGATTTAATATTCTTCATGATTCACCAATACAAATTATTCATCGTTATTTTATAAAATTTGGTGCTAAATTTCCTGCTTGTGTTAAAACTTTTTATAAATGAATTAATTTAAAATTATTAGGTTTAAATAAAAAAATTTACGACATCATGGTAAGAAATATAAAATGAAAGGAAAACCTGATAATCGTGGTAAATTAAATAATTTTAAATCAATATGAGATATTGAAAATAAAAAATATAATGTTGGTTTATTTGAAATGGATACTGTAGTTGGTAAAGATCATCAATCTAGTAATTTAGTTTTAGTAGAACAATCAAGTAAAAATTACTTTGTAATCAAATTAAAAAATAATACTGCTAATGAAGTTGTAGAAAAATTTAAAGATATTGTTATAAACAATAATTTAATTGGTAAAATTAAAGGAATAATAACTGATAGAGGAAAAGAATTTAGTAAATGGAGAGAAATGGAAATATTTGCTGAAACACAAGTTTATTTTTGTGATCCTGGTAAACCACAACAAAAACCATTAATTGAATATATGAACTCTGAACTTAGACATTGGTTTCCCAAATGAACAGATTTTAATAATGTTATGCAACAAGAAATAGATTGGGTAGTTAATATTATAAATGATAAACTTCGACCATGTTTAAACTGAGTAAGTGCAAAAGCAATGTTTTTAAAAAATATTAAGTAAATTTTTATTAATTAAATTTAATAAATTATTTTTTAGTGTGTCAAAATATGTTCAAAATAATAACAATTTAAAAATAATTTATTTTTTTAAAAAAATAGTTGCATTTATTTTAAATAATGTTATTATTAATTTAATAAGAGATACAAATTTGGAGCTTGTATCTACGCAATGCCATTAAAAATAAATATTAAAAACAATGTTTTTAATTTAATTTTTTTGTGATTATTGTTTTTTATTTTTAATTTGTTATAATTTTATTAGCTTTTTATGATTTAGTTTTACAGTATACAAAGATTAATCATTGTTAAATGATCAGTATGAAAAAAATCAAAACTACCACCAAATAACGCTATTTTCATCAATTTTTCCGCTCCAATCTAAAATTAAAATAAACAAAAATAAAGGGAAAATTATTCATCTTTATTTTTAATTCCCAACTCAACTAAAACATCTTCCACTGTATCACGAACAACTTGTTGAAATTGTTCAACAGATAAAGTAATGGTAAGATTATCTTTTTCCTCAATATTATTCAAAGGATTATTTGGTAATTTTTGTTTTAAACTCGTAATTTCTTCTTTATCACCAGTAATTGTAATTTTATTTTTTTTCCCTACTTTGTTATTCTTTTTTACTTCTAATGGCTTAACATTTTGGTCTAATTCTAATTTATCATCATCACGATGAAAAACTTTAATTCGTTCCATAATATATGTCATACGATCATTAAAATTACGTTCTTTAATACGATTTAACATTTGTTGAAATTCATTTGGTTGGGCTTGGGAACTATCACGTAATTTTTTTAATTGTTCTAAGCGTTCTAATAAATTTTCATGTTCATTCACATTATTTTCTTCTTTGTATTTATTGATTTGGTGACGAGCATTTTGCACAAGATAATGGATATTGTTAACATCTTTTGGTTCTTGTTTTAACTCTTGTTCTTCATTATCTTTTATTTCCGAATTTGGTGATTTCGTTCGTGTTATTGATTTAGCTAAATCAATTCTAAATGGTTCATCGCTAAAACTAATCCCGCTAAATCCTTCAATTTCGTCATCAAAAGTATTAGCTGTTGCTAAATTTACTATTCTTGCTTCAGTTTTTTTTCGTCTTCATAATTTAAACATATCTCTTGCCTCTAATTTTATATATTGTATATTGTAAAACTAAATCATAAAAAGTTAATAAAATTATAACAAATTAAAAATAAAAAACAATAATCACAAAAAATAGTAAATAAAAAACAATATTTTTAATTTACTATTTTTTGTGATTATTGTTTTTTATTTTTAATTTGTTATAATTTTATTAACTTTTTATGATTTAGTTTTACAATATACAGCACCTGTTGAATTTAGAAAACAACAGTCCATATAAAAAGTGTCCTAAAAAGGGTTGCCAATCCAAAATAAGAGAAAAGAGGAGTTAATAATTCTTATGAAAGTCATTAAAAAGGATAATAAAAAAGAATCTACTAATAATTGAGAACATTTACCACCAGAAATGCAAAATGATTTAGCATTTCATGCTTCACGAACAGGATTTTGAAAAAGCTTTTTATTTTTAATTATTGAAGCAGTAGGGCCATTTTTATTATTGTTTTTCTTAACTTCCCCAGATTTAAATTTTACCTATCATTTTGATGTTGGCGTTGGGATTGACTTTGGCTTAGCAATGATTGTTAGCGTCTTTTTATTGACTGGCCTTGGTTTTGTTTTACATTGTCATCAAGCGGACCAGTTTACTTATACAATTACTTTATCTTGAACTTTATATGGGATTTATTTGACAGGGTATTGATGAGGATGAGATAAAATTCTCTATCGTTGTTTAGTTTCCTTTCTTTTTTTACTAATTGCGATTTTTTTTGGAACCTTTATCGCCGTATGAATGTGCAATTTACGCGCGCATTTCCAAATGAAAAAAGCGCAAAAGCATTATTTGGCCCCTGCTGATCAAAAGGATAATAAGGCATTACAAGATCCACCATTCCCGACAAAAGAACCTTAATTATTTTTTTGTAAATTAGTTCATTTTCCTTCAATAATGTCCAAGAAAATCTTTTGGTTTGTTTGTTCATATATATAATTAGCTCAATAAATTCAAAGAATATTTTGATAATACATTCACATTGCTACTTTTTCTTGTTGGCTAGGTGTTAAATTAAAAAGACTAAATCAAGCAGTTTGGTCTGCTTTTGTTGTTAATGTTTCAGAAGCGAATGAAGCAATATCAAAAAATTTGTCATTCAACATTGCATACTCAAAATCAATTAAGTACAAATTATGATCTAAAAAGACTAAGTTACCACTATTCAAATCATTATGGCATAAGATAAGTTCTGATGGTTTTAATTTTGCATAAATTATTTTATCTTCATAAGGGGCTAAATTAACTAATTTTTTTTGTACCGCTATTTTAAAGGTTGTTAAAAATTGTTGGGGATTAAAAGTTTTAATTTTTGAATTTGGCCTAATTTCAATGGCTCATAATTGTTGAATTATTGTGGCAACTTGTGATAGGACTTGCTTTGTTATTTTAACAGCACTAAGTGGTTGTAAAGTTGGATAGTAGGGGGTTACTAAAAAGAAATGCTCATTATCATAACCATAGTCAACAATTGGCAAAGTTAAATTAGTATTTTTAATTTGTTCTAAAACAAAAATTTCATTTTGATGGTCAATGAATAAGTTAGTAAAAGGATTACTGTAGCGTATAAAAAAATTATCAATACTTTGATAATTTTTATTAGTAATACCTAAATTCAGTTTTGTTTTAATTCGGTATTTCATGATATCGTTGCCTTTCATTTCAATATTTTATTAATTTTATTATGCTGTATACTGTAAAACTAAATCATAAAAAGTTAATAAGATTATAACAAATTAAAAATAAAAAACAATAATTTTATTAAATTTTTATGATTTAGTTTTACAGTATACATAACAATATCTTTACGATACTTTTTCACTAACGACCGCAAAATTAAATATTGCTTTATTTGCATAATTTTAACCTCCTATAATTAACTTAAAAATTAACTTAAAAAGTTAACTAAATTAATAGTTAACTTTTTATGATTTGGTATTTACAATTTACACATAAAAATGCACCCCCTATAAAAATTTAGCAAAGACTTTTTTTCTTTACTTACTTTTTTGGGTGCAGTCTTACTTAGTTTTTTTAATTTATTTTAATCTAATTACATTCCTAAATCAGGATAACTTGGTGTTTTTGGTTGACTATCTTCTTCATTATTAACAACAATCGCTTCAGTTGTCAATAATAAGGCACTAACACTCCCTGCATGTTGTAAAGCATAGCGTGTTACTTTTACGGGATCAACAATACCTGCCTTAATCATATCTTCTCATACGCCTGTTGCTGCATTGTACCCAATATTATCTGGTTGTTCTTTTAATTTATTAACAATAACTGAACCTTCAACACCAGCATTAGCGGCAATTTGGCGAACTGGTTCTTCAATTGCCCGCAACACAATATTTAATCCTATTTTTTCTTCATCATTTAGTTTTAAATCTCCTAATTTTTTCCCAACCTGTACTAAGGCTGTTCCACCACCAGCAACAGTTCCTTCTTCTACTGCTGCTTTTGTTGAATTTAAGGCATCTTCAATTCGTAATTTTTTCTCTCTCATTTCGGTTTCGGTTGGAGCTCCAACTTTAATAATTCCAATACCCCCTGCAAGTTTTGCTAATCTTTTTTGTAATTTCTCTTGCTCAAATGATGATGATTCGCTTTTAATTTGGTTTCGAATGAATTCTTTTCTTGCCTCTAATTCCGCTTTTGTTCCTTTACCTTCAACAATTGTTGTTGTATCTTTTGAAACAATTACTTTTTTTGCTATTCCTAAATCAGCTAGCGTTAATGTTTTGAAATCCATTCCTAAATCAGCGCTAACAAATGTTCCTTTTACTAATACAGCAATATCTTCTAATATTTTTTTACGGTTATCACCAAATTCTGGCGCTTTAACAACACAAATATTAAAAGCACCACGCATTTTGTTTAATAACAATGTTGGTAAAACATCTCCATCAACATCATCAGCAATAATTAATAAGGGGCGTCCTTCTTCAACAATTTTTTCTAAAATTGGTAAAATTTCTTTCATATTACTAATCTTTTTATCAGTAATTAAAATATAAGGATTATCAAATTCTGTTAACATTTTTTCACTATCCGTTACCATATATTGTGATAAATATCCTTTATCAAATTGTAATCCTTCAGTTACACTTGTTTCAGTATTAATTGTTTTTGATTCTTCAATGGTAATAACCCCATCATTCCCAACCTTTTCCATAATTTCAGCAATTAAATCACCAATTTCCGGGTCTTTTGAACTAACACTTGCTACTTGAGCAATTTCTGCTTTTGATTTAATTTGGTTAGCAGATTGTTTTAATAACTCAACAATTTTATTAACTGTTTTTTCAATTCCATTTCGAACTGCGACTGCATTAGCCCCTGCCGTAATATTTTTTAAGCCTTCTTTCACAATTGCTTGCGTTAAAACAATCGCCGTTGTTGTTCCGTCCCCAGCAACATCATTTGTTTTATTGGCAACTTCTGTTACTAATTTAGCCCCCATATTTTCAAAATGATTGCTTAATTCAATTTCTTTTGAAATTGTCACTCCATCATTAGTAATTAATGGTGAGCCATAAGTTTTTTCTAATAAAACATATTTTCCTTTTGGTCCTAAAGTAACTTTCACTGTATCTGTTAATTTATTAATTCCATTAATTAACATCATTCTTGCTTCTTCAGCAAATTTAATTGATTTTGACATAATTCTATTCCCCCTTGAATCCTATTCTTCAATGACACCTAAGATATCATCTGCTGGAATTACAACTAATTTTTTATTATTGCATTCAATTTCAGTTCCGGCATATTCACGATAAAGAACTTTACTGTTCATCTTGCCTTCAAATGTTCCATCTTTACTAATTTCGGTACTAATTGCAATTATTTTCCCAATATGACTTTTACTTTTCTCATCTTCTTGTAAATAAATTCCATTAATAAATGTTTCTTGTTTTTCTTCTTTTTCTAAGACAATATTTTTGCCTACTGGTTTGATCATATCTTGTCCCTCCTTATTAATATGAACTATTAGCAAATGGCATATGTAACTGCCAATAATATATTTAACAAATTTTAGAAAAAAATGCAAGTATTTTTAAATTGGAAATGCAAACAAAATAAAAAATCTTTCTCAAAAGAAAGATTTTAACTGTATACTGTAAAACTAAATTATAAAAAGTTAATAAGATTATAACAAATTAAAAATATTTTTTTTAATATTTATTTTTAAAATTATAAAATTAAACACAACAAAAAATAAATTTTACTAATCTTAACAAACACTAATTTAATTTAAAAAAATTTTTTTAAAATATTGTCTTGATATAAAATTTTCCAAGCAAGGTCTAATTGTGGTATTTAATATATCTAAAATAGATTTTAATCTACTACGAATATTAATTAATGGCTCATTTTGACCCAATCAACGCCTTATATCTCTATTTATATTTGTAAAATATTCATCAACTATTGAATTGACTGAAATTATAAAATATTATGATAATTAAGAAATATTAAACCTACTCCCCTTTATCAGTTTTATGATCTAAACTTGGTTCTAAATCTATTTCTAATTTATTTTCTATTGCCAGCTTTTGGTCAACCTCTAATGTATGCTGACTACGTTGTCAATCCTTATAAATAAAAAAACCAAAAGCAACAGCTAATAAAGTTGCTAAAACCAATAAGACAACAATAGCAATTGTGACTAACATTATTTTACCCCGCCTTTTTCGCATTTTATTCCATAATAACTATTTAGACTTGCCACTAAGACTGGTACAAAAATTCCTAAAACAAACGCTAAGACTGAAATATATCACATATTTTTAGTACAACTAATAATAAAATCATAAATTGAAAAGCCAATAATAACCCCTAAAATCAAGGGAATTAAATAATGCATCATTAATTGATATAATTTTCGTAATTTAATTCATGACACTTGATTATTGTAATTTATAATAATATGAATTTTTTTGGCATATCAAACAAAGAAAATAATTTGGGCTAACGATACTAAAATTAAATCTAACCCTGCTGCTAACAATTGGAATGAATTAATTACTTGGTAAGTACTTTCAAAAACTAATGCTAAACCAACCAAAATAATTATTGAACAAATTCCACAAATTACTTTTTGATTACTAATTTCATATTGCGTTTCAATCGCATCAACAATAACTTCGACATTCCCGACTGTTGTACTTAATCCAGCAATAAATAAAGCGAGAAAGAATAAAACCCCTAAGAAATTCCCAACTCCGACGGCAGTATTCTGATTAATAATGTGGAATGTTTCGGGTAAAACATTAAAAACAAAAACCATTGAATCATTCCCGAACTTTGCGGCAATTTGTTGTTGAAATAATAAAATATTACTTTTATCCATAACTAAATTATTAACGATTGCTCCTGATGCGCCAAAAATAAAAATAAAATTAGTAATCGATAAAAATAAAATTCCAATTACCAATAAATACGCTTTTGAAGCATTATCTTGGTTATGCGGTCCAACACCAGCAAACCGCAACATCATTCCCATCCCTAATGATGTTGTAAAAAAGGCTAGGAAAAAAACACTTGATCAGGCTTCACTTTGTTGTAATTTTTTTAAATTTTCGGGTAAAAATAATGTTGCTAATCCTTGGTGGCTACCGGGAACAGTTAAAATATAAATTGCTAAAATTAAAATAATTAAAAATAATAAGGGCATAAAAAACTTATTAACTTTTTCAATTCCTTTAATTCCAAATAATAAAATAATTCCAACTAACAAGACCACAAATAGAAAAGCTAAAAAGACAATTCATTGAAAACCACCATTATTTGTGACGCCAAAACCACCCTGTTCTAAAATCTGATGATTAAAAATATTCCCATCAACATTACTAATTAAGGTCGGACTAAACTCAATCCCAATTGAAATAATCGTATAACCAACTAGTACTGAATAATAAATCGGAATAATAATCATTAATGTCGCTTGAAATCACCCCATAAACCGGCTAAAGCGCACACTTTCCTTATCAAAAATATTAATAACACTTTTCCGACAGAGATTCCCCAAATTAAATTCAAAAATTAATAAGGGCACCCCAACAATTAACATTGCCAAAATATAAATTAAGAAAAAATAAAATCCCCCATTTTTATTAATATAACCAGGTAACCCTCAAATTACCCCTAAGCCAATTGCAGCTCCTAACGATGAAACAATAAATCCAAATTTTGTCATTTGCTTCTTACTACTCATTTTTCTCCTCCTTTGCTTTTAAATAAAAAATGCAAGATTGTTGCATTTTTTATTAATCTTTTTTGTTTTGTGGTGGCAGCTTGGGACGTGCCCCCAAAATAACGGCAATAATAATACTTGTACAAAAAATCCCAAAAATAACAATTAAAATAATTTTAATAAGATTAACTTTTTGATTATAACTAGAAATATCATCGTAACCAAAAATATTCCCTGAATATTGACCGCTAACCCCAAGATTATCTAAAATGTCTTTAAAATAATCTTGTGCCTTATTACGGGCTTCTTTAATCATTCCATAATAAGCATCAATAGCATGTCCCATCTCATGATTTAAAATATAAAATTGATTCGGTGTACTTCATCATCCACTATTATATTGCGAACGAACTCTTCCACGCATAATATTATTAATTCCTTCAGTAGAAATAACAACATTTGCTTTTCTTGTTGTAATAATTTGATTTCTTGTTCCTATCACATTTTCAAAAGAATAACTTGTATAAGCTGCTGTCCGTCCCGATTGATTTGCCAATCGGGCATCTGGTGAAAAAATAAAACCCGTTAAGAAATATTTAAAATTATTATTCGTTACAGCATAGGTTATATTAAATAAATCCAAAATTTGATTTTTAAAAGCCCTAACTTCATCATCACTTCAACGATAATAATCTTGAACTGCTTGAATACTATCTTTTAAGAAAATGGTGCTACCTTTTCGGTGATAATAATTATTCTCATACCTTGTTAAAGTTTTTAAAGTCTGATCTAATTTATCAAATGATGCATAATTCTTTTGTTTTGCCGCACTCATAAAATCTTCATATTTTCTACGGGATGACCTTTGGGCTTTCGTATAGGAATCATTCATCATTTTTGCTAATTCATCAGATAAATCCCATCATCCATTGGTAATAATATTTTGGTATATTACACTACTTAAAATAGGAAAATGAATATTTTTAATGTCCTTATTTTTATTTGATTGTCACATAATTAATGCTGTTTTAAGAGCATTAAAAGTATAACTCTCTTTTCCTCCCATTGGAATTGTTTGTTGTAACCCAAAACGAGAACCAAAAATATTAGAACTATATTTTAAATTAACAGCATCAGATGGTTTTTTTTCTAAATTAGTATCGTAAATAATTTTTGATGACGCAAGATACTGATCAATGAAATCATGGCTCTTTTGAAGCGTACTTATTTGTGAACCAAAATTAGTTTTTTGTAAGGGCGCATAAATCTCAATAAAAAACTCATTCAAAATTTCTCAACTCTTATTTTTCATCGCATCTGGTGTTGTTGTTCACTTCGCATATGCTTCCGCAAAAAATTCTTTTCAACTTTCCATTCCATAACTACTAATGTTGACAATTGAACCGATTAACGACATTTCAAACAGTTCTTTTTGATTTATTGTAACATTCCATGTCTTATCTGAACCATTATAAATGGTATCTTTATTTTGAATAATATTTTTTTCGATTTTTCTTATTGTACTGTTACTACTAATATTTGATGATTTATAAATAAATTCAAGCAATATTCGTCCAGAATAGATAAAATCATCTTGACTGGTTGATGTAATATTTCTTAATCCAAGGTATCCATTTGAATCAACAAAATTAGTAGTTGGTATAAATGCCAAATTAACAGTTCCAAACACTCATAAACTACTCGCTATTGCATGAAACTTTCCCATAATTTTTTCTCCTTTTATATTTTAAAAATTTATTACTACTACACACTAGTTTAATTTAAAATACAACTTATTTTAAACAAAAAAGGACTTTTAAAAAGCATACTTTTAAACTAACTAATGCTACTAATAAAATATAATTATCAAATATTTTCTAATTGTAATAACGATGCTTTCATTTCTAACCCAACCACGATAACCACGTAAAGCATTATTTTTGCCTAAAACACGATGACATGGAACAATAATTGTCATAGCAGTATTCCCAATTGCTGTCCCCACTGCCCGCATTGCTTGCGGATATCCAATTTTCTGTGCAATATCAGCATAGCAAGTTGTTGTTCCATAAGGAATTTTAGCAACCTCTGCTCAAACTTTTTTTGAAAAGAAGTCCCCGTAAAATCAAACGATAAAGTAAAATTTGTTCGTTTGCCTGTTAAATATTCTCTTAATTGTGTCACAACAGGTGTTGTTTTCCCCGTTTGATCAGCAATTAACAAAATATTAGGGCTCTTTTTCTTTTGCCAAGATTCTAATTCACAAAACCCCTTGTTATTAGAACCAATAAAAGTCAGGCCTTGATCAGAAACAGCAACATATAAATTTCAATTATTAACCGTTAAATTAATATAATATCATTTAATTAACCTTGCTTCGGCCATTTTCTAACCTCCTGTTGCTGCTTTTGATTAAAATAAATTTTTGTGCTTTAAGGTATTTAAATTATACTATTAATTTATATAAATTGTAAATACCAAATCATAAAAAGTTAATTATAGGAGGTTGAAATTATGCAAATAAAGCAATATTTAATTTTGCGGTCGTTAGTAAAAAAGTATGGTAAAAATATTGTTATTAATACTGTCAATAAGATTGCAAATGATATTGAAATTAAAAAGTAAAGAATAAATTATCCCGCGTAATTTACAATCTTCAATTAACTTTCAATTACTTCCAACTGGTGGTTGTTGTGGTTTGGGTTCTGGTTTATTACTCGCCGTTTTCACTATTATTTGGTTTTTCGCAACTAATTAATGATGTTGTACTTGTTGCTCTTAATCCGATTGCTCCTAAAATACTTAACAATTTTTTCACACCTTACCTCCTAAAATATTTAAAATGTTATAATTATTGCACATAAATTATAACATTTTAAATATTTTAGGAGGTAAAGTGTGAAAAAATATGAAAGATTAGATTTTAATGAAAGAGTAAATTTGGAAAAATTAAAAGATAATGAATTATTTAAAAAGGAAAATAGAACAATTAATATTCGAAAAATTGCTAAGCAAATGAATAAAGATTATAGAGCTATTTGGCAAGAGTTAAATATGTTTGATAATATTAATAATTATAATGCTGCAAAAGCACAAAGAAATACATGATAAAAATAAAAAACAATGTCGTAAATATTCAATGTTAAATTCACAAGAATTAAGTAATTTTTCTAATGAATATAATAATTTTTTTCGTTCGCCACAAAATATTATTACTTCGTATGAATTACAATATAATGTAAAATTTGGTGTATGTTTTAAAACAATGTATAAATATATTAAATTAGGTTATTTTAATTTAAAAAAAGAAATGTTATATATTAAAAATAAAAAAAGAAAAACAAAAAATAGGGAACAAAATGATAATCGTGGAAAATTACTTAATATTAGAGATTATAAGCAATTTTTAAATGATTATGGAAATGATTTAAGTTTTAGTGGAATTTGAGAAATGGATACTCTTGATTGTGGTAATTTTTATTTGTTAGTTTTAGTAAATCGTAAATCAAAAATACTTTTTTATCATATTTTATTTAGTAAAAAGGCAAGTATTATAGATAGATAGACTGCATCCAAAAAAGTAAGTAAAGAAAAAAAGTCTTTGCTAAACTTTAAAGGAGGTGCATTTTTATATGGCAAGAAAAGGACAAAAATTTAATAAATATACGGCATATTTTCGAAAAATGATAGTACAAGAGGTTAAAAATAATAGTATAAGTTTTATTGCAAAAAAATATCAAATTAATAAAAAAACTGTTGCTTCATGGTATGAAAATTTTAAGAAAGGAATTTTAAACACCAATAAAGGTCCAAAAGAATCATTTGAAAAAAGAGATTTAAACTATTACAAAGTTAGGTATGAATTACTAAAAAAGCTTCATGACTTTTACAATTAAATAAAAGAAAAATTGTATCTTTTATCAAAGAAAACATTAATAAATATCCACTAAATTTATTACTTGATATAACAGATTTAAAGCGTAGTTATTGAGATAAATATAAAAATTATTCAAGTAATGGTAAGGATAGCGAATCATTAAAAAATATTGTAAAAGTCTATGAAGAAAATTTAAAACAATTTGGTTATCGTCGAATTACCAAATATTTAAAAGAAGATTATGGCATTATTTATAATGCTAAGAAAGTATTGCGAATTATGAAAGAAAATAATATTCAAGCTGAATATGTAAAGCGTATGCGTAGAAAAATATTAATAAAACAAAATAGAAATAAAAATATAATTAAATATCCTGATTTAGTAAATCGTAATTTTAATGATATTAAAGAAAGATTTTCAATTTTATTTACTGATGTAACTTATTTAATTTGAAATGGTAAAAAACATTATCAATCAACAATACTTGATGGATATACTAAAGAAATTATTGATGTAAAATGATCAAAATTTAATAATAACAAACTTGTACTTGATAATTTAAATGATGCAATTAATAAAATTAAAAAAATAAAAAAATATTTAAATAAAATAATAATTCATTCAGATCACAGATATCAATATACATCTAAAGATTACAATAGTAAATGTTTAGATAACAAAATTATAATTTCAATGGGTAAAAATTATCATTGTGCAGACAACATTATTATTGAAAGTTTTCATTCATTACTTAAAAAAGGAACAATCCATAATAAAAATTATAAATCTCATAATGAATATATTAATGATGTTAAAAAATGAAATAAATGATATTCAAACCAAAAAGAAAAATATATAATAAATGAAAGTTTGTAAACCTTTTTATTAATACTTACTAAACAGGGTGCAGTCTAGTATATAACCGATAGAGGAAAAGAATTTTATAGATGAAAAACAATAGAAAAACATTTTAAAATAAGAGTTTATTTTTGTGATCCTGGTAAACCTCGCAAGAAAGCATTAGTAGAAAGAATAAATAGAGATATAAGGCGTTGATTGGCTCAAAATGAGCCATTAATTAATATTCGTAGTAGATTAAAATCTATTTTAGATATATTAAATACCAGAATTAGACCTTGCTTGGAAAATTTTACATCAAGACAATATTTTAAAAAATTTTTTTAAATTAAATTAGTGTTTGTTAAGATTAGTAAAATTTATTTTTTGTTGTGTTTAATTTTATAATTTTAAAAATAAATATTAAAAACAATATTTTTAATTTACTATTTTTTGTGATTATTGTTTTTTATTTTTAATTTGTTATAATTTTATTAACTTTTTATCATTTAGTTTTGCAGTATACATTATTGTAATTTAAAAACAGAGAAGAACGGTGAGAACACAATGAATGAAGAAATTTTGTTAACTAAAGAGGGAATTAAAGACTTACAAGAAGAATTAGATAATTTAATTAATGTTGTCCGTCCGAAAGTTATTGAAGAATTAAAAGAAGCTCGTGCCCAAGGAGATTTATCAGAAAATGCTGATTATGACGCAGCGCGTAATCGTCAAGCGGAAGTTGAAGGGCGAATTAAAGAAATTGAATCATTATTAACAAAAGCAAAAGAAATTAAAGAAGTTAAATCAAAAACAGGAATTATTAAATTAGGAAGTACCATATTTTTTACTAATTTATTAATTAATAAAAAATATGAACTTAAAATTGTTGGGGTGGTTGAAGCAAATCCTTTTGAAAATACAATTTCAAATGAATCACCAATTGCGAAAGCAATTATTGGAAAAAAAGTTGGTGATTTAGTTGAAATCAAAGGAATTCAAGAACCATATAAGGTTAAGATTCTAACTGTTGAGTAAATAATAAATTAAGTAATTTTAAAATTACTTTTTTTGAAACTTGTATACTGTAAAACTAAATCATAAAAAGTTAATAAAATTAAACACAACAAAAAATAAATTTTACTAATCTTAACAAACACTAATTTAATTTAAAAAAATTTTTTTAAAATATTGTCTTGATGTAAAATTTTCCAAGCAAGGTCTAATTCTGGTATTTAATATATCTAAAATAGATTTTAATCTACTACGAATATTAATTAATGGCTCATTTTGAGCCAATCAACGCCTTATATCTCTATTTATTCTTTCTACTAATGCTTTCTTGCGAGGTTTACCAGGATCACAAAAATAAACTCTTATTTTAAAATGTTTTTCTATTGTTTTTCATCTATAAAATTCTTTTCCTCTATCGGTTATATACTAGACTGCCCCCTGTTTAGTAAGTATTAATAAAAAGGTTTACAAACTTTCATTTATTATATATTTTTCTTTTTGGTTTGAATATCATTTATTTCATTTTTTAACATCATTAATATATTCATTATGAGATTTATAATTTTTATTATGGATTGTTCCTTTTTTAAGTAATGAATGAAAACTTTCAATAATAATGTTGTCTGCACAATGATAATTTTTACCCATTGAAATTATAATTTTGTTATCTAAACATTTACTATTGTAATCTTTAGATGTATATTGATGTCTGTGATCTGAATGAATTATTATTTTATTTAAATCTTTTTTTATTTTTTTAATTTTATTAATTGCATCATTTAAATTATCAAGTACAAGTTTGTTATTATTAAATTTTGATCATTTTACATCAATAATTTCTTTAGTATATCCATCAAGTATTGTTGATTGATAATGTTTTTTACCATTTCAAATTAAATAAGTTACATCAGTAAATAAAATTGAAAATCTTTCTTTAATATCATTAAAATTACGATTTACTAAATCAGGATATTTAATTATATTTTTATTTCTATTTTGTTTTATTAATATTTTTCTACGCATACGCTTTACATATTCAGCTTGAATATTATTTTCTTTCATAATTCGCAATACTTTCTTAGCATTATAAATAATGCCATAATCTTCTTTTAAATATTTGGTAATTCGACGATAACCAAATTGTTTTAAATTTTCTTCATAGACTTTTACAATATTTTTTAATGATTCGCTATCCTTACCATTACTTGAATAATTTTTATATTTATCTCAATAACTATGCTTTAAATCTGTTATATCAAGTAATAAATTTAGTGGATATTTATTAATGTTTTCTTTGATAAAAGATACAATTTTTCTTTTATTTAATTGTAAAAGTCATGAAGCTTTTTTAGTAATTCATACCTAACTTTGTAATAGTTTAAATCTCTTTTTTCAAATGATTCTTTTGGACCTTTATTGGTGTTTAAAATTCCTTTCTTAAAATTTTCATACCATGAAGCAACAGTTTTTTTATTAATTTGATATTTTTTTGCAATAAAACTTATACTATTATTTTTAACCTCTTGTACTATCATTTTTCGAAAATATGCTGTATATTTATTAAATTTTTGTCCTTTTCTTGCCATATAAAAATGCACCTCCTTTAAAGTTTAGAAAAGACTTTTTTTTACTTACTCTTTTGGGTGCAGTCTATCTACTATAATACTTGCCTTTTTACTAAATAAAATATGATAAAAAAGTATTTTTGATTTACGATTTACTAAAACTAACAAATGAAAATTACCACAATCAAGAGTATCCATTTCTCAAATTCCACTAAAACTTAAATCATTTCCATAATCATTTAAAAATTGCTTATAATCTCTAATATTAAGTAATTTTCCACGATTATCATTTTGTTCCCTATTTTTTGTTTTTCTTTTTTTATTTTTAATATATAACATTTCTTTTTTTAAATTAAAATAACCTAATTTAATATATTTATACATTGTTTTAAAACATACACCAAATTTTACATTATATTGTAATTCATACGAAGTAATAATATTTTGTGGCGAACGACCAAAATTATTATATTCATTAGAAAAATAACTTAATTCTTGTGAATTTAACATTGAATATTTACGACATTGTTTTTTATTTTTATCATGTATTTTTTGTGCTTTTGCAGCATTATAATCATTAATATTATCAAACATATTTAACTCTTGCCAAATAGTTCTAGAATCTCTATTCATTTGCTTAGCAATTTTTCGAATATTAATTGTTCCATTTTCCTTTTTAAATATTTTAGGAGCAATCGGATTAACAGCAACAAGTACAACATCATTAATTAGTTGCGAAAAACCAAATAATAGTGAAAACGGCGAGTAATAAACCAGAACCCAAACCACAACAACCACCAGTTGGAAGTAATTGAAAGTTAATTGAAGATTGTAAATTACGCGGGATAATTTATTCTTTACTTTTTAATTTCAATATCATTTGCAATCTTATTGACAGTATTAATAACAATATTTTTACCATACTTTTTTACTAACGACCGCAAAATTAAATATTGCTTTATTTGCATAATTTCAACCTCCTATAATTAACTTAAAAATTAACTTAAAAAAGTTAACTAAATTAATAGTTAACTTTTTATGATTTGGTATTTACAATTTACAATTTAAATACCTAAGTGGACTTTACAATTAATAAAATATTTCAAAAATATAAAAATAGGACTTTGGTTCTATTTTTATATTAGGTTATTATCTTGTAAAATAGCAACTAAACCGTGAAAAATTAAATCCTTATCATAATGATAATTAACTAATTTTTTAATGTAGTCAGCATTGCCCCCTGTTAAAATGACTTGTGGTTTGCTTACTTCACTGGCAAGTTGATTAACAAAGCCAGTTATTGCTAACAAATGACCATTAACTAACCCAATATTGATTGCTTGTTTGGTATTTTTTCCTAAAATAACATTCTCATAAGAGAAATCAAATTTTTGTAATAATTGAGCCCGTTCAAATAAGGCTTCAGCTGATATTTCTAAACCAGGCATAATAATTGTTCCTAATAATATGCCTGGTTTTAATAAGGAAATCGTTGTTACAGTTCCCATATTAACTAAAATAACATCTTGTTTTGGAAATAAATTTAATGTTGCATAAGAGCCAACAATTAAATCCGCCCCAAGATTACGAGGATTAGGAATATCTGTTATTAACCGATCGGTTAATAAATTTTTTTTAACTTGATAAAAAGGAATCTTTAAATCTAACGTTAATTGATAAATTAGATCATCTCACATTGGTCTAACTGATAACAATGCCAATAAAGTAAGATCAGTTAAATTACAATTTATTTTACTTAAAGCAGTAGTTATTTTTTGGCGAAAATTTTTTTCCGCCACTAATTCATGACTAGACATTATTAAAAAAACAATGATTTTTTTTTGCCGATTAAGAATAGCAAATTTAATTGCGGTGTTACCAATATCAACTAATAATTTCATCTTATTGTTCACGCTCCTTTATTAGTATATACTGTAAAACTAAATCATAAAAAGTTAATAAAATTATAACAAATTAAAAATAAACAGCACAAGTTTAGCCCTATAAATATGACCATACTTTGTATTATATTATCTTATACTTCATGGATACCCTAAAAAAGCAATTTCACTCGGATTGTTTTTTTTTATTTTATTTGCTTTTTCTAAAAAAAGAGATTATGATGTAAGTATAAAAATAAATGATATACCTGTATATATTAGTAATATGGTCTAGTGTTTCTACG